>NZ_JBWKAW010000002.1:0-477095 GCF_056437345.1 Kitasatospora sp. NPDC042419
TGGACGTGCTCGGGCTTGGTGGTCCACTCGCAGCCGCCGCCCTCGTGCCGGAGGTAGGCGAGGCCGTTGAGGGTGTCCATGTAGACCCCTTCGACAACCCCGCCGGTGGGAGCACGGTGGCCGAGGTCGCGCACCACCTCGCCGACAACGGGGGCGTATACGGGCATACGGCGGCAGCTGGGCATTGGGGGCCTCCAGGGAAGGTTGCTCTGTGCTCTCTGAGCATCACGGCGTGTATCCAGGTTGGCTTACGCTCCCGTACGATGGCTAGATCCTCAACTTCCCAGCTGGCAAAGAGGAATAGGGAGAAGCTCCTTGAATCGGAAGAAGCTTGATCCTCAGTCGTCACCTCGCGCTGCTTTCGGTCGACGTCTCCGCACGTCAAGGGAACACCTTGGACTGACGCAAGATCAACTAGGCAAAATGATCGGCTACTCGGACACCCACATCTCGGCTGTAGAAACAGCCCTGAAATCCCCCACGCGTGACTTCGCACAGAAGTGCGATGAAGTGCTGGGTGCTGAGGGCACGTTGGAGACGATGTGGTGGGGCCTCAAGGCAGCTGCTCTGCTGGACGGGTTTCCAGAACATGCTGCCCAGGAGTCGCGGGCCACCCAGATCAGAGTCTTCGAGGCGAACATCGTCCCTGGTCTGCTTCAGACCGGCTCGTACGCGGCGGCATTGGCAGTGGCTGCGGTCCGTCGCGGGCGGATTACCAAGGGGCAGGCCGATGAGCGGCTCAAGTTTCTCGCCAACCGACAGAGGCTGCTCCAGCGGCCAGAGCCCCCCATGCTCCATGCGGTACTGGATGAGAGCTGCATCCGTCGGCCGATAGGGGGAGTCGCCGTGATGCGTGAGCAACTCGCCCATCTGGAGGATTCGTTCGCCAATCCGAGGATCATCCTCCAGATCTCGCCGTTCAGTCTTGCGGAGGAGGCTCCGTTCCGGGTCTCGATGACGCTCCTGACCTTCGCGGACCGGAGTGTCGTCGGCTACTCCGAGTCGCTTGAACGTGGCTATGTCATGCGGACGCCTGGCGCCGTCGCCGCTTGGGAGGAGGACTACCATCGTTTGCAGGTGGAAGCGCTGTCGAAGCGGGCTTCCCAAGCGATGGTCCGTAAAGCGCGGGAGGAATTGGCTCTATGACGCTCCGACTCGAAGACCTGTCTCGTGCTTCCTGGTTCAAGTCGACGTACAGCGACAACGGGGGTACGTGCGTCGAGATCACCGCAGACTTCCCTGGTCTTGTCCCTGTCCGTGACTCGAAGGACCCCGAGGGCCCGGCGCTCCTCTTCGCGGCCGATGCCTTCGCTTCCTTCCTCGCCGCAGTCCGGGCTGGCGAGTTCGGCGAGGTCTGAGCTGTCGCGCTGCGACGGCCGGTTCGGGGGTTCACCCGGTCGTTTGGCGCGCGTACCGTGAGTGGTGGTGGGACCGACTCCCTTGTGGAAGGGCTATCGCATGACGAGCGTCGACCTCGCCACTGTCCGGTGGCGCAAGAGTACGTACAGCCAGCAGGGCGGCGACTGCGTTGAGATGGCGATCGGCTTCGCCGAGCTGGCGGCCGTCCGTGACTCCAAGGATGTGTCTGGTCCGGCGCTCGTCTTTCGGGCCGAGGCTTGGGGCTCGTTCCTCGCCGCTCTCCGGTCCGGCGAGTTCGGTGAGGTCTGAGTAGCCGCGCTCCGATGGCCCTGGCCGGTTGGCGGTCAGGGCCATCGTCGTTCATCGGCTGGTTCGGGGCTATGTGTGGTGGTTCGGCGTGCGTACCGTGTTGGTGGTGGGACTAACTCCGTCGTGGAAGGGCTATCGCATGACGAGCGTCGACCTCACCGCCGTCCGGTGGCGCAAGAGCACGTACAGCGGAAACGGCGGGAACTGCGTCGAAGTCGCCCCTGACTTCCCCGGCCTTGTTCCTGTCCGTGACTCCAAGGACCCTCACGGGCCGACTCTTCTCTTCCCCGCCGATGCCTTCGCTTCCTTCCTCGCCGCCGTCCGGGCCGGGGAGTTCGGCGAGGTCTGAGTAGCCGCGCTCCGGTGGCCCTGGCCGGTTGGTGGTCAGGGCCACCGTCGCTCCCTTCTCGTAGGGCAACCGGTCAGCCGACGGCGCCGAGGATCGGGGCCCAGACGGGGCCGGTGAGTGCGGCCACCACCTGCTGTTCGGTGAGCGGGGGAGCGGCGCGGGTCGGCTTCGGCGTCGTACCGTCACTGCTGCCGCCGGTGCTGTTCCACTCCACCAGCTGGAGCTGCGCACCGGTCGACTTCAGGGTGACCGTGATCGTCCAGCGGCGCGCGGTGTCGGCGCGGGCCGGGTGTTCGGCCGCGTTCTGTTCCGACATCACCAGGGCCCCGCCGGGTACTGCGGCACTGCTCGGCAGTTCGCTCACCTTGCAGGTGTCACCCTTGGCCCGTGGGGGCGTCCGCTCGCAGCTCAGCCCGTCGCCGTCCCTGAGCGGCAGCTTGAGCCGCACGGCCGAGACGCCGACGTAGGCGGCGCCGTGACCGTCGTCGACGACCAGGCCAGCGTTGGCGACGTGCCCGGCGGACGGGTCGGAGGGGTTGTTGCTCTGCCCGGTCACCTGGCTGAACCGGCCCTCGGGGAGCGTCTGCTCCAGGGCCTGGATCATCTGGGCGTCGGTGATCGCGGAACGGGGCATCGCCAGCGCCGCGGGCTCGATGTCGGACCCCGAGCTGCGCATCCCCGCGATGGTGCCGGGAAGCACCAGGGCGGCTGCCGCGATCGCGGCGCAGACGCCGACCCCGGCGGCGACGCCGGCCCGGCGCCTGCGCCGGCGGCTCCGCCCGCGCTCGACGGCTCCGTTCAGGAACGTGGTGATGTCGGGTTCGAGGGAGTCGGTCGTGCGGTCCAGGGCGTGTGCGAGGTCTGCTTCGAACGGCATGCTGGCGGTCACCTTGTTCTGTCGCTGATGGGGGCTTCGTAGCGGCTCTGACCCGCGTGCACCGGCACCGGCACCGGTGCTCAGTGCGGGACGAGGTCGGACAGGCTGTCGCCGAGTAGCACGCGCAGTCTGCCGAGTGCCCGGGTGCCCTGGGAGCGGACCGCGCTGCTGCTCAGCCTGAGCATCCCGGCGGTCTCCTCGATGCTGCGGTCCTCCCAGTAGCGCAGCAGCAGTACCGCCCGGTCGCGGGGCGGCAGTTGCGCGAGCGCGTCCAGCAGGGTGAGCCGCAGGGCGGTGTCCGGGCCGGCCGCCGCACCGTCGGGCATGGTTCCGACGGGGCGCTCGCCGGTGCTCCGTCGGCGCCGCAGGCTGAGGAAGGCGCGGACCAGGACCGTCTGGGCGTAGGCCGCCGGGTTGTCCGCGCCGGCCACCCGCTTCCAGTGCACGTACACCCGGCTGAGGGTCTCCTGGACCAGGTCCTCGGCGAGATGGGCGTCGCCGGCCGCGAGGACGTACGCCGAGCGGTACAGCGCCTTCGCCCTCGCGGCCACGAACTCCAGGTACTCGTCCTCCTGTGCTGACTTCACTCGGTCGCCGCCCGTCCCCTTGTGCTGTGATCCCCGTGCATACCCCTCATGACTACGCGAGACGTCAGGATGTCGTGCGGGCGGGAAACCTTTCTCCGCCGCAGCCGACGCCGACGCCGACGCCGGAAGCCCGGGCAGGCCCCGCCCGAACCGGGCGGGGCCTGCCTGTCACTCGTCCTCCTCGGGCTGCGGTGGCGCGGGCGGCGGCGGAAGGCCGGCGCGCCAGCGGGCCAGGAGGGTCGAACCGTCCGCGAGCGGGGCGGGCCGCTGCTCCCCGGCCGCGCTCATCGGGCGGCCAGGGCCTGCTGGATGTCCCCCAGCGAACGGTTCTTCGTCTCCGGCACCCTGCGCGCCACGAACAGCACCGCCCCCAGCGACACCGCCGCGAAGAACCAGAACACCCACCGCTCGCCCACCGCGTCCGCCGTCGGCAGGAAGGCCTGGCCGACCACGAAGTTGGCCGCCCAGTTGACCAGCGCGCACAGCCCCGTCCCCCGGGCCCGTGACTCGGGCGGGAAGATCTCCGCCGCCAGGATCCAGAACACCGGCCCCAGCCCGATCGCGAACGCCCCCACGTACGACGTCATCGCGACCAGCGCGACCGCGTTCGCCACCGGCCCGGACTGGCCCGGTCCGAGTGCCACGCCCAGCGCCACCAGCGACACCGCCATGCCGCCCAGCGACCAGAGCAGCAGCGGCCTCCGTCCGACCCGGTCGATCAGCGGGATCGCGGCGATCGTGAGCAGCACGTTCACCGTGCCGATCGCCACCGAGTAGCCGATCGAGTCGGTGGCCGGCAGCCCGGCCCGGGCCATGATGCTCGGCGCGTAGTAGATGATCGAGTTGATCCCGCCGAACTGCTGCACCGCCGCCAGTGTCACGCCGATGACCAGCGCGGCCCGTGCCCCCGGGGTGGTAAGCAGTGCCCGCGGCCGGTCGGTCCGCACCGTCCGGGTGCGGCCGTCCAGCCAGGCGGGGGTCTCCGGGATGAACAGCGTCCCGATCAGCATCGCCACGGACGGCACCAGCCCGACCGCGAACATCGCCCGCCAGTTGCCGCCGTCCGCGAAGGCCAGGTTCACCAGGTAGGACACCAGGATGCCCACCGTCAGCAGGATCTGGTTCACGGTGATCATCCGCCCGCGCAGTCCCGGCGGTGCGATCTCCGCGAGGTAGAGCGGGACGATCGTCGACGCGCTGCCGACCGCGAGGCCGAGGACGGCCCGGGCCGCCAGCAGGGTCGGGAAGTCCGGCGCCACCGAGGCGAGCAGCAGCCCGACGGTGAACGTGGCGGCGATGCCGATCAGCGCCTTCCGCCGTCCGAAGCGGTCGGCCGGACGGGCCCCGGCCAGCGCGCCGGCCGCCGCGCCGAGCAGCAGCGCGGAGATGACCGCGCCCTCCTGGAAGGCGTTCAGCGCCAGTTGGTCCTTGAGGAAGAGCAGTGCGCCGGAGATGACGCCGGTGTCGAAGCCGAACAGCAGCCCGCCGAGCGCCACCACGCCGGTGGCGAGGGCCATGCGTGGAACGGGGGGTGAGGTCGGATCAGGTGCGACGGGCGGTGCGACGTCCAGGTGGAGCTGCGGTGCCATGAGCGGGTTCCCCCTCCTGGGGCAGACAGGGCGGACAGGGCGGACAGGACGGATGAGGCGCGGACGGGGCGCGGACGAGGTCGGTCGGACGGGTCGGTCGGTCAGTCGTGGGCGTGCGAGGCGTCGAGCGCGTGCAGGACGGACTCGTGGCGGATGTCGAACCACCGCAGGTAGGCGACCAGCCGCTCGGTGAACGCGTGCGCGTCCTCCTCCTCGCGCGGGCTCCGCGGAGCCCGCGCGGGGAGCGGCCCGTCGAGCGACTCCAGGGCCGGGGCGCAGAGTTCGACCGTGTCGCCGGGCGCGGCGAGCCCGTCCAGGTAGCGGTCGGTCCGGTGGCCGGGGACGCCGTGGTAGAGCTGCGTCCAGACGAGCTGCTGCGGGCGGGCGCCGGCCGCGACGAGGGCCCGCCAGCGGGCCGAGACCTCGGGGTCGTGGGCGGCGGCGTGGATCCGGCGGGCCAGCCGGGCGGCGGCCGTCCCGGCCATGCCGCGCAGGGCCTTGGCCTCGTGGCTGCCGGCCCGGTCGAGCAGGGCGTCGATCTCGACGTCGATGCCGCCGACGCCGAAGGCCGCGACGGAGCTGAGCACGGTGAGGTCGAAGCCGCGCCAGCGGGCGAGTTCGAGCCCGTCGAGGTGGGCCCGGACGGCCTGCCGGTAGCGGGCGGTGGAGTGCACCGGGCCGAGCCGGACGCCGACGCCCTCGCCGAGCAGCGGGGTGAGGGCGGCGATGCCCGCGTCGGAGGCGGCGAGGGCGGGCAGCAGGTTGGGGCGGTCGACGGCGGTGGCGAGCCGACGGGCGGCGTGCAGCTGGGCGCAGGCGGTGCGGGTGCGGGCGGCGACCGGTACGGAGACGAGTCCGTCGCGGCCCGCGCTGCTCCTGTGGATGGGGCCCAACAGGTCGCAGAGCGTGCGGAGTTCGTGGTCGGGTGCGGGGCCGGTGAGGGCGACGGAGGTGATCCGGCCGCTCTCGGCGAGTCGGCGGATCCGGTCGTGGCCGGCGGCACCGGACGGGGTGTGCTGGTACCAGACGCCGAGGCCCGTGGCGGTGCGTACCGGGGGGCGCTCCAGGGTGCCGATCATGCTCGGACGGTCCTTTCCTGGTCGAGGGGGTGGGGGTGCGGGATGGGTGGCACGGTTCCGGGAGCGGGCGGGGACGGTGGGGAGGCGGCGGCCGGGACGGCGGGCCGCAGCCGCGCGCTGGCCGCCACCGCGAGCAGGGCGGCCAGGCAGATCGCCGCGGCGAGTGGGACCACCGGCCCGACGCCGTGCGCGGTGACCGTCCGGCCGCCGAGCGCGGCCCCGGCGGCGATCCCGGCGTTGGCCGCCGAGACGCCCAGGGTGGCGGCGAAGTCGCCGCCGGGACCGGCGAGTTCGACGATCCGGGACTGCAGGGCGGGGACCAGTCCGAAGCCGACCAGGCCCCAGCAGGCGACGATCACCGCGACCGCCGCCCCGGAGCGGCCGGACAGGTGGAGCGCGAGCAGTGCGGCGGTCAGCCCGGCGCAGCCCAGGGTGAGCGTGCCCGCGGCCCGGCGGTCGGCCAGCCGGCCGCCGGCGAAGGTGCCGACGGCGCTTGCCGCGCCGAAGGCGAGCAGGTACGCGCTGACCAGACCGCCGGGGACGCCGGTGACCGTCTCCAGGTAGCCGGCCAGGTAGGTGTACGCGGTGAACTGGCCGGTGAACAGCGCCACGGCGATGCCGAGCACGGCCAGTACCGGGCCGGAGAGCGCGCCCCGGAGCTGTCCGGCCAGGCTCGCCGCGCCCATCGCCGCCGTCGGCGGGACGGTCCGCCGGACGGCCAGCAGGGCGAGCGCCCCGAGCGCGGCGACGGCGGCGAGCGCGGCGCGCCAGCCGAGCCACTGGCCGGCCAGCGTGCCGAGCGGCACGCCGAGCACGGTGGCGACCGAGATGCCGCCGAAGACCAGCGAGATGGCCCGCCCCTGCCGGCCGGGACCGGCCAGGGCGACGGCGACGCTGGTCGCGGCGCCGACGATCACCCCGTGGGCGAGCCCGGCCGCGCACCGGGCGGCCAGCAGGACGGCGACGTTCCCGGCGGCCGCCGCTCCGGCGCTCGCCGCCACGTAGGCGGCGAGCGCGCCGAGCAGCAGGGTGCGGCGCGGCAGCCGGAGGGTCAGCGCGGTGAGGCCCGGACCGCCGAGGGAGATGCCCAGGGCGTAGCCGGTGACCAGCAGCCCGACGGTGCCCAGCCCGGTCCCCAGTCCGTCGGCGATCGGGCCGAGGATTCCGACCACGAGGAATTCCGAGGTGCCGACGACGAAGGCGGTGAGGGCCAGCGCGAGGAATGCCGGGCGGTCCGCCCCGGTTTTCCCGGAGGCCTTCGCCGAGCCTTTTCCGGAAGGCGTTTCCGAAACGTTCTCCGGGTGCCCTTCCGGGCTTTTCTCCGGCATGGCGGTCAGCTCTCCGGCCAGTATTCGGAGGGGAGGTAGAGGCGGGTCTCGGTGGCGTCCTCGTACGGCATCCCGGCGGGCATGTTGATGAGTTCCATGCTCATGCCCCAGGGGGTGGTGAAGTAGACCCACCGGTCGCCCTTGATCGGGCCCTCCTCGATGGTCTCGGGCTCGCCGAGGATGGTGACGCCGGGGTGCTTGCGCAGGTAGTCGGCGGCCTTGTCGACGTCGTCGACGTAGATCGCGAAGTGGTGGCCGCCGACGTCGCTGTTGCGCGGCTGCTCGCGGTCCTGCTCGGGGGCGGTGTACTCGAAGAGCTCCAGGTTGGCGTTGGGGCCGAGGCGCAGCATGGCGATGTTCGCCGAGGCGCGCGGGTCGACGTTCAGCTTGCGGGCCATCCAGTCGGTCTCCGGGTCCTCGACCGGGCCGAGCCGGTAGGCGAGTTCGGCGCCGATGACGTCGACGAAGAAGTCGACCGCCTGCCGGAGGTCGGGCACGGTGTAGGCGATGTGGTGGACGGCCCTGGCGCCCGGAATCTTGGCCATGGGAATCCTCTTTCGGTCGATCCCGTTTCGGGGGATCCCGCGGGTGGGTCCGGCGGGAATTCCGGTCGGCTGTCCGCAGCCGACTGATTCGAGAATGGGCCTGCCCGACAGCGGGGGGCAACGAGCTCCGGTGGACTTTGTCAAGGTGCCAAACCGGGGCCCGGGGCGTTCACGATTCCCGGCGGCTGTGTTCTGCTGTTGGGCCGATCGAGGATTTCCCTCACGTATTCGAGCGGAGCTGGTTCACATGACGATCACGTCCGAGGTGCACGTCGCCGGCCGGGTGGCCCCGGGGTTCGAGCGGGTCCGTGCCGAGTTCGAGCGCAATCTGCTCGAACGGGACGACCTGGGCGCCGCGTTCTCGGTCCACCTGGGCCGGGAGACGTTGGTGGACCTCTGGGGCGGGACGGCGGACGCGCGGACCGGTGCGCGCTGGGAGCGGGACACGCTCCAGACGATCTTCTCCGGGAGCAAGGGCATCACCGTCACCGCGCTGCTGAAGCTGGTGGACCGAGGCGGCATCGAGCTGGACCGCCCGGTGTCCCACTACTGGCCGGAGTTCGCGGCGGCCGGCAAGGGAGCGGTGACCGTCCGGGAGGTGGTCACCTTCACCGGGCGGCTGCCCGGCACGTGGGCCCCGGTCAGCCAGGACGACGCCAACGACCCGATCCTGATGGCGAAGCTGATCGCCGCCCAGGAGCTGGAGAGCGACCCGCGCGCCGACGGCATCCTGTACGGGCCGCTGTCGGCCGGCTGGATCGTCGGCGAGCTGATCCGCCGGGTGGACGGCCGCCCGCTGGACCGGTTCTTCCGCGAGGAGATCGCCGTTCCGCTGGACCTCGACATCCACTACGGCACCGGCCCGGCGGACTGGCCCCGGCTGGCCCGCACCACCTACGGGACCAACTTCCTGCCCCAGTTCACCGGTTTCTTCCACAGCGACGACCCGCTGACGCAGCGGATCTGGCAGAACCCGCAGCCGTTCCCGGACGACGAGGGCGTCTGGGGCCGCCCGGAGCGGCGGTCCGCGCTCATCCCGGCGATCAACGTCAGCGGCACCGCGCGGGCGTTCTCGACGCTGTACGGGATCCTGGCCGAGGACGCCGCCCGCCCGCAGGACGACACCCCGCTGCTGCTCTCCCGGAAGACCGTGGACGAGGCGCGCAGCGTGTACGCCCGCAAGACCGACCAGCTGATCGACGTGGTGATGGCGTACGGCGGCGGCGGGTACCGGCTGCGCACGGCCGAGCGGCCCGGTCCGGACGGCGAGACCTTCGGCCACGACGGGGGCGGCGGCTCGGCGAACCAGGCGTGGCCCCGGGTCGGCCTGGGCGTCTCGTACGTCATGAACCGGCTGATCGCGCTGGGTCCCGACGACAAGCGGGCCGGCTCGCTGCTCAAGGCGCTGGCGGCGGACGTCACCGACCTGGGGCTGATGCGCGGGAGCCGGTCCTGAGGTCCGCCCGGCGGGAGCGGCGGAGGCCGGCACGGTGACCCGTCCGGTGGGAGCGGGCGGAAACCGGAAAGGGCCCCCACGGGGGCGGGGGGCCCTTTCCGGTCGGTGGGCGGCCCACCCGGCGGAGCACGCCGCCGGGTGGGGCACCGGTCACTGCACCGCGCTCACTGCACCGCGCTCACTGCACCGCGGTCACTGCACGGCGGTCACCGCACGGGTCGCCGCGTACGGCAGCCACCGCACAGCCGTCCTCGCGCGCGGCGGTCATCGCACCGCGGTCACCACCCCGCGGTCGCCGCGCGCGGCGGTCACTCCGCCGAGGCGGCCTCCGCCTCGGCGGCCTTGGCGGCCTCGGCGGCGGCGATGCCGTCCAGGCGGGCGTACTGCTCGGGGCTCAGCTCGACGGCCAGCGCGCCCAGGTTCTCCGCGAGGTGCTTGCCGGAGGTGGTGCCCGGGATGGGCAGGATGTTGGGCGAGCGGTGCAGCAGCCAGGCGAGCGCGGTCTGGGCCGGGGTGGCGCCGATCTCGCGGGCCACCTCGGAGACCGGGCTGTCCTCGCCCGCGTGGCCGCCGATGGCGATCGGGAAGAACGGCAGGAACGCGATGCCGCGCTCGGCGGTGAAGTCGACCACCGCGTCGTGCTGGCGGGTCGCCAGGTTGTACCAGTTCTGCACGGAGGCGATCGGGGCGATCTCCAGGGCCTGCTCCAGCTCCTCCACGGTGACCTCGGAGAGGCCGATGTGGCGGACCTTGCCCTCGTCCTGGAGCTGCTTGAGCGCGCCGATCTGGTCGGCGAGCGGCACCTCGGGGTCGATCCGGTGCAGCTGGAGCAGGTCGATCCGCTCGACGCGGAGCCGGCGCAGGCTCAGCTCGGCCTGCTGGCGGAGGTAGGCCGGGTGGCCGACGGGGACCCACTCGGAGGGGCTCGGGCGGGTCATGCCGATCTTGGTGGCGACCACGACGTCCCGGGCGTACGGGTGCAGCGCCTCGGCGATGAGCTCCTCGCTGCCGCCGAGGGCGTAGGAGTCGGCGGTGTCGATGAGCTGGACGCCGTGCTCGACGGCGGAGCGCAGCACCTCGACGGCGTCGGCGCGCGGCGTCGGGGCGTGCCAGACGATCGCCTCGGTCGGCTTGATGTCCGGGGTGTCGGCGAGGCGCATGGTGCCGTAGCCGATCCGGCGGACCGTCAGGTCGCCTCCGACGGAGAAGGACTGACGGTCGATCTGGGCGGTGATCTCGGTGTTCGTCATGCTGGTCACGGTACAATCTCCCATTCGTGTGAGATTCAAGTGGATGTGAGGGGTGTCACATGCGGATCGGTGAGCTGGCGGCGGCGACCGGGGTCAGCGTCCGCCTGCTGCGGTACTACGAGGAGCAGGGCCTGTTGGAGACCCACCGTCGCGAGGGCGGCCACCGCCGGTACGGGGAGGACGCGCCGGCGGTGGTCCGGAACATCCGGGCCCTGCTGGGGGCGGGGCTCTCGACCAGCGCCATCCGGGACGTGCTGCCCTGCGTGAGCGGCGACGGCTCGGTGGCGCCCTGCATGCTGGAGGTGCTGGAGCACCGGCTGGACCTGCTGGACCGGCAGATGCTGTCGCTCGGGGCGAGCCGGGCCGCGTTGGCGGGTATCGTCGCGGCGGCCCGGCGGGAGGCGGCGGAGCCGGCCCTGGTGTAGCGCTCCGCCCCGGTGCCCGTTACTCGGCCGCCGCGGTGGCGGCCGGGGCGGGCACGGTGGTTCCGGCCGTACCCGTGGTTCCCGCGGCCCCGGCGGCTGCGGCGGGGGCCGCGGCCGGTCGGGTGGCGGGCCGGGACCGACCCCATCGACGCATCACCGGCACCTCGACCAGGCGGTACAGCGCCCAGCCGAGGACGATGCTCAGCGCCAGGGTGATCCCCATGACACCCAGGGCCCCGGGGGTGTCCCAGGTGTTCGCGCCGGCCGATCCGGTCGCCGCGAGGCCCAGCGGTCCGTACTGGATGACCAGGAAGTGGACCATGTAGAAGGCGAAGGAGACCTCGCCGAGCCAGACCATGGTCCGGCCGGCGAAGGGCGTCCCCACCCCCGCGGCGTCCTTGGCGGCCACCGCGGCGATCAGCAGTGCGACCGGCAGCGCGGTCGGCGCGGCCATGCCCCAGGCGTCCGGCAGCGTGATCATCAGCGCGTAGCCGCCGGCGGTGAGCAGGGCCGCCACCGGCCAGCCGATCGCCACCCACTGCCCGGTCCGGACGATCCGCGCCAGCAGGATGCCGAGCACGAACTCCGGCAGCCGGGAGGCCGGGAGGAAGTAGACGAACCAGTACCGCCAGAAGGAGAGCGGCTGCCAGGGCGAGTCCGGGCTCCCCGGGAGCAGCTGGGCGAGCAGCGGGAGGGCGAACAGCGCCGCCGTCACCAGGCCCACCCAGAGCCAGAGCCGCTCCGGCCGGATGCGCTTCACCAGCGGCAGGAGCACCGGGAAGCTCAGGTAGAACAGCACCTCGCAGGCGAGCGACCAACTCGGGCCGTTCGTCCCGCCGATCACCTCCAGGGAGGGGATCCAGCTCTGCAGCAGCAGCAGCGAGGGGACCGTCCCGGCGGTGGTCAGCTCCGCCCCCGCCCGGGCCATCAGCAGCAGCCCGACCAGCCAGGTGACGGCGTGGTTGGGGTACAGCTTGAAGAGCCGGCGGCGGTAGAAGGCGGCGGGCCGGTCGCCGTCCCGGGCCGACCAGGTGAGAACGAAGCCGCTCAGCACGAAGAAGAACCCGACGCCGAGGAAGCCCGCCCGGCTGAGGTACGTCGACATGAAGTCGTTCAGGCCGGGCCGGTCGAACGGCTTGGCGACCGACACGTGGGTCAGGAAGACCAGCAGCGCGGCGATCCACCGCATGCCGGTCAGCGACGGCAGCCGGGAGAGCCCCTCCCTGGTGGGCGCGCTCACCGGGTGCTCCCGGGCAGCCGGATCGACTGGCGGTGCCGGAAGAAGTCCTTCGGGTCGTACTGCTGCTTGATCCGCTGCAGCCTCGGGTAGTTGTCCTTGTAGTAGAGCGTGCTCCACGGGACGTTCGAGGTGTTCTGCTCCGGGTCGCCGAGGTCGCGGTCCGCGTAGTTGATGTAGCAGCCGTCGGTGACCCGGTTGGAGACCGGGACGCCGCCGGTGTCGCCGTACACCTCGCGGTAGAACTCCTGCAGCCAGGCCGTGTTGGGGGCGTCGTCGGCCGGCGCCGTCCAGTAGGTCTGGTACAGCAGCTTGAAGATCGCGTCGCGCTGCGGCAGGGCGGTGGCGCCGGCGGCGACGCTGTTGATCCGGCCGCCGAAGGAGATCACCGCGACGCCGCCGCGCGGGTTGGTGTAGTCGGTGCGGGTCAGGTGCTTCCAGATCGCCGCGATCTGGTTCTCCGGGAAGCCCCGGCGCATGTACGCGGACTTGTGGCCGGCCCGCAGCTGCGGGTTGGTCTGGGTCGCGTCCATGGTGCCGATGTACTTGACCGCCTTGAGCCACGGCAGCCGGACGACCTCGCCCTGGTGGGGCACGCCGAGGGCGTTGCTGAGGCCCTGGACGAAGTCGTTCGCGCGCTGCTCGGCCTGCGGCACGTCGCCGTTGACCTGGAGCAGCAGGACCAGGCTGCCGGACACCTTGTGGTTGAGGAAGAGCCAGCTGGTCAGGCCGTTGTACACCGAGTCGGGGGCGCTGTTCTGCTCGAACCAGGCACCGTAGTGGCGCACCATGTCGCTGAAGCCGCGCTGGGTGATGTTCTCCCAGGACCAGCTCGGGATGGCGATCAGCACCTCGGCCGGCGGCTTGGGCAGCAGGTCCGAGGGGTTGCTGCCGGTGGCGTCCGGCGAGCGGAACCAGTACCGGGTGACGACGCCGAAGTTGCCGCCGCCGCCTCCGGTGTGGGCCCACCACAGGTCGCGGTGCGGGTCGCCCGGCTCGCGGGTGGCGACGACCGCCCGGGCCCGGCCGTCGGCGCCGAGGGTGACGACCTCGATCGCGTACAGGTGGTCGACCACCAGGCCGTGCTTGCGGGACAGGTTGCCGTAGCCGCCGCCCTGGACGTGCCCGCCGACGCCGACCGCGTAGCAGACGCCGCCCGGGACGGTGACCCCCCAGCCCTCGTACAGGGTCTGGTAGACCTTCAGCAGGGTGGCCCCGGCCTCGACCTCGAACGCCCGGCGGCCGGGGTCGTAGCCGACCGCGTCCATGAGGTTCATGTCGACGACGATCTCGACCTCGGGGTTGTAGACGAAGTCCTCGTAGCAGTGCCCGCCGCCCCGGACGGTGAGCCGCTGCCGCTTGTCGGCCGCGTCCTGGACGGCCTGCACCACCTGGGCGGTGGTGCGCGGCAGCCGGACGCCCTTCGGCTTGGCCTCCCAGCGCGGGTTGAAGCCGGATATCAGGTCGATGTAGCGCGGATTCTCGGAGGTGACGGTGATCAGGTCCCCGTTCCGCACCGCTCTGGACGCCTGACCGGCGTCCTCCGCGACCGCCCTCGTGGCCGGGGCGAGCAGCCCGCCCGCGGTGGCGGCGCCGACGGTCGCACCGGCACCGGCCACGAACGTGCGGCGACTGAGATTACGCATGGAACTCTTCCCACTTCCTGTCTGTTACGGCGCGGTTCAGCCGAGTTGGGGGATTCTGGGCGGCAGGGCGGCGCTGAGCGGCTGCGGCAGGACGCGGGTGCTCAGCAGCCGCAGCCCGTCCGGGCCGGCCGTCACGGTGATCTCGGAGTCGTGCCGGGCGAGCAGCAAGGCGCCCTCCGCGACCGGGAGTTCGTCGAGGCCGTGGGTGGCGGTGCCGCTCCCGGCGAGGACGAACAGGGCCTCCTCGACCCCGTCGTGGACCTCGTGGACCAGGGTGTCGCCGGGCGGCAGCCGCCACAGGTCGACCGTCTCGGTCTCGCTGTGCAGCATGCCCCGGCGGGCCAGGCAGGACCAGGTCCGCTGCTGCGGCCCGACGGTGGCCGGAGCGCAGTCCACCGGCCGGAGCGCGCGGCTGACGATCACCGCTCGGCCCGTCCCGGCACCGCGAGTTCGGCGTGGAAGAACTCCAGGCCGCCCTCGTGGGCCGTGATCACCGCGTCCACCCCGAACGGCAGGGTGACCGCCGTGCCCGCCGCGACCTCCACCTCCGTGGAACCGGCCGTGGCGGTGCCGGAGCCGGTCAGCACGAACACGGTGTGCTCGCCGTCGTGCGAGCTGTACGCGGCGGAGGCGCCGGCCGCCAGCTCCCGGATCTCCACCAGGCGCAGCGGACCGGTGAAGACGCCGGCCGGGTCGACCGCCTTCTCCTCCCGCAGGTCGTGCAGCCTCATCGTCTCGGTCTTCCTCTCGCGCAGGCGGGTGGTCGTGGGGCCGGGCTCCAGCCCGTGCAGGACCTCGGACGTGGCCGGGGCCGGCATCTCGATGACCAGCCACTCCAGGTGCCCCTCGGGGGCGCTGCCGTAGCCGGGGTCGGTGACGCCCGCGGGGGCGTCGGTGTTGCGCAGGCCGTGCACGGTGCCGATCCCGGTGAGCAGCAGGGATCCGGGGCGGGCGGGGCGCGGTTCGCCGTCGACCAGGAACTCGCCGTGGCCGCGGAGGATGAAGTAGATCTCCTCGGTGCGGGTGTGGCGGTGCTCGCCGCTCAGCCCGCCGGGCGGGATCCGGGCGACCTCGATCGCTTCGACCTCGGCCTCCAGGTGCTGCCGGCCGGCGAGCGCCTTCCAGTAGGTGAGCCCGGGGGCGCCGTGCACGCCGTAGATCTCGGAGGCGTCCCGGGTGTCCGCGACGATCGGGCCGCGGGGCGTCGGCCCGGTGACCGGTGCCGACGGTCGGGTCGTCGGGTCAGACACGGCTGAGCTCCCGGGCGTCGAGCACCCTCAGGTCCTCGACGGCGACGGCGAGTTCCTCGCGGGTCACGTCGTTGACGAAGACCGCGTCGCCGATGCCGACCGGCAGCGGGAGCCGCTGCTGGCCGTCGCGGTGGCGGACGGTGTCCTGGAGGGCGGCGTCGAGGAGTTCGGCGTCGAGCAGCTCGTTCCAGCTGGGCAGCTCCAGCGAGCGCATCACACCGAGGATCCGGTCGCGCTGCTCCAGGTCGACCAGTCCGCGGCGCCAGGCGAGCACCGTGGTGAGCGCCATGTCGACGGAGACCGCCTCGCCGTGCAGCAGGGCCGGCAGGGCGCGCATCTCCAGCGTGGGGGAGAAGGTGTGGCCGTAGTCGACGATCCGCTCCAGCTCGGCCTCCCAGAGGTTGGGCTGCAGCTCCTCCAGCATGCCGTGGATGGCCCGGCGGATCACCTCCCCGGCCGGGTCGCCCGGGCGGGAGTCGTCCTGGAACTTCTGCTCGACCAGCCACCGGCCGTGCTGCTCCAGCAGGGCGAACAGCCGGGCGTCCTTGATCAGCGCCATCTTGAGGATCTCGCCCATGCCGTTGGCGATGTGCCGGCGCTCGACGGTGGCGAGGAAGGAGCGGTCGAGCAGGGTGAGCACGGGGGCGAAGTAGGTGCCCAGGCGGTTCTTGTGGCCGTTGAAGTTGACCCCGGTCTTGACCCCGACGCCCGCGTCGACCAGGCCGATCAGCGTGGTGGGGACGCGCACCACCGGGGTGCCCCGGCGGTAGAGGTTGGCGACCAGGCAGACGATGTCCATCAGGACGCCGCCGCCGATCACGATGATCGGCTCGCGCCGGCGGTCCAGGCCGAAGGAGTCCAGCGCGACCACGATGTCCGAGGCGGTCTCGAACTCCTTGAGGGTCTCGTCGGCGCGGACCACCTGCATGAAGTAGTCGACGCCGTGGTGCTCGAAGTAGCTGCGGACCCGGTCGCCGTGCAGGCGGTCGACCTCCGCGTCGATCACCACGAACCGGCGGTTGCCGCCCGCGGTTCCGGCGGAGTTCTCCACCAGGGCGGTGCTCGCCGGATCGAAGACGCCGTCGCAGACGCGCACCTCGTACTCGACCGGCTTGACCGCGCGCACCCGCCAGGACTTCGAGGACTGGCTGTAGGTGAGACCGCTCGGATAATTGTCGAAGACAAGCATGTCCTTTTCCCTTGTGAAGGCATCGGTGAATTCACTGCGGTGCGGTGCGGGTGCGGGGGGAGAGGTGGTGAAGCAATCGGGCCGGCCGGAGCCGGGGCGGGTTTCCGGTGGGTGCGCCGGCTATCCGGGGCGGCGGCCGAGCGCGACGGCGGCGTAGGCCGCCGAGGCGAGCGTCATGTGCCGGTGCCAGCCCTCGAAGGAGCGGCCCTCGAAATCCCGGAGGCCGACCCGTTCGCCGATGGTGGTGCGGTCCTCCTCGACGCCGCCGGCCAGTCGGAAGAGGCGGGGGAATTCGGCGGCCCGGTCCGGCCCGGAATCGGTCAGCCAGAACCCGGAGAACGCGGTGGGACGCGCCCCGGACTCCGCGTAGAGCAGCAGTTCGGGTCCGGTGGGCGGCAGGGCGACCCGGACGACGTGCGCCTCGACCCCGGGCGGGCCCGAGGTGCCGGCCAGCCGGCGGGCCCCGGCGGAGGCGAACAGCTGGTACGCCGGGAGCGGCCGGCCGCGGTCACGGGTGGGGGCCGTGACCGGGGTGAGCCGGGTCGTCGGGTCGACCCGGACGGCCACCCGGAGGCCGAGTGCCCGGCCGGCGGCGAACAGCCCGCCCGGTTCGGCCGGGCAGCCGTCCCAGATCAGGGTGGCCGAGGCGGTGGCCGGCAGCCGGTCCGCGAGCGGTCCGAGCAGCGCGGCCTGCCGGTCCAGCGAGTCCCCGGCCGGGCCGGTGGCGCCCGGGGCGACGGCCCGGTGGGGCGGGTCCGTCAGCTGGAGCTGCCAGTCGACCGGCGCGTTGAGCCGCGGGGCCAGGTACCAGAGGCCGACGGCCTGCTGGGCGCCGGCCAGCTGGCCCAGCTCGGGGACGTAACGCCGGCCGACACCGACCGACCGGGTGCCGGACTTCGGGATGAACATCGACCGGACCAGCCAGGCGCGGGGGGTGCACGCCTCGACCAGCCTGGCCGCGAGCGCCTCCCGGACCGGTGCCCAGGCCCAGGGGGAGTTGCGGATGAAGTGGTGCAGCCGCTGGACCGCCCCCGGGTCGCCGAGCGTCCGGGCGATGTTGCTGATGGATTTCCGGCCGGCTGTCCCGAGGAGGCCGCGGAGGTATTCCTCGGCCTTGATGCGGTAGTCGGCGCGGTCGAACGACGAGAATATGTGGTCGCCCAGGAGATTCGGGAGACCGTCGGTCGGGGATTCGATCGCGGCTGCGTCCACGGTGTTTCACCTCCTTTCTCGGTGCTTTCGTCCGGTGGATTCCCCGGTGTTTCCGGGATTGTTTCCCGGTGGCCGGTACCAGAATTCTCGGCGGTGCCGCCGATTCCGGTCAATCCGGTTCGGACGTGTTCGGCAAGTCGTGCCGGGCGGTCCGCTAGGCGGAATTCCGGAGGTTCTCCTCGCCGGTGCGACCGCCGATCCGGGCGTCGATTCGGCCGCCGATCCGGGCGTCGATCCGGGCGTCGGCCGGCGCACCGGTCAGGGCGCCGGTCAGGGTGCGGGCACCGCGTTCCCCGGCCGGCTCCGCCAGGTCGCGGCCGAGCGAGTACGCGGCCGAGACCAGCGTCATGTGGTGGTGCCAGCCGGTGTACGAGCGGCCGGAGAAGTCGAGCAGCCCGAAGTCGGCGCCGAGCCGGTCCACCGCGGTCCGGGTGGTCGTCGCGGTGCCGAGCAGGGTGAGCACGGCCGGGGCGTCCTCGGCCAGGTTGGTGAGCCAGTACCGCCGGGGCCCGCCGGGTCCGCCGCCGTGCGCCCAGAGCCGGTGCACCGGCCCGCCCGCCGCGCCCGGTGCGCCGGGCGGGCCCGGCAGCAGGACGGGCGCGCCGCGCAGCACCGGCTGCGGGGCCCCCGGCGTCCGCGGCCGTCGGCGCGGGAACAGCGCCTCGGCCGGCATGGTGCTCTGCTGCACCCGCCCGTGGCGTCCGGTGGTGGCCTGGAGCACCGGCCGGACGGCCTGGTTGGGCCGGACCTCCAGGACGTACGGGACGGAACGGCGGGCGAGTGCGGCGGCCAGCCGGACCGGGTCGTCGACCACGGTGAGGTCGGCGACCAGCGGGGCCACCGGCCGGTGGGCGGCGAGCCGGTCGACCATCTCGACCAGCAACTCGCCCACCGGGCGCGGGGCGGCGGTCTCCGGGATCCGGGCACGGGCCCGCCGGTCCGGGTCGGCCGTCCACTCCGGGTCGAGCAGCAGGGACCAGTCCACCGGGACGGCGTCCCGGTCGGTGGCGACGAACAGTCCGGGTGCGGCCTGGCACTTGATGGTGCGTCCGGCCTCCTGGACGAACCGGCGGTGGACGCCCACCGCCTGGTCGCCGCGCTTGGGGATGACCGCCAGGGTGGCGGTCCAGGCGCGGACCGGCCGGTCCCCGGCGGCGAGGCCGGCGAGCACGCGGCGGGCCGGGCGCCAGTCCCAGGGGCTGCCGTTGATGAACTGCTGGAGCGAGAGCGAGGCGGTGGCCGCCGCGGACCCGGTCGACAGGCTCGCGGCCATGTTCGACAGCGTCTTGCGGCCGGGCGCGGCCAGCAGTCCGTGCAGGTAGGCCCGGGCCCAGCGGCGCTGGTCTATCCGGGCGAGGTGGGCGAAGACCTGCTCGGCGAACCGGGAGACCGCGGCTTCGCCGGCAGGTGAGAAGGGTTGCGCGTCCATGTGAGCTCCCCGGGATCGTGAGGTGCCGTGAGGTGCCGTCCTCAAAAGAATAGCGAACGATCGCTTTGTTTTTGAGTCCCCGGTGGGCGCTGGGCCGGTTTTGGCAAGTCCGCGCCCCTCGTCCGGGGCGCCGTCCGCGGCTCCGCCCGCCCACGCGAAACCGCCCGCACCGGCGTCAGGCTGCCGGTACGGGCGGTGGGTTGAGGCGCGGGCGGTGGGTCGGACGGCGCCTGCGGCGCGGGGCGCCGCCGGGCGCACCGTCGAGAACGCGCCAGGCGGGGCGCCGTGCCCGGCGTCGAGAACGCGTCAGGCGGGGCCGCCGTGCGAGCGGCCGAGGGCGGGACGGCCGGTCCCGCCCGGGGTGGGCCGTGTCAGGCCGCCCCGCCGGGCGCCGGCGGCCCCGCCACCGCGCGCCGCCAGAGCCGTCGCAGCCGCTGACGGGTCTCCTCCTCGGAGGCCGGAACACCTCCGCCCAGGCTGACGACGCCGCGCCGCAGCGCCTCCGCGCCCACCACCAGGCAGTGCGCCAGCGTCTCCAGATCGAGGGTGTCGAGGGTGTCGAGGTCCCCGGACCCCGCTGCGGCCTGCTGCCCGGCGCCGGTCCGCTCCCGGGCCAGCCGGTCGCGCAGGTCGGGGCTCCAGCCCGCGTGCCAGTTGCCGGCCGATTCCGGCTGCTCCCAGGTCAGCCGGGCCGCGGCGCGGACGCTCGACTCCTCCTGGAGCAGCCGGGTCAGCGTGTCCGTCAGCTCCGCCACGTCCCCTGAGCGGGGCGGCGCCTGCCCCGAACCGGCCTCCACCGCCGCCCTGGTGAGCGCGGCCGCGTCCGCCCGGACCGCGTCGGCCAGGGCCGCCTTGGACGGGAAGTGGAAGGTCAGCGCCCCCATGGTGACGCCGGCGGCCTGGCTGACGCGGGCCAGCGAGGTGCCCGCGTAGCCGTGCTCGTCGAACTCGGCGGCGGCGGCCCGGAGCAGTGCCCGGTGGGTCTGCTGGGCCCGTTCCTGTTTCATCGCCCACCGCCCGCCCGGGTGAGTGGGCCTGGGCGTGCGTGCGGTCCGGACGGTGCCGCGGGGGCGGTCTGAGGGTGAGGGGTGACGAACCACATGGGTGGGCGTGGCTCCTTCGAGGCGGTCGGGACGGTCGGATGACCGGTGTGTGGCGGTCCGATGACGTTCCGACGCTAAGCCCCGGATGGGCGCATACGCACGGATTCCGCCGCATCCCCCCGCAGCTTTGGCATCTCCTTCGCAAAACTCGTCGGCGCCGGGAACGTCGGCCCCGCCGGAGGGTTCGCCGCGAGGTGCGCGCGGTACCAGGGTGCGGCGGCGGCGAGCCGTTCCAGCGGTCCCGGCCCCGGGTCGGTGGCGGTCAGCCGCCAGATCTCCTCGCTGCGGTACCAGTGGTGGCGGGCCATCAGGTCGAACTGCCGCTCGCCGTACATCCCGGGCGTCCGGCGGAGTTCGGCGGTGCAGCGGTCCCACGGCCAGTCGGCGGAGGGCGCCGGGGGGAGCACCCCGTGGTGGGCGAGTGCCGCCAGCAGGCCGCCGATGGCGACCGGTCGGGGGTGCCCGGCGTGGTACACCCCGGGTGCCGGGACGGGGAGCGGCTCCGGGGCGAGCGCCAGCGCGGCGACCAGCCGGGCCAGGTCGGTCACCGCGACCAGCGAGAGCAGCGCCCCGCCGCCGTCCCAGCGGGCCGGGACCCGCCGCAGCAGCTCGGCCAGGCAGGGCACCACCCAGCGGTCCCCGGCGCCCAGCACCAGCGGCGCTCGCAGCACCACCGCCCCGGCGTCCAGCGCGGCCCGCTCGCCGGTCAGCCTGGTCCGGCTGGCGGCCGAGACGGGGGCCGGCGCCACCCCGTCCACGTCGAGGTCCCGGTGCGGCCCGGCGCCGTACACCGCCGAGGTCGAGAGGTGGACGATCCGCCCGACGCCGGCCCGTCCGGCCTCCGCGAGCAGCTCCCGGGTGCCGTGCACGTTGACGGCGGCGCAGGCCTCGTCCGGGCCGGCGACCAGTGAGGCGAGGTGGACCAGGACGTCGGCGCCGTCGGCCGCGCCGCGCAGCGTCGGGGGGTCGGCGAGGTCCCCCGCCACCCGGACCGTCCCGGCCGGCGCGGCGGACCGGGTGAGGGCCCTTACCTCGCCGAGTCCCGGCGTCGCGCGCAGTGCCGCCAGTACGGCGGAGCCGATGAA
This sequence comes from Kitasatospora sp. NPDC042419, assembly GCF_056437345.1. NCBI lineage: Bacteria > Bacillati > Actinomycetota > Actinomycetes > Kitasatosporales > Streptomycetaceae > Kitasatospora > Kitasatospora sp. NPDC042419. Next base: position 21,305 of record NZ_JBWKAW010000002.1, read on the forward strand.
CCCGCCGGCCCCGGTCAGCAGGACGGTCGGTCCGGCGGAGCCGTCCGCCGCCGCGCCGCTTCCGGCCGTCCCGTCTCCGGCCGTCCCGCTCACCGCCGTCCCGCTCGCCGCCGTCCCGCTCGCCGCCGGGCCGCTCCCCGCCGCCCGGCTCATGCCCGCTGCCCGTGCTCCGTGAGGTACGCCCGCAGGTCCGCGACCACCGGCGCGGGCGCCATGCCCGGCAGCAGGTACCACCAGAGCTGGATGATCCGCTGCGGCAGGTCGGCGCGGCCGGTGCGCAGGTGCGACATGATCTGCGACCCGGTGTACGCCGCGACCAGCACCTGGGCGAGCTCCTCGATGTCGACGTCGTCGAGCAGTTCGCCGCTCAGCCGGGCGGCCTCCAGCTCGGCGCGGAACTGCTCGGCCCACATCTCGTACGGGCTGAAGTCGCGCAGTCCGAGCTGTCCCTGCTCGACGGCGAGCGTCACGCCGGCGCGCAGCAGCACGTTGTCCTGCAGCTCGTCGGCGAGGTAGAGGTTGAGCCCGATGAGCTGGCGCAGGCCGGTCGGCTGGCCGGGCAGGTCGAGGTCGGAGGCCTGCTCGTCGATGACCGCCTTGGCGAGGTCCTCCTTGGACTTGAAGTGGAAGTACATCGCGCCCTGGGTGGTGCCGGCCTGGTTGATGATCTTGCTGACGCTGGACCCGCTGAAGCCGTACTCGTCGAAGATCTGGGCGGCGGCGCGCAGGATCGTGTCCCGGGTGCGAACGGCTCGGTCCTGCTTGGCTCTTGCCACGAGTAGCTCCAAACGCCTCGACAAACAAAAAGAACGACCTCTATGTTATTCGCCATGGAGCCCGGCGTACACACCGGAGCACCGACTTTCACCTGCCTGTGGCCACTCTGGGGGAGTGCATCCATGTTTCGCACAGACCACAGCACCACCATGACCAGCACCGTCGCCGCCACCGTCGCCGCGACCGCCACCGCGGTGGCGACCGCCTCCGCGTCCGCCGCGGAGCCCGCCGCACCCGGGGCCGGCCCGACCGCGGTCCCCAAGGAGCACGTCCACAAGCACGCGGCCGACGAAGTGCTGCTGACCGGCTGGGAGCGGATCGCCGAGGACTCCTACCGGATCTCCGCCCGGTGGCCGCGCGACCACCGCACCTACGGCGCCCGCAACGGGTACCACGACCCGATGCTGCTGGTGGAGACGGTCCGGCAGACCTTCCCGCTGCTCTCGCACGTCGCCTTCGAGGTCCCGATGGGACACCACCTGATCTGGGACCACTTCAGCTACGCGCTGATCCCCGGGGGCCTGCGCGCCGGCGCCCGCGACGCGGTACCGGCGCAGCGCGGCAGCGAGCGCGCCGTCGGCCGGGGCCACGGCTACGACGAGGTCCAGGTCGACGCCGTCTGCCAGGACCTCGTCCGCCGCGGCAACCGGGTGGTCGCCCTCACGCTGGCCTACGTGGTCACCCGGGACGGCGAGCCGATCGCCACCGCGCAGACCCGCTTCACCGTCCAGACCCCGGCGATCTACCAGCGCCTGCGGGCCGGCCGGGGCGACGCCCGGGAGATGATGGCGCGCGCCGTGCCGCTGGCCCCGCCCATCCCGGTCGCCCGGGCCGGCCGCGCCCTCCCGCGCGAGGTCGCGCTCTCCGCGACCGACCGGGCCCGGCGCTGGCAGCTGCGGGTCGACACCAACCACCCGGTCCACTTCGACCACCCGGTCGACCACGCGCCCGGCTCCCTGCTGCTCGACGCCGCCCGCCAGGCCGCGCAGGCGCTCAGCCACCCGGCACCGGTGGCGGCCGTCGCGATGGAGTGCGACTTCACCCGCTACGTCGAGCTGGACGAGCCCTGCACGGTGGAGGTGACCCAGCTGCCGCGCGACCCGGCCCGCCGCGACCGCGCCGGCGTGATCCTGCAGCAGGGGAACGGCGCGCCGTCGTGCTCGATCATCGTCACGGTCGCCCCGCTGCCGACCGACTGACGTCCCGCCCCGCCCGGCCCCCACCGGGACGGAACCCGCCGCACCCCTCCGGCGCCCCCCGCTCCACCGCACCGCACCCCCACGCCTTCGAGGGCCCGCCGGTTCCGCGCCGGCGGGCCCTCGAAGGCAGCGGTCCCCCGAGGGCGCCGCCCCGCCGTCCCCGCCGCCGCTACCGAGCCCGGCGGACGAGCAGCAGCCCGGCCAGCGCGCAGCCCGCCGCCGGCAGCAGCAGTGCCGCCCCCGCCGCCGCACCCCCGACGTCCCCCTCCACCCCGACGAAGGCCCCCATCACGGCCACCCCGAGCGTCGCACCCACCTGCCGGACGGCGTTCAACAGCCCGCCCGCGGCACCCGCACCGCCCTCCGGCGCCGCGGACACCACGGCCGTCACCAGCGCCGGCAGCGCGAACGACACCCCGAACCCGGCACAGAGCAGCCCCACCGCCAGCAGCGGGTACGGCGTCCCGGCCGCCACCGCGGCCCCGGTGACCAGGCAGCCCGCCGTCAGCAGCACCAGCCCGCCCACGGTCGGCCGCCACGGCCCGACCCGGGCGACGATCCGCCCGGTCAGCAGCGGGTTGAAGCCCGGCGGCAGGGTCATCGGCAGGAACGCGGCCCCGGCGGCCGCCGGCGACAGGTGCAGGTCGTCCCGCAGCAGCAGGGGCAGCACGAAGAGCAGCCCCAGCATGGCGAAGTTCACCGCCGCCCCCGCCGCCAGCACCGACCGCATTCCGGGCGCCCGCAGCAGCGCCGACTGCAACACCGGTGCCGGGCTGCGCCGTTCACGCCGGACGAAGGCCGCCCCGGCCACCAGCGCGGCCCCGGCCGACCAGCCGGCCCGCGCCCAGGCGCCCGAACCGGCCTCGATCAGGACGTCGGTGGCGAGCGCCAGCACCGCACAGGCCGCCAGCTGCGCCCACCAGTCGATCCGCCGCTCGCCGCGAGGGCAGTGCACCACCCGCCCGGCGGTGAGCGCCAGCACCAGCACGGTCAGCGGCACGTTCGCCCAGAACACCGCCCGCCAGCCGCCCAGGCCGACCAGGAGCCCGCCGACGACCGGCCCGAAGGCCATCGCGCAGCCGCTGACCGCCGCCCAGACCGCGATCGCCCGGGCCCGTTCGGCGACGTCGGGGTAGAGCCGGGTGATCATCGCCATGCCGGCCGGTACCGCGGCCGCGGCCGCGATCCCCAGGACCGCGCGCAGCACCACCAGCGCCGTCAGGCCCGGTGCCAGCGCACTCAGCGCCGAACCGGCGCCGAACGCCGCGATGCCGTACCGGAACGCGCGGTGGGCGCCGTACCGGTCGGCGAGCGCGCCGCCCGACAGCAGCAGCGCGCCGAACGCCACGCTGTACCCGGTGACCACCCACTGCAGCCCGGCCGTCGAACTCCCCAGCGAATCGGCGAGATCGGGCTCGGCCACCGCCAGCACGGTGGTGTCGAGCAGCACCGCGAAGTAGCCGAGGGCGAGTCCGGACAGTGCCCGTCCCCGCCCCCGCGGCCGGCCCACGGCGGACGGCCCTCCGGCGGCGGGTGCAGGCGCGGCTCCAGACGCAGGTACAGGTACAGGCACGGGCGGAGTGGCGGGCACGGGCACGGACACGGAGCGGCTCCGGCGGTATCGGGGGTGAGGTGTCGTCAACCATCCGCCCCCGCCGCCCCACCGCTCCACCGCCGCGACCGCAGACCCCGTTCGGGAAGCCCGAACGCTCCCGCCGTACGCTGGACCGCTGTACGCCGCCGCACCCCGCCGGGCGCCGCCGCACCCCGCCGGGCGCCGCCGCACCCCGCCGGGCGGCGACCGGGAGTCGAGGGGGACCGGGTGGAACTCAGGCAACTGCGCACCTTCGAAGCGGTCGTGGTCCACCACACCGTCACCGACGCCGCGGTGGCCCTCGGCCTCGCACCGTCCTCCGTCTCCGAGCAGCTCCGCACCCTGGAACGCTCCCTGGGCACCGCCCTGTTCGAGCGCACGCCGCGCGGCATGACGCCCACCCCGGCCGGCCACCGCCTGCTGCCCTGGGCCCGCCGGCTGCTGGACCAGGCCGAACAGGCCCGCCGCGAGGTGGCCGCCGCCCGCCCGGAGCTGCGGCTCGGAGCCCTGGAGACCGTCGCCGCCACCCACGCTCCCCGGGTGCTGGCCCGGCTCGCCGAACGCCGCCCCGACCTGGACGTCTCGCTGCACACCGACGCGGCCCGGGACGGCCTCCTGGGCGCGGTCGCCGCCGGCGGGCTGGAGGCGGCGATGATCCTGGACACCGCCGGCCCGCTCGGCGAACTCGGCTTCGACCTGCCGCCGGTCCGGCTGGACCACCTCGACCTGGAGGACGTCCCCCTCGCCCTGGTCGCCGCGCCCGGCCACCCGCTGGGCGGTGCGTCCGCCCTGCACCGAGCCGACCTGAACGGCCGTCGCCTGCTGGTGAACGCCCCGGCCTGCTCGTTCCGGCTCGCCGGGGACCAGCTCTTCGGTCCGGGCGTCGACCGGGTGCAGACCGGCGGGGTGGCGGTGACCCGCGCGTGCGCGGAGCGCGGCCTGGGCATGGCGCTGCTGCCCGAGTTCGCCGTGCGGGAGCAGCTGGCCGCCGGGTCGCTGGTCAGGCTGCGGCTGGCGTCGCCACTGCGCCCGCTGCACCTGCGGCTGGTCTGGCGGGCGGACCGGGAGGCGGTCCCCGGTATCCGCGAGGTCCTGTACGCGGCGGCGCACCCGGCCTGACGGGGCCGGCGGGCCGGGTCGCTCCCCGGCCTGCGGCGTCCGCGGGGCGCGCGCTCAGGGCCGTCGGCTCGGCAGCCACCCCATCTGGACCGCACGCACTCCGGCCTCGAACCGGCTCCGGGCGCCGAGGCGTTCCATCAGGTCCGTCGCCAGCCGGCGGGCGGTGCGCGGGGACACCCCGAGCCGCTTGCCGATCGCGTCGTCGGTGTGGCCCTCCGCGAGGAGCCCGATCGCCGTGGCCTCCTGCGGGCTGAGTCCGTGGGAGTCCCGGCCGGCGTCCGTGCCGATGGGCTGCGCGCCGGCCCAGATGTTCTCGAACAGCGCGCACAGCGCCAGGAGCGTGCCCTGTCCGGTCAGCACGACGGCGCCGGCCGCGGTGTCGTCACCGCTGACCGGGATGACCGCGGTGCTGCGGTCCACCAGGATCATCCGGGTGGGCAGCGCGGGAACGGTTCGGACCTGGCCGCCCTGCTCCGCGAGCCAGTTGACGTACTCCACGGTGTGCGGACTGTTGCGGACGCTGTCCAGGTACACCGTCCGCATCCGGATGCCGCGGTCCAGCAGGTCCTGGTCGAGCGGCCTGGCCGCCGCGATGTGTTCCGGCCGCTGGCCGCCGTCCGGGGCGAAGGTCATGACCTCCTCCCGCACGTCCCGGGTGAGCACCGCCAGCCGGTCGCGGATCCGGTCGAGGCCGACCAGTTGCTCGACCCCCGGCTGGGCGGCCCGGGGCCGCAGGTCGGCGTATTCGGCGATCAGCTGCGCGGCGACGGCCCGGGACGCCTCGATCCGCAGCTGCTGGGCCGCCAACTGCGCCTGCTGGTGGGCGATCAGGAGTTCCATCCCGATGTCGGGCGAGACCGCGCGGAGCTGTCCGGTGTGCTCGGCCGACGGCTGCAGCAGCGCGAGCTCGCTCAGGGTGTCCAGGGCGGACCGGACCGCACTCTCGGGCAGCGCCAGACGTTCGGCCAGGGCGGCGACCCCTGCACGGGGGTCGGACAGCATGGCCCGGTAGACCGCCTCCGACGTAGCGTCCAGGCCGAGCGTCGTGAGCACCCTTCGCCTCCCCCGATGACGAACCCGAACACCGATGCTTCGTAATCGTCGCACGTGGTCTTCACCGCTGAACAGGCTGCACCCCTGGACGGTTCCGGCCACGGCCCGAAGAGTCCAGGTTGGCTCCCTATACGCGATTTGGTCGGTTCGGCACGCTAGGAGCATGCATCTGGTCCACATCGCCCTGCACCGGCCCGGCGGCGGCGAACTCCCGGCCGACACCCTCGCCTCGCTGTGGGCCGCCGTGAGTCCCGGCGACCGCGTCGAGCACATCGCCGTCCACCCGCGCCGGGCGGCGCACCCGGTGGTCGGCGTCTACCTCCTCACCGACAGCCTGGAGGCCGCCGAAGCGGGAGCCGAACGCTTCTGCCGACGCGCCCTCACCGGCTCCCCGACCCTGGCAGGCTGGCAGGTACTGTCCGCCGCCGCCCCACTCCTGGGCCCCTTCTAGAAGCGGCCCCCGGCCCCCGGCCCCCGGCCCCCGGCCCCGCCCCTCGCCCGCCCTCGCCCGTCCCCGGGCCCACGGCGCCGCGGGGCGTCGGACGGCCGCCGACGAGTGCGCCACCCCGGCGGCCTCCACCGGCGACGACCGTCGCCCCGCGCCAGCGCGGCCGGGCCCCTCGTACCGCCCCGACCTCGCGGGCGTGGGGCCTTGGACCCACCGCTGCCGCGACGCCCCCGGTCGCCGTAGGCCGCTCGGGCCCTTACGGTCTGTCCTGGGGTCGGAGCGTCGCCACAGGAGGCCGGGATGCCGCACTACCGATGGGTCCTGGAGACCCAGGACGACGACGGCCGCTGGTCCCGTCACGACGGCGGCTCCACCCCTGACCCCCTGGAGTACGACGGGCCGCCCCGGCGGGCGGCCAACCACCTGCGGGACGTGTTCGTCCGCACGCTCTCCCAGCCCGCTCCCGGCCCCCGGGCGGTCCGGATCCGCCTCTGGGACGGGCCCGAGCCGACCGGCGAGCCCCAGGCGGAGACCGAGTGGTCACGCGAGTGACGCACCCGGCTGCGGAGATCCGGCCCCCGGCCGGTGCCGGCCGGGGCGTGGTCAGGCCGGAGCCGGCCAGGAGGCGGCCCGGCCCCGGGCGAGGTCCGCACGCCTGCCGGCCTCGTCGGTACCCTCGGCGGGCGCGACGGCCGAGGGCAGGAAGGCGGATGCCTCGCCACCGCGACCCTTGTCCGCGGCGAGCAGGTCGGTCGCGGTCCGGGTGTCGGCCGGGTCGGTGGCCTCGGACATCAGCCGGGCGGCGTCGACGGCGTTCGTCTCCGGGGGGACGATCAGCAGGTTCAGTCGGCGCGGGGCGTAGGAGAACACCGCGATCGTGTGCTCGTCCTGTTCGGTGGTGAACCAGCCCGCGTGGACGGTGTGTCCGGTGACCGGGATGCGCGAGGGGATGACGGGCCACTGCGCGGGGTTCACGGTGATCCGGGTGATCCGGCCCCACCGCTCGTCGATCTCGGTGGCCAGGGAGGGGAGTTCGAGGAGAAGATCACGCGAGCGGGGCCACCAGGCTCCGTCCAGGCGTCCCGCCCGCGCGCCGACGGGCGCGAGGGAGAGGCGCGCGGTGGATTCCGGGGTGGCGGGCGTCGTCGCACGGTCGAAGGTCGTGGTCATGATCAAGGGCCTGTCCCCGGGCCCGACCCGCGAGAGCGGGTCCGGTGTTGCCGTTCGCCGGAGACGACGCCAGTGTCCGGTGCCGGCATGCGAAGTGCCTTCGGTGATGTCCAGGCTACTCTCGGTCCGGCCCGAACCCGGCATGGTCGCCAGGACCACGTCCGCCGCCCGGCCACGACCCGCCCGCAGGCCCTCACGCAGCGCACCTCCGCAGACCACGGCCGTGGCTCCCCCGGAAGCCGCCGACGCGCCGTCAGTCACCCGGACACCTTCGTCCGACCGGGAGCACGCCGACCCATGGTCAGGCCGGGCAATCCACAGGGCGGCTGGACCTCCCACGGGCGAAGCCCGCCGACAGCTACGGCAGTTGCCGCTCGGGCACGCACGACAGAGGCCCTGCCGGATCTCTCCGGCAGGGCCTCTGCATTGGGTCGGGGTGGCGGGATTTGAACCCACGGCCTCTTCGTCCCGAACGAAGCGCGCTACCAAGCTGCGCCACACCCCGGTCTTGCGGTTTGTCGCTCCGTCTCCTTCGCGACGAGTAGAACTCTACCGGACGCTCGCCGAGAGACGAAATCCGGTTCTCGGCGAGCGTCCGGGGCGGGTCAGCGGGGGGCGGGGGTGAGGGTGAGGAGAGTGGCCTCGGGCGGGCAGGCGAAGCGGACGGGGGTGTAGCGGTTGGTGCCGCAGCCCGCCGAGACGTGGAGGTAGGAGCGGCTGCCGCCGGCCTGGTGGGTGGAGAGGCCCTTGACCCGCTTGGCGTCGAGGTCGCAGTTGGTGACCAGGGCGCCGTAGAAGGGGATGCAGAGCTGGCCGCCGTGGGTGTGGCCGGCCAGGATCAGCGGGTAGCGGTCGGCGGCGAAGGCGTCGAGGACGCGCAGGTAGGGGGCGTGCACGACGGCGAGCGAGAGGTCGGCGTCGGGGGAGGGGCCGCCGGTGACCGCGCTGTAGCGGTCGCGGCGGATGTGCGGGTCGTCCAGGCCGGTGAACTCCAGGTCGAGCCCGCCGACGGTGAGCCGGCCCCGGGCGTTGGTGAGGTCGAGCCAGCCGGCCGCGTCGAAGCCGTCGCGCAGCTTCTCCCAGGGGTTGTGGACGGCGCCGGAGATTCCGCGTCCGGCGCTGCCGTCGGGGTTGTTCATGCCGTGGACGCCGCTGCGCATGGCCTGGAGGTACCGGGCCGGGTTCTTCCGGGCGGGGCCGTAGTAGTCGTTCGACCCGAAGACGTAGACGCCGGGGAAGTCCATGAGCGGCCCGAGCGCGTCGAGCGTCGCGGGGACGCCGAGCGGGTCGGAGAGGTTGTCGCCGGTGTTCACCACCAGGTCGGGGCGGAGCCCGGCGAGGCTCTGGAGCCAGCGCTGCTTCTTGCCCTGTCCGCTCACCATGTGGATGTCGGAGACCTGCAGTACCCGGATGGGGCGGGCGCCTCGGGGGAGGACCGGAATCTCGACCCGGCGGAGGCGGAAGGAACGGACCTCGTACCCAACGGAGTAGGCGAGGCAGGCGGCGCCGGTGGCGGCGATTCCGAGGGGGACGGAGTACAGCGGTCGCATCGGTCCATGCTCTCAGACGGCGGATCAGCGGGTGAACGGCCGGTGGGCGCAGGGGGACACGCGGGTGCGGCTGGCCGGGTGTCTCAGCGGTCGGCCGGTGCGAGCCCGGCGGACACCGCGTCCAGCACGGACCGCCAGTGCTCGCGCTGCCGGGCGCGTTCCTCGGCGTCGTCGAGCCGCTCCTGGTGGAAGCGCAGGACGGTGCCGCCGCGGCTCGGGGTGACGGTGAGCTGCACGGTGGTCGTCCCGGCCCGTCCGGCGGGCTGCCAGGTGAGGCGGATCCGCGAGCCGGGGTGGAGGCTGCGCAGTTCGCCGCGGGAGCCGTCGGCGGCGGTGACGACGCCGCCCGCACGGTCGGCGAGGCGGGCGCCGGGGCCGAGCCAGAGCGCGGTGCCCTCGGGCGAGGCGAGCAGGGCCCAGACGGCTTCGGGCGGGTGGGGCAGGGTGCGGGAGACGCCGATCTCCCAGCCGGCGTCCCGGGTGAGCCCGACGGGGCGGCCGGGCGGGTCGGCGGGGCCCGGCGAGTCGGGCGGGCCGGGTCGGCCGGGTCGGTCGGCGGGGGTCGGGGGCTCGGTGTTCACGGGGTCACTCCTCGGTCTGTTCGCGGCGGGCCCGCAGGGCCCGGACCTTGTGCCGGTTGCCGCACCGTTCCATCGAGCACCAGCGCCGCCGTCCGGGCCGCGAGGTGTCGACGAAGACCAGGTAGCAGTTGTGGCCGCCGCACTCGCGGATCCGTTCCGCGTACGGGCCCGTGAGCAGGGCGATCGCGTCGCGCGCGATGGTCGAGGCGAGCTGGTCGCCGTCGCCGGGCAGTGGCGGGGCGGCGGTGCCGTCCGGGGCGATCTGCGGGACGAGCGGGAGCAGGGCGGCGGCCCGGTTGAGCACGGCGTGGTCGTCGGCGGGACCGGCGGGACCGGCCGTGTGAGCCGCGTCGAGCAGCCCGGGCGCGCCGCCGTGTGCGCGGGCGGCGGTGAGGCGCCAGAGGGCGTCCCGCAGGCCGCGGATCCCGGCCAGCTGCTCCTCGCTGACCCGGACGGCGTCGGCCGGCAGCCCCAGTCGGGACTGCCCGAGCCACCCGGCGAGGTCCGCCGGGCGGTGCAGTGCCTCGTAGCGGGCGTACGGGCCCGGTCCGCCGGTGGCGAGCAGTTCCAGGCAGAGCGCGCCGGGGTCGAAGCGGTACGGGGCCCCTTCGGAGGGGTGCAGGACCAGCCCGGGGGCTCGCTCGTCGACCATGTAACCACTATAAGGAGTTACTCGGTGTGGGGGAAGCCGTGGGAGGCGGTAGGGGAAGCGGCGGGTGCAGCGGTCCACCCGGCGGGAGGGATCCCGGCGGGCGCGAAGGACCCCGTCCGTCCGACGGCCCGACGGTCCGCCGCTTAATGCCGGGCAGCGGAACGCAGCAGGTGAAAGACTCGGGGCCATGACGACGCTCAAGGCGCAGCTGCAGGAGGACCTCACGGCTGCCATCAGGGACCGGGACGAGCTGCGCTCGTCCACCATCCGGCTCACGCTCTCCGCGGTCACCAGCGAGGAGGTGGCGGGCAAGGAGAAGCGGGAGCTCTCCGACGCCGAGGTGCTGAAGGTGATCGGCCGGGAGGCGAAGAAGCGCCGGGAGGCCGCCGAGGCGTTCGACACCGCGGGCCGGACCGAGCAGGCCGCTCGGGAGCGGGTCGAGGGGGAGGTGCTGGCCGGCTACCTGCCCAAGCAGCTCTCCGACGAGGAACTGGCGGCGATCGTCGCCGCCGCCGTCGCCGAGAGCGGGGCGACCGGGCCGCAGGGCATGGGCGCCGTGATGAAGCTGGTGAAGCCGAAGGTCGACGGGCTGGCCGAGGGCGGGCGGGTCGCCGCCGTGGTGAAGGCCGCGCTCACCGGCTGAGAGCCCGGGAGACCGCACACCGGGGCCGCACACCGCGGACTCCGAGGGCTCCAAGGACTCCGAGGACTTCAAGAACTCCGCGGACTCCGAAGTCTCCGAGGGCGGGCCCGGACGCCGGGACGGCCGGCATCCGTCCCGGCGGCAGGACGGGGCCGTAGGAAAAGGGGTGCCCCCGAGCCACTGGCTCGGGGGCACCCCTTCGCGTCGTGCGGGCCGTTCGGTCGGCGGTGTCCGCCGGCCGTTCGGTCAGCGGTGCCCGCCGCCGTTCCCGTTGCCGTTCCCGCCACCGTTTCCGCCGCCGCCGATGATGCCCGGCGGAAGGGTGATCCCGCCGCCGATCAGGCCGCCGGCGTTGGTGCCGCCGCCGTCGGTGTTGGGGGCCGGCGGGACCGGCGGCGGGTTGCCGCCCGGGTTGGGGTTGCCGGTGGCGGGCGGGGTGGCCGGCGGGGTGGCGTTCGGGTCGATCTTGGGCGCCGGGTCCGGGATGTTGATGGTCGGCAGGGTCTCCATGGGAGCGCCGCGCATGGCCTGGTTCATCGCCATCTGCCAGATCGGGCCGGGCCCGGTGGCGCCGAAGACGCCGTCGGAGCCGTAGTAGGTGTCGCCGATCTTGATGTTCTTCATCTTCACGCCGCCGGCCGGGCCGCCGAGCCAGACGGCGGTGGCGAGCTGCGGGGTGTAGCCGCTGAACCAGGCGGCCTTCTTCTCGTCGGTGGTACCGGTCTTGCCGGCGATCTGGCGGCCGCCTTCGAGGGCGAGGGAGGCGCCGGTGCCCTTCTCGGTCACGTTGAGCAGGACGGCGTTGAGGGCGTCCGCGGTCTCCTGCGAGTAGGCCTGGCTGCAGGTCGTCTGCGGGACCTTGACGTCCTTGCCGTCCACCGTGGTGATCTTGTTGATCGCGATGGGGGTGCAGTACTTGCCGCGCGCGGCGAAGGTCGCGTAGACGTTCGCCATGGTCAGCGGGGAGAGCTCCAGGGTGCCGAGGACCATCGACGGGACCTCGACGAACGGGTCGCCCTTGGCGGTCTGGCTGATGCCGAGCTTGTTGGCCATCTGCTTCATCGCGCAGAGGCCGACCTTCTGCTCCATCTGCACGAAGTAGGTGTTGACCGACAGGGCCATGGCCTGCTTCAGCTCGTACGGGCCGACCTCGCTGGGCGACTCGTTGCCGACGCTGCGCTCCTTGCCCTTGGCGGTGTTCTTCCAGGTGCCCGAGCAGGTGGACATCGAGGGGTACTCGATCTTGTTCTCGGACGGGAACTCCTGGGTCGGGGACATCCCCGACTCCAGTGCGGCCGCGGCCAGGACCGGCTTGAACGTCGAACCGGTCTGGAAGCCGTTGCCGCCGCCCATCGCCGCGTCGACGTTGAGGTTGACGACGGTCTGGTTCTTGTTCGGGTCCAGGCCGTACGGGCGGGTCTGGGCCATTCCCAGGATCTTGCCGGTGCCGGGCTCCATCATGGTGGCGGCGGCCGAGACCGGGTCGGTGACCTTGACCTTGGAGGTCACCGCGTTCTGGGCGGCGGCCTGCTTGTCCGGGTCGAGGGTGGTGTAGATGTTCAGACCGCCCTGGTCCCAGAACTTCTTCCGGTCGGCGGCGTTCTTGCCGAAGACCGGGTCCTGCTTGACCACGTGCCGGACGTAGTCGCAGAAGAAGCCCATGCCCGCCTGGGCGGTGATGCAGCCGTTCTGCGGGTCCTTGAACTTCAGGCCCAGCGGGGCGGCCTTGGCCTCCTTGGCCTGGTCCGCGGTGATGTGCTTGTTCTCGAGCATCTTGTCGATCACGACGTTGCGCCGCTTGACCGTGTTCTCGGGGAAGCGCACCGGGTCGTACTGCGAGGGGTTCTGCACCACGCCGGCCAGGGTGGCGGCCTCGGCGATGGTCAGGTCCTTGTTGTTCTTGCTGAAGTACCGCTGGGAGGCGGCCTCCACGCCGTAGGCCTGGTGGCCGTAGAACGTGATGTTGAGGTAGTTGGTGAGGATCTGGTCCTTCGTCAGGTCCTCTTCCAGCTTGATCGCGACCTTCAGCTCCTGGATCTTGCGACCCAGGGTCTTGCGCTGGGCCTCCAGGACGGCCGCCTGGTCGTCGCCGGCCTTCTCGACGTTGACGTTCTTCACGTACTGCTGGGTCAGCGTCGAGGCGCCCTGGGAGGCGGTGCCGCTCTCGGCGTTCTTGCTGATCGCGCGGAGCACGCCCTTGAGGTCGACGGCGCCGTGCTCGTAGAAGCGGGCGTCCTCGATGTCGACCTGGGCCTGCCGCATGTACGGCGACATCTGGTCCGCGGCGATGACGGTGCGGTCGCGCTCGTAGACCTTGGCGATCAGCCCGCCCTTGGCGTCGTAGATCTGGGTCGCCTGCGAGAGCGGGGGGGTCTTGAAGTCGTCGGGGATGTTGGAGAAGCCCTCCGCCGTGTTCTTGGCGGTGAGGCCGAGCGCGCCGACGGCGGGCAGGGCCATGCCGGCCAGCAGGACTCCGGAGAGCACGCTGACCCCCAGGAACTTCACTCCGTGTCCCGCGTACTCCAGCGGTGACCCGCGGCGCTTGCCGCGCGGAGCTCCGGGGTTGCCTGGGGGCTGGGGTGCCTGGGGGCGCTTCGGTGCCATGGGGAGAACCCTACGTTGCCGATTCCCGCACACCGGGGCAGGTGTTCGCCTAGGCTTGTCACAAGCTTGCGACAGCTTCGCTCTGTCAGCATCGATCACTCTTGTGAGTGATGAGAATTGCCCGAATTGCCCGTTCCTGAGGTGGTCTTGAGGCAGCTGTCGCTGGCTGTGCACCTGTGTCCCGTAGCGCTCAGTGACGACCCGCGTGGCGAGAGTGGCGCCCGTGGTCCTGGCAAGGCTTGCGACCTGCGATCACTCCAACGAGTGAGCTGATCGATACCCATAGTCCAATCGGGTCATTCGAGATTGAGCCCGAAGGGGCTGTTGCAACCTGTCGTTCTTCCGTAACGTCCTCAACTGGCAACGGTGAATATGCCGTTGCCGCCGTGGGGGAGCCTCGATTCGGGAGAGGACGGCGCCGGCATGGGCTGGGTAGACGACTGGAGTGCGCAGGCCGCCTGCCGCACGAGTGATCCGGACGAACTGTTCGTCCAGGGGGCGGCGCAGAATCGCGCCAAGGCGGTGTGCAGCGGGTGCCCCGTTCGCACGGAGTGCCTGGCGGACGCGCTGGACAACCGGGTGGAGTTCGGGGTCTGGGGTGGGATGACCGAACGGGAACGACGGGCGCTGCTGCGCCGCCGGCCGACGGTGATCTCGTGGCGGCGGCTGCTGGAGACGGCCCGCACCGAGTACGAGACCTCGCTGGCCACCGGCGTGATACTGACGGACTACGCCCAGGCGGGCTGAGCCCCCGGGTCGGAGCCCCGGTCCGTGCGGTCGGTGGTCCGTGTTCAGCCGGTGGTCCCCGTAGGGCCGGCGGTCTTCGTTCGGTCGACGGTCTTCGCTCGGCCGGTGGTTTTCGTTCGGTCGGTGGTCACGTCCGGGCCCGTGGTTCGCCCGGGCCTCGGCTCATCCGGTCGGTGGTACAGCCCGGGCCCGTGGCTCCGCCCGGGTCCGCGGCCGACCTGGCCGGCCGGTTGACCTGCCCGGCCGACCTGTTCAGTCGGCCGACGGACCGTCACCAGGCGGTGGCCCCTTCAGCTGGTGGGCCCGCTGAGCCGTTCACCGATGGCGCGCAGGCCCTCCAGGTCGTGGACGTCACCGGGAAGCGCACCGACCTCGACGATCGGCACGTCCGGGTAGACCGAGACGAAGCGGTCCCGCGTACGGCGCTCCCGCGACACCACCTGCACCCGCTCGGCGTGCAGCCTCAGCAGTCCGGCCGCGAGCAGCTCCGCCTCCGGCGACGCGTGCTCCGAGCCGTTCTCCTCCAGGGCCTCGGCCGCCGCCAGCGACCGCTCCGCGGTGAGCTGCGGGGCGCCCGTCCCGTGCACCCGGTTGAGCACCAGCCCGGCCAGCGGCATCCGGTCGGCGGCCAGCCGGTCCACGAAGTACGCCGCCTCGCGCAGCGCGTCCCGTTCCGGCGCGGCCACCACCAGGAACGCCGTGCCCGGGGCCTGCAACAGCTGGTACGTGCGGTCCGCGCGCTCCCGGAAGCCGCCGAACATCGAGTCCGTCGCGCTGACGAAGGTCTGCACGTCGGTCAGCAGCTGGGCGCCGAAGATCTTGCCGAGGGTGCCGGTGAGCAGGCCCATCCCGACGTTGAGGAACTTCATGGCGGACCGGCCGCCGACCTTGGCCGGCGCGGTCAGGATGCGGATCACCTTGCCGTCGAGGAACGACCCGAGCCGGTTGGGCGCGTCCAGGAAGTCCAGCGCGGAGCGGGACGGCGGGGTGTCGACGACGATGAGGTCCCACTCCTCGGCCGCGCGGAGCTGGCCGAGCTTCTCCATCGCCATGTACTCCTGCGTGCCCGCGAAGCCGGCCGACAGTGACTGGTAGAAGGGGTTCTCCATGATCGTCCGGGCCCGCTCGGGCTCGGCGTGGGCCAGCACGACCTCGTCGAAGGTCCGCTTCATGTCGAGCATCATGGCCTGGAGCTCGCCGTCGCCGGTGACGCCCTTGACGACCCGGGGGGTGTTGTCCAGCTCGGTCAGGCCCATCGACTGCGCCAGCCGCCGGGCCGGGTCGATGGTCAGCACGACGACCTTGCGGCCCCGCTCGGCCGCCCGCAGGCCGATCGCCGCCGCGGTGGTGGTCTTGCCGACGCCGCCCGAGCCGCAGCAGACGACGATCCTGGTCTTCGGGTTGTCGATCAGCTCGTCGACGGCGAGCCGGCTGCCGCCGCTCCGCACGTTCCCGCCGCCCTGCCCGGTCCTGTTGCCCTGCCCGTTCCCGCTCACGCTGCCCCCTGACGCTTCAGTTCGCCCGCCAGCCGGTAGAGCCCGCCGAGGTCCACACCCTCGCCGAGCAGCGGCAGTTCGTACGTCGGGAGCTTCAGCTGCTGGAGGTCGGCACGCTGCGCGCGTTCCAGCTCCACCCGCTCGGCGTGCTCCCGGGCCTGCTCCAGCAGTGGGTCGAGCAGCGGTTCGATCGCCGCCCGGACGGTCTCCGGCTTGCGCGAGCGGCCGCCGAGCCCGGCCTCGCCGAGGGCGAGCGCGACCTCCTCCCGGTGGTCGCCGTCCACCGCGGCCACCGCCGCGGCGTCCAGCAGCGGCGGCCGGACCATGTTCACCAGGACCCCGCCGACCGGGAGGCCGGCCTCGCGCAGCTCCTCGAAGCCGTCGACCGTCTCCTGCACCGGCATCTCCTCCAGCAGGGTGACCAGGTGCACCGCCGTCTCCGGCGACTTCAGCACCCGCATCACGGCCTGCGCCTGGGTGTGGATCGGCCCTATCCGGGCCAGCCCGGCCACCTCGGAGTTCACGTTCAGGAACCTGGTGATCCGTCCGGTCGGCGGCGCGTCCATCACCACCGCGTCGTACCGGCGCCGCCCGTCCGGGCCCTTGCGCCGGGCCGCCTCGCAGGCCTTGCCGGTCAGCAGCACGTCCCGGACGCCGGGCGCGATGGTGGTCGCGAAGTCGACGAAGCCCACCTTCTGCAGCGCCTTGCCGGCCCGGCCGAGCTTGTAGAACATGTCGAGGTACTCGAGCAGCGCCTGTTCGGTGTCGATGGCGAGCGCGTGGACCTCGCCGCCCGGGCCGCCGCCGGGCAGCCCCAGCTGGGCCGGCGAGACCGAGGCGATCCGGCGTTCCTCGTACGGCAGTGCCGCTATCCCGAACAGCTCGGCGATGCCCTGCCGGCCCTCCACCTCGATCAGCAGGGTCCGGCGGCCCTCCGCCGCGAGCGCCAGTGCCAGTGCCGCGGCCAGGGTCGTCTTGCCGGTGCCACCCTTGCCGCTGACCACGTGCAACCGCACGCCCTCCCAGTCGGGATCGCGCCGGGCCGCCTGGCCGGGGGTGCGTGCCACGCTCCGTCTCCGTCCGTCTCCGAGGGCGGCACCGCTCAGGTGCCCTCCCGCGAGGGTAACCAGGGACCGCACCGGATGCCGGGACTACCCGGGGGGCCAGGCCTGAATCATGCCCGGATTGTGGGCCACCTCACACGCGCGAGCGCGGGCCGCGCCGGTCGCCGAGGCGGAGCGTCTAGAGTCTGGCCATGACCAAGTGGGAATACATGACGGCACCCCTGCTCGTGCACGCCACGAAGCAGATCCTGGACAACTTCGGCGCGGACGGCTGGGAGCTCGTCCAGGTCGTACCGGGTCCGAACCCGGAGCAGCTGGTGGCCTACTTCAAGCGGGAGAAGCAGGCATGAGCAAGGTCGAGGAGAAGCTTGCCGAGCTGGGCCTGACCCTGCCGCCGGTGGCCGCCCCGGTCGCCGCCTACGTCCCGGCACTGCGCTCGGGCGAGTTCGTCTTCACCTCCGGCCAGCTGCCGATGGTGGGCGGCAAGCTGCTGAACACCGGCAAGGTCGGTGCCGAGATCACCCCGGAGGAGGCCAAGGAGCTCGCGCAGGTCTGCGCGCTCAACGGCCTGGCCGCCGTCAAGTCGGTGATCGGTGACCTCGACCTGGTCGAGCAGGTCGTCAAGGTGGTCGGCTTCGTCGCCTCCGCCCCGGACTTCACCGGCCAGCCCGGCGTGATCAACGGTACGAGCGAGCTGCTCGGCAAGGTGTTCGGCGACGCGGGCGTGCACGCCCGCAGCGCCGTCGGCGTGACCGTGCTGCCGCTGGACGCCCCGGTCGAGGTGGAGCTCCAGGTCCGGGTCCGCGCCGGGGCCTGACCCGCGGTGTGACCGAAGGACATCCCCGGAGCGGGGTCGGACAGCGGATCACCCCTGTCCAACCCCGCCCCCGGGCGCTTAGCATCCGGGCATGGACCAGCGAGCAACGACGCTCCCGATGCCGCCCGGCTGGCCTGCCCGGATCCGGGCGGTCGAGTCCGGCGAGCTGACCCCGCCCGTGCCCAAGCCGTCCGCGACCGTGGTGCTGCTCCGGGACGCATCCGAGGAAGCGGATGCGGCCGCGGATGCGGCCGAGGACGCGCACGCGGACACGGACCGGGCGGCCGACCCGGCTCCGGCGAAGGCCCACGACCCCGCGACGGCGACGGCCCCGGGGCCCGAGGCCTACCTGCTGCGCCGCCGCACCTCGATGGCGTTCGCGGCCGGCATGTACGCCTACCCGGGCGGCGGGGTGGACCGGCGCGACGCCGAGGCCGAACTCGGCTGGGCCGGCCCCGGCCCGCAGGAGTGGGCCGAGCGGCTCGGGGTGGACGCCCGGACCGCGCAGGCGGTGGTGTGCGCCGCCGTCCGCGAGACCTTCGAGGAGGCCGGCGTCCTGCTGGCCGGACCGGACGCGCACAGCGTCGCCGAGCCCCGGGACTGGAGCGCCGAGCGCGCCGCCCTGGAGGCCCACGAGCTCTCCTTCGCCGACTTCCTGCGCGAGCACGGACTGCTGCTGCGCAGCGACCTGCTGGCCGGCTGGGCCCGGTGGGTCACCCCCGCCTTCGAGGAGCGCCGGTACGACACCTGGTTCTTCGTCGCGGCCCTGCCGCCCGGCCAGCGGGCCGCCCGCGAGGTCGGCGAGGCCGACCGGGTCGCGTGGCTCACCCCGGCCGAGGCGGTCAGGGGCTACGAGGAGGGCCGGTACGGCATGCTGCCGCCGACCGTCACGGTGCTGCGAGAGCTGCTGCCCGTGCGCAGCGCCGCCGAGGCGCTGACCGTGGCTGGCGGCCGTTCGCTGTCGCCGGTGCTCGGCCGGGCCGAGGTGCGGGGCGACCGGCTCACGGTCCGCTGGTCGGGGTACGACGAGCTGACCATCGACGGATCCTTCCCCGACGAGGACCGCGTCCGCTGAGCCCGCCCGGTGCACCCGTCCCACCGACCTCCACGACTCCCACGAATCCCACGAATCCGATCGACCCGATCAACCCGATGAATCCGATGTGAAAGGACCGACGCCCGATGACCCACAACGACGTGGCTCGCCGGACGGCACGCCAGATGCCCGCCCGCAGCCTGTACCCCCGTACCCCCGCCTGTGACAGCGGCCTCGTGCCCTTCAGCGAGCTGGCCCAGCGCGCGATCACCCGGGTCCTCCCGCTGCGTGTGCTGCATCGCGACGGAGAGGGCGGCCGGTGAGCGGACTCCTGCCGGGTGACCCCGCCGCCGCCATCGGCGGCGAGGCCACCTCCCGGGCGCTGTGCGTGCTGGCGCCGAACCCGTCGCCGATGACGCTGGACGGCACCAACACCTGGCTGCTCTCCGAGCCCGGCTCGGACCTCGCGGTGGTGATCGACCCGGGCCCGCTGCACGAGGGCCACCTGCGCCGGGTGATCGACACCGCCGAACAGCAGGGCAAGCGCGTGGCGCTCACCCTGCTCACCCACGGCCACGCCGACCACTCCGAGGGGGCCGCCAGGTTCGCGGAGCTGACCGGCTCCGAGGTCCGCGCGCTGGACCCGGCGCACCGGCTCGGCTCCGAGGGCCTCACGAACGGGCAGCGCCTGGACGTCGGCGGCCTCGACCTGCGGGTGGTCGCCACGCCCGGGCACACCTCGGACTCGCTGACCTTCCACCTGCCCGCCGACGGGGCGATCCTCACCGGCGACACCGTGCTCGGCCGGGGCACCACGATGGTCGCCCACCCGGACGGCCGGCTGGGCGACTACCTCGACTCGCTGCGGCACCTGCACACCATGGCCGCCGAGTACGGGGTGCGGACCGTGCTGCCCGGCCACGGGCCGGTCCTCGCGGACGCGCTCGGCGCCGTCGACTACTACCTGGCGCACCGGGCCGGCCGGCTGGCCCAGGTGGAGACGGCGGTCGAGGCCGGCTGCCGGACGGCGGCCGAGGTGGTGGCGCGGGTCTACGCCGACGTGGACCGTGCGCTCTGGCCGGCCGCCGAACTGTCGGTCCGGGCCCAGCTCCAGTACCTGCGGGAGCACGGGCTCATCCCCGACTGAACCGGCGACCGGCAACCGGGGAACCGGTGAGCCGGCCGACCGGCGCAGCACACCGCACACCGCACACCCCACGCCGCACAGCACGAGGGCCCGTACGCCGGAGCGTACGGGCCCTCGCCGGTCGGTACCGGCCGTGTGCGGGTTACCGCGAACGGCGGGAGAGCCGCTCGACGTCCATCAGGACCACCGCGCGTGCCTCCAGCTTCAGCCAGCCGCGGCCGGCGAAGTCGGCGAGCGCCTTGTTGACCGTCTCGCGGGAGGCGCCGACCAGCTGGGCCAGCTCCTCCTGGGTGAGGTCGTGGGCGACGTGGATGCCCTCGTCGGACTGCACGCCGAAGCGGCGGGAGAGGTCCAGCAGGGCCTTCGCGACGCGCCCGGGCACGTCGGAGAAGACCAGGTCGGACATCACGTCGTTGGTCCGGCGCAGGCGGCGGGCGATGGCACGCAGCAGCGCGATCGAGACCTCGGGGCGCGCGTGCAGCCAGGGCTGCAGGTCGCCGTGGCCGAGGCCGAGCAGCTTGACCTCGGTGAGTGCGCTGGCGGTGGCGGTGCGCGGGCCCGGGTCGAAGAGCGACAGCTCGCCGATCATCTCGCTGGGCCCGAGGACGGCGAGCATGTTCTCGCGGCCGTCCGGCGAGGCGCGGTGCAGCTTGACCTTGCCCTCGGCGACGACGTACAGCCGGTCGCCCGGGTCGCCCTCGTGGAACAGCGACTCACCACGGGCGAGCGTCACCTCGGTCATGGAAGCGCGCAGCTCGCCGGCCTGTTCGTCGTCGAGTGCCGCGAAGAGTGCGGCGCGCCGCAGAACGTCGTCCACGTGCTTCCTCCTTCTCGGCCGGCCGACCGTCAAGCCCTCCGGCACAAGTTCGTACAGTGCTCTGCATCACCAAGCATGGCGCATGTCGCTCCGATCATATGAGGAGGGGGTGCGCCGAGGTGTGCTGCGCGGGGCCATTCGTACCGCCCGTACAGCCAGGTCAGCCGCCGCCCCCGGCCCCGTGCCGGGCCGTTGCCGGCCTTGCCGGAGGGGCTTCCCGAGCCGTATCCGGGTCCTCGCCACGGCCGTCACGGGCCCTCGCCACGGCCACCACGGGCCCTCGCCGCGCCGTCGAGGGCCGCTTTCCGGCCCGCCCCGCGCCGCCTGCGGCCGGTGCCGGGGCCGGGCCGCCCGGCGTCAGGCCGCGGTCGCCGCCGCGGGGTCGAGCAGGGCGTCGGCGACGGCGGTGCGAGCGTAGAGCACGGCGTGACCGGCCCGGTGTGCGCTGGTCAGCCCGGCCGCGCGCAGGGCGGTGAGGTGCTGGGAGACCCCGGCGGCGGAGAGGCCGGTGCGCCGGGCCAGCTCGGTGGTGGAGGCCGGCGAGTCGAGTTCGGCGAGCAGCCGGGACCGGGAGCGGCCGAGGACGGCGGCGAGCGTGTCGGAGCCGGCGCCGGGCCGGGGCTCCCACAGGGTGGCGATGCCGCGGGCCGGGTAGGCGAGCTGCGGCGGGTCGGGCGGCAGCGACCGGGTCAGCACCCGCGGCCAGGCGAACACCGACGGCACCAGCAGCAGTCCGGCCTCGGCGTCCAGCCGCTGGACCGCGCAGTGCCGCTGCTCCAGCCGGAGCGCCCCGCCGTCCCAGCGGACCGTCTCGTGGAGGTCGTCGAGGACGCGGGCGGTGCCGTACCCGACGGCCTGGCGGGCGCGGTGCAGCACGTCCGCGTCCAGCAGCGCGCGGATCCGGGCCCAGTACGGCGCCAGCGCGAGCTGCCAGTACGCCTCGATGTCGGCCGTCAGCCGGGGCAGCCGGCCGGCCGGGTCCCGGTGGAGCGGTTCGAGCGGGGCCGGGAGCCGCCCGTCGTGCTCGGCGGCCAGGACGTCCAGGTCGGCCCGGACCTGGGCGGGGGTGGTGGCGGTGATCGCGGCCAGCTCGTCGGCGAGCGTCGGGGCGGCGGTGGCCGGGACGGGGGTGAGGAAGTCGGGCAGGTGGCCCGTGGGCGGGACCATCGCGGCCAGCCGCCGGTACGCCGGCCCGGCGGCGGCCAGCCGGGGGCGGACCTGCCCCGCCCAGCGCCGGTGCAGCGCGGGGACCGGTGAGTGGGCCAGCGCCCGGAGGCTGGTCACCACCTCCCACATCGGGGAGACGGCGAACCTGGTCCGCGCCAGGTCGTCCGCCGAGAACGCGAGCTCGGTCCGCATCGTCGCGGTCCTCCCGTCCGGGGCCAAGATTCGGTCCCAGCTTAATCACTGGAGCACGGCCGACGGCGGCGGCAGGATTCCGGTGTCGCACCACGATCCCCTCCGTGTGAAAGCCGGTGACCCGCATGACCTCCGCCGCTGCCTCCTCCTCCGCCTCCGCCCCTTCGCCCGCCGCTCTCCCCGTCGCCGTCCTCCGCGAGCGGGCGGCGCGCCTGCGGGCACTGGTGGCGGACGGCGTGCTCGTCCTGCCGAACGCCTGGGACGCCGGGAGCGCCGCCGTGATCGCCTCGGCCGGTGCGGCCGCGATCGCCACCACCAGCGGCGGCGTCTCGTGGTCGCTCGGCCGCGGCGACGGCCAGCGCCTCGACCGGGCGGAGGCGGTCGAGGCGGCCCGCCGGATCGCCGCCGCCGTCGACCTGCCGGTCACCGTGGACGCCGAGGGCGGTTACGGCCCGAAGCCCGCCGATGTCGCCGAGACCGTCCGGGCGCTGATCGGGGTCGGCGCGGTGGGCGTCAACCTGGAGGACTCGGTGGCCGTCGGCGGCCCGCTGTTCGCGGTCGAGGAGCAGGCCGACCGGCTGCGCGCGGCCCGGACGGCGGCGGCCGGGGCGGGACTGCCGGAGCTGGTGGTCAACGCCCGGACGGACGTCTTCCTGTTCGGGCTGGGCGGCCTCGACGACGTCCTCGTCCGTGCCGAGGCGTACGCGGCGGCGGGCGCCGACGGCCTCTTCGTGCCGGGTCTGCTGGACCTCGACGCGCTGGCCGGGCTCTGCGCCCGCTCGCCGCTGCCGGTGAACGCGATGGCGGTGGCCGGCGGACCGACCGTCGCCGAGCTCGCCGCGGCCGGAGCGCGCCGGATCAGCGTCGGCACCGGCGTGGCCCAGCTCGCCTACAGCGCCGCCCGCGCGGCCGCCGCCGAGTTGCTCGGGGCGGGCACGATGACGGAGCCGGCCGGCGCTCTCGGCTTCGGCGACGTCGACGGCCTGTTCCGGCGCTGAGGACCGGACGGGTCCGGCCCCGCTCCCCCGCCGGGCGAGGGAGCGGGGCCGGACGGTCGCTCAGTGCACCGGTCGGCCGGTGAGGAAGTCGAGGAGGACCCGGCGGCCGGTCTGGGAGGTGAGACTGCCGTACGCGTCGTCGAAGGCGTGCTCGGCGAACGGCAGCACGCGCACGGTGGTGGGGACCCCGGCCACGCGCAGCCCCTCGCCCAGGGCCCGGACGCCTCCGGGCGGGGCGCTGCGGTCCCGGTCACCGACCACCAGGAGCGTGGGCGGGAGGCCCGAGCGGACCTCCGGGGCGGGGGACACCTCGCGGTAGCGGTCCGGGTACTGCTCGGGCGTGCCGCCGGTGTACAGCTCGGCGGCGTCACGGGAGCCGGCCACGTCGCGCCGCCACATTCCGGTGACGTCGACGCCCGGGTAGAAGCCCACGACGGAGGCCGGGGGCCTGGGCGTGGGGCCGTCCGCCGACCGGATCGTCCCGTTCTGCAGGCGGTAGGCGGCGTTCATGGCCAGCGTGCCCCCGGCGGACATGCCGCCGAGCGATATCCGGTCGGGGTCGAGGCCGTAGGCGTCGGTGCGGGCCTGCACCCAGCGGAGTGCGGCGAGGAGGTCCTGGGGGGCCTTGTCCCAGGTGGGGCGGTCGGGCCGGGCGAGCCGGTAGTCGACGGCGAAGACGGCGACGCCGTGGTCGGCCAGCCAGCGTCCGGTGCCGCGCAGGTCGGCCTTGTCGAAGGTGTGGAAGCCTCCGGCGTGGGCGAGCACCACGGCGGGCGTCCTGCCGTCGTGCCGCGCGGGGAGGTAGACGTCGGCCCGCAGCTCCTCGCCGTCGGCGGTCGCGTAGGTCTCCGTCGTGTCGGGCGCGGTGTCGGGGTAGGCGAGCTCGCCGAAGACCTGTCCGAACGAGACGTCCGCGCCCGCCCGCCGCGCGTCGGCGTACTGGATCCCGCCGACGACCAGGGCGGCGACGGTCGACAGCGCCGCGACGACGGTGACCGTGCGGCCCCAGCGCACCAGGCCGCCGCGCCGGACGGCGGTCGCGAGCGCGGCGCCGACCAGGCCGATCAGGGCGACGAGGAAGGGGTACTGGCCGCCGAGCACCGGTCCGATGATCCCCGCCTTCGGGATCGCCGGCAGGTACGCCCCGAGCATGATCACCGCGACTAGGAAGGTCAGCAGCGAGGCGAACAGGGCGGCGGCGACCAGAACGGCTCGCCTGAGCCACCTGGGGACCGCCGACAGGGCGGTTCGGACGGGCAGGGTCATACCGGTGCTCCTGGGCGGGGTGTGGGGTGCGGGGTGCGGGAACGCGGGTGCGGGATCGCGGTTGCGGGCCGCCCGCCGGCACCTCCGAGCCTCCCCGACCCCGGCCGCACTCCGCGTCCCCCGGCGGAGCCAACCCGGACGTGGCTCTCGTGGGGGACACCGCTCAGCGGTCCGCCGCGTCGCTCCCCGGCGTGACCAGGCCGTTCTCGTACGCGAAGACGGCGGCCTGGGTGCGGTCACGCAGACTCAGCTTCCGCAGGATGCGGCCCACATGGGTCTTCACGGTCTCCTCGGCCACCACCAGCTCGCGGGCGATCTCGGCGTTGGAGCGGCCGCGCGCGATCTGGACGAGCACCTCGCACTCGCGCCCCGTGAGCAGGCCGGCCGGCCCGCCGGTCCCTTGACCCGCCGTCCCCTGGCCCGCCGGCCCGCGCGAGCCACCACCCGCCGCCGGCCCGCGCGAGCCGCCACCCGCCGCCGGTTCGGCCGCACCGCCGCCCAGGCGGGCGAACTCGCTGATCAGGCGCCTGGTCAGGTCCGGCGAGAGCATCGCCTCGCCGCGCGCGACCACCCGGACGGCCTCGGCGAGTTCCACCCCGGACGCGTCCTTGAGGAGGAACCCGGTGGCCCCCGCCCGCAGGGCCTCGTACACGTACTCGTCGAGGTCGAAGGTGGTGAGCACCAGGATCCGCGTGGTGTCGCCCAGCAGTCGCGTGATCCTGCGGGTGGCCTCGATCCCGTCCAGGACCGGCATGCGGACGTCCATCACGACCACGTCCGGTCGCAGGTCCTCCGCGCGGGCGACGGCCTCGGCGCCGTCCCGCGCCGTGGCGACCACCTCGATGCCGGGCTGGGCCCCGAGCAGCACGGAGAAGGCCTCCCGGACCATGGCCTGGTCGTCGGCGATCAAGACCCTGGTCGTCATGCCGGGCCCTCCTCGTGGGGGGTCGTGACGGCGGTGAGGGCGGTGACGGTGGCGGTGGGCAGGACGGCGGTGACCTCGTACCCGCCGTCGGCCGTCGGCCCGGCGGCGAGGTCGCCGCCGAGCATCGCCGCCCGCTCGCGTAGACCGGTGAGTCCGTGCCCGCTGCCGGGGGAGGCCGTCGCCTCCCGCGTCGCCGGGCCGTTGACGACTCGCAGCCCGAGGGCCGAGGGCCGGTAGGCGAGTTCGACCGCGGCCTGCGCCCCGGGCGCGTGCCGCAGCGTGTTGCTCAGCGCCTCCTGGACGATCCGGTAGGCCGACAGCCCCACCCCCGGAGGCAGCGGGCGGTGCGGTCCGTCGACGACCAGACCCACCGTCAGTCCGGTGGACCGGACGGTGTCGAGCAGCGCGTCGAGCCGTTCCAGGGAGGGCTGCGGCGCGGTGGCGCCGAACCGTTCGTCCGGCCCGTCCGCGCGCAGCACCCCCAGGAGGCGGCGCAGCTCGTTCAGGCCGTCCAGCGCGACCGTGCGGATCGCGGCCAGTTCGGCGACCAGCTCCGGCGGCGGGTCCACCACCCGGTAGGGCGCGGCATCCGCCTTGATCGCGACGACGGACATGTGGTGGGCGACCACGTCGTGCAGCTCACGCGCGATCCTGGCGCGCTCCTCCAGGACGGTGCGCAGGGCCCGTTCGTGCGCGGTCGCGGCGGTCTGCTCGATCAGCCGGGCCCGGTCCTCGCGGCGTCCCCGCCGTACCGCGCCGATCACGACGGCCAGGGCGAACCACCCGCAGCCGACCGCGACCATGGTCCAGGACCCCACCGGGCAGCCGGCCAGCTTCAGCAGCGTGCCGCAGAGCGCGCTGCCCGCGGCAGCCGCGGCGGACACCGCCGGCCGGTTCCGCAGGGCCAGCAGGAGCAGTACCCCGGCCTGGACCAGCCAGGTCCACAGCTCGTTGTCGTGCGTGGGCGGGTGGACGACGGCTATGACGACGGTGAGCGCGGTCGCCGGCCACCAGGCGGCCACCGGCCGGTGCAGCGCGACCACCAGGGTCGCCGCGTGCACGACGGCCAGCAGGCGCGCGGCCGGGTCCGCGCCCGTCGCGGCCAGCGCGAGCGCCCCGAGGACCACCGCCGCCTGCGGAAGCCACCGCAGCTGCCGCGGCCAGGCCAGCGGCGGCAGCGGCTGCGGACGCGGGGTGAGCAGGTCCGCCACCAGCTGCCGCGGTACGGGGCGGCTCACCGGGCGCACGCGCGGCACAGGCCGTCGGGCCGGGGCGGAGGGAGGGCCCTCGGGGCGGTGCTGACCATGCGGGTGACGCTATCCCCTGCGCCGCTGCCCCTGTGCCCCCGCCCCTGCTCCCTCCCCGCCCCGGCTCCCTCTCGCTCCCGCGCCTCCTGGCCCTGGGCCCTCGTCCCGCCCGGCGAACTCGGTCGCCGGGCGGCCGCCGCGCGGTCGCCCGGCGGCCGGAGCCGGTCGTGCCGCCACCGGGCATGGCTGATCCGCCGCACGCGACGGACCGTCCGGCGTAGCCTTCGTGCATGGCAGAGAGCAAGGTCCGGAAGGCCGCGACCGGGGCGGTCGCGAAGCCGGCGCAGAAGGCGGTCAGGCCGAGGAAGCCGGAGTCGCACCTGGCGATGGTGCGGCGGGCTCGGCGGATCAACCGGGAGCTGGCCGAGCTGTATCCGTACGCGCATCCGGAGCTGGACTTCGACAACCCGTTCCAGCTGCTGGTGGCCACGGTGCTGTCGGCGCAGACCACCGACCTGCGGGTGAACCAGACGACGCCCGCGCTGTTCGCGAAGTACCCGGCGCCGGAGGACATGGCGGCCGCCGACCCGTCGGAGCTGGAGGAGATCATCCGGCCGACCGGCTTCTTCCGGAACAAGGCGAAGTCGCTGATCGGCCTCTCGATCGCCCTGCGGGACGAGTTCGGCGGCGAGGTCCCGGGCCGGCTGGAGGACCTGGTCACCCTCCCCGGCGTCGGCCGCAAGACCGCCAACGTCGTCCTCGGCAACGCCTTCGGCGTCCCCGGGATCACGGTGGACACCCACTTCGGGCGGCTGGCCCGGCGGTTCGGGTGGACGGCGGAGGAGGACCCGGTCAAGGTCGAGGCGGTCGTCGCGGAGATCTTCCCGAAGTCCGAGTGGACGATGCTCTCGCACCGGGTCGTCTTCCACGGCCGCCGGATCTGCCACTCCCGGAAGCCGGCCTGCGGGGCCTGTCCGATCGCGCCGCTCTGCCCCTCGTACGGCGAGGGCGAGACCGACCCCGAGAAGGCGCGGAAGCTGCTCAAGTACGAGATGGGCGGCGAGCCCGGCCAGCGGCTGCGGCCGCCCGCCGACTTCCCGGGCGAGGCGGCCGCCCGTGCCGACGCCGCCGCCCACCGGGGCAAGGTGGCCGACCTGGCGGTGGCCGAGTGACGGCCGGTGCGGCCGGGATCGAGCGGGGCGGCCTGCCGTCCTGGCTGGAGCCGGTCCGGGACGCCGCCGAACGGGTGCTGCCCGAGCAGCTGAGCCGCTTCCTGCCGCCCGCCGAGGGCGGCCGTGCCGCAGCCGTCCTGATGCTGTTCGGCGAGGGCGTCGGCGGGCCGGACGTGCTGCTCATCGAACGGGCCCGGTCGCTGCGCTCGCACGCCGGCCAGCCGTCCTTCCCGGGCGGCGCACTGGACCCGGAGGACGGCGACCCCGCCGGCCCCGGGCCGGTCGCGGCGGCGCTGCGGGAGGCCTGGGAGGAGACCGGTCTGGATCCGGCCGGAGTGCAGGTCTTCGCGACGCTGCCGGCCCTCTACATCCCGGTGAGCCGGTTCGTGGTGACCCCGGTGCTCGGCTGGTGGCGCGAGGAGTCGCCGGTCCGGCCGGTGGACACGGGGGAGACCGGTGCGGTGTTCCGGGTGACGATCGACGAGCTGACCGACCCGGCCAACCGGGCCAGGCTCCGCCACCCCTCCGGCCACCTGGGTCCGGCCTTCGCGGTCGGCGGGCGTCTGGTGTGGGGCTTCACCGCCGGGGTGATCGACCGGGTGCTCCACCACAGCGGCATGGAGCGGCCGTGGGACACCGCCAGGATCGTCGACCTGTCGGACGAGGCGCTGGAGCTGGTGCAGGGCGACCGTGACCGCTCCCGCGCGGTGCTCGGCCGCGACGCCGGGTCGTCGTGAGCGAGGGCGTGGCAGGTCCTGCCGTCGCGCGCCGGGCTGCGGCGGGTCGCGTGGTCGTCCGCGGGGGCGCGGGTCGCGTGGTCGTCCGCGGGGGCCTGGCGGCCCGGGCCGCCGTCCGGGAGGAAGCGGTCGGCCGCACCGTCCCGGGCCGCCCGTCCGTGTGTGCGGCCCGGCATGGGAGGGTGTCCGGGTGAACGTCCTGGATGTGCTGTTGATCGCCGCCGCCGTGGGATTCGCCGTGTCGGGCTACCGGCAGGGCTTCGTGGTCGGCGTGCTGTCGGTCCTCGGCTTCCTCGGCGGTGGCCTGATCGCGGTCCAGTTGCTGCCGCTGCTGCTCGACCACCTCAGCCCGGGGACCACCGCCTCGGTGATCGCCGTGGTGGTGGTGATCGTGCTGGCGGCGATCGGCCAGGCGGTCACCACCCACTTCGGCTGGAAGCTGCGCGGCCACATCGACCGCCGCCCGGCACGGGCGCTGGACGCGGCCGGCGGCGCCGTGGTCAACGTGATCTCGATGCTGCTGGTGGCCTGGCTGATCGGCTCGGCGCTCGCCGGGACGTCCCTGCCGACCGTCTCCAAGCAGGTCCGCACCTCGGCGATCCTGGGCGGCGTGCAGGACACCCTGCCCTCCGACGCACCCAACTGGTTCTCGGACTTCTCCAAGGTGCTCGCCCGCAACGGCTTCCCCCAGGTGTTCAACCCCTTCGAGCACGAGCCCATCACCCAGGTCGACATCCCGGACCCGGCGCTGGCCGCCAGCCCGGCGGTGGCGAAGGCGAAGCAGAGCCTGGTCAAGGTGGTCGGCACCGCCACCTCCTGCGGCAAGACGCTGGAGGGCAGCGGCTTCGTCTACGCGCCGCACCGGGTGATGACCAACGCCCACGTGGTCGGCGGCGTCGACGAGCCCACCGTGCAGATCGGCGGGGTCGGTCAGCTGTACGACGCGACGGTGGTCCGCTACGACTGGCAGCGCGACATCGCGATCCTGGACGTGCCCAAGCTCAACGCGCCGCCGCTCGGTTTCGCCGGCGAGGCGAAGACCAACGACAGCGCGATCGTGGCGGGCTTCCCCGAGAACGGCGCCTTCAACGTGCAGCCGGCGCGCATCCGCGGCCGGATCCAGGCGAACGGCCCGGACATCTACCACCGCGGCCAGGTGGTCCGGGACGTCTACTCGGTGCGCTCGCTGGTCCGCCAGGGCAACAGCGGCGGTCCGCTGCTCACGCCGGACGGCCAGGTCTTCGGGATGGTGTTCGCGAAGTCGCTGGACAGCGCCGACACCGGGTACGTGCTGACCGCCGCCGAGGTGCGGGAGGACGCCGAGAAGGGCAGTACGGCGACGGCCCGGGTGGACACCCAGGGCTGCGCCCTCTGACCGTTCGCCGGTTCCGCCGCCGGTTCCGCCGTCGGGCCGCCTCACCGGGGTGCCCCGTCGGGCCGCCCCCTGGCCCGCCCCGCCGGTTGCGCCGGGGGCGGGCTCGGTGCGGCGGCTGCCGGGCGGTGGGCCTCAGCTCTCGCGTCGCAGCCGGGCGCCCACCCAGCGGGCGCGGCGGCCGAGGATATGTGGGATGCCGAGCTGCCGCTGGACCGCGCGCTGGTGGCGGTCCACGACGTCGTAGCCCAGGTCGTCCGCCCAGTCGCGGCGGTGGGCGGCGGAGCGCTGCGGGCTGTTGTGGCGTCGGCCGCGCGGGGCGCCGTCGCGATCGGGCATCCAGGTCATACCGCAATGGATGCCCCTGGGCCGACGGGGGTAACCACGGGAGTTGTGTCGAACTTGGCCTATGCGTTTGTCATATGAGCACACTGTAAAGGGAGTTGGGGCCTCCGGTCGCGTTCGCCCGTCCGGCCCCGGAGGAACCCGGACGGACCCGGACCGGACCCGGAGGGCCCCGGACGCCGCCCCGGTACGCGGCCCGCTCAGTCCTTGTGGCGGCCGATCCAGTCCAGCAGCTCCGCGGTGAACTGCTCCGGCGACTCCTCGTGCGGGAAGTGCCCGAGCCCGGGCAGCAGCCGCCAGCGGTACGGCGCGGCCACGTACTCCCCGCCGCCCAGCGCGGTGCGGGACAGCAGCACCGGGTCCGCGCCGCCCTGCACGTGCAGCGTGGGCGCGGTGATGGGCTTCTTCATCCGCCGGGCGAACTGGATGCCGTCCGGTCGGGCCATCGACCGCAGCAGCCACCGGTACGGCTCGATCGAACAGTGCGCGGTGCTGGGGATCTGGATCGCCCGCCGGTACGCGGCCACCGTCGCCCGGTCCAGCTGGTTCCGGCCGGTCCACTCGTCCAGGTAGCGGCCGACCAGCGCCGCGTCGTCGGCGACGAGACGGCGTTCCGGTATCCACGGCCGCTGGAAGCCCAGGACGTGCTCGAACGCCGCCACCTGCCGCCGGTCCGTGAGCAGCGCCCGGCGGAGGTCGCGGGGGTGCGCCGCCGAGACCACGGTGAGGCTCTGGATCACCGACGGCCGCATCACCGCCGCCACCCAGGCGAGCGTGCCGCCGGAGGCGTGGCCGACGAGGTGGGCGCGGTTCTCGCCGAGCGAGCGGATCACACCGGTGATGTCGAGCGCGAGGTTGCCGGGGTCGTAGCCGCGCGGGGTGCGGTCGCTGCCGCCGATCCCGCGCAGGTCGAGCGCGACGGCCCGGTAGCCGGCCTCGGCGAGCGCGGTCAGCTGGTGGCGCCAGGCCCACCAGTACTCGGGCCAGCCGTGCACCAGCAGGACCAGCGGGCCCTCGCCCAGCTCGGCGATGTGGAACCGGGCGCCGTTGGCGGCGAGGTCGCGGTGGGTCCACGGACCCGCCTGCCGGATGTCCCAGTCCGCTCCGGGGGGAGCGTCGTCGGCGGCCCCGCCGGTGGTGCCCTCGGCGGTCCCGCCGTCGGTCTCGTGGTCCGTCCCGTGGTCGGTCCCGTCGGTGATCCCGTCGGCGGCCCCGCCGGTGGTGCCCTCGGCGGCGCCGAGGCTGCTGTCGTGTGCGTCGCCGCCGTCACCGGGTGTTCCGCCGGAGCGGGCGGACGGCTGCGCGGGCACGGGCTTCTGGTCGGGCGACATACCGAGAGCGTGTCACATCCCCGTGCCGGACACGTGCCCGGCACTCGCACTCGGTGCGTCAGGGAGTGCCGTGCGCACGGCGCGTACCGCCGCGCCGAACCGCCGCCACGTACCGGGCCCCGTACCGCCCGCCTGCAGGGACCTGCCGGTCGGCCCGCGTGTCCGCCGGCCTGCGCCCGCCGGTCCGCCCGTCAGCGCGTCAGCCTGTCAGACCGTCCGGCTTGTGGCGCCCGGCCGCTCCGCCCTTACGGGATGCGGCCCAGGGCCCGGTCGATCTCCTCCTTGGTGGCGGGACGCGGCCGGGCGTTCTTGAGCACGTCGGCGGTCTTCTGGGCGCCCTCGATGGTCCGGTGCGGCTTCTCGATCCGCTTGAACGACCGCAGCGCCAGCAGGCCGAGCAGGACGGCCAGCAGCAGGTACGCGCCCGCCACGATCAGGAACGACCAGCCGAGCGAGAGGCCCAGCGCGTGGATCCCGTACGCGGCGGCCGCGCTCAGCATCGGGACGGCGGCCAGTGCCACCACGCCGGCGACCGCCAGCGAGACGCCGCCGGAGACGCCGCGCTTCACGTCCGCGCGCAGTTCGGCCTTGGCGAGCGCGATCTCGTCGTGGACCAGCGCGGACAGGTCGGCGGTGGCCGCCGCGAACAGCTGCCCCACCGAACGCTCGCCCTCGTAGGGCGCCCGGCCGTTGCTGGACGGGTCTGCGGCTCCTGCGGGCATCAGCTGTTCTCCTCTTCGGCCGTGCGGCGTGTGACGCCGCCGCGCGGTGCGGCTCCCGGGCGGTTCCGGGGGACCGGGGCGGGCCCGGCGGCGTCGGTGGACTGTCGACAGTTCAGAATCATGCCCCTACCGCCCGAGCGCACACCACTCCGGGGGCCCCGCCGGAGGGACGTGTCCCGGTGGGCGGGCCGCCTCAGCGGGTCCCGTCCGGGCCGTTCTCACCGGGGTGGGTGGGCTCCGCTCCGCGGGGCGGTTCGGCCGTGCCGGCCTGCTCGGCGGCGCGGGCCCGCTCGGCC
Organism: Kitasatospora sp. NPDC042419; assembly: GCF_056437345.1. NCBI lineage: Bacteria > Bacillati > Actinomycetota > Actinomycetes > Kitasatosporales > Streptomycetaceae > Kitasatospora > Kitasatospora sp. NPDC042419. The sequence goes on from NZ_JBWKAW010000002.1 coordinate 53,589, forward strand.
ATGCGGGCCTGCCAGGCGGGGTCGTCGAGCTGGTAGACGTCGGGGATGCCGTCGCCGTCCAGGTCGCGGTCCTCCTCCTCGCACAGCTCCTGGTAGTGACGGTTGCGCAGCTTCAGCAGCACGGTGGCGATCAGTGCGCAGAGCAGCGAGCCCACCAGGACGGCCGCCTTGGCCCGGTCGGCGAGCGCCGGGTCGTCGGGGAAGGCCAGTTCGCTGATCAGCAGCGAGACGGTGAAGCCGATGCCGGCCAGGACCGACACGGCGAACATGTCGGCCCACCTGAGCTGTGGGTTCAGCTCGGCGCGGGTGAAGCGCGCGGCCAGCCAGGTGCCGCCGAAGACGCCCACGGTCTTGCCGACCAGCAGGCCGAGGATGATGCCGAGCGGAGTGGCCTGGGTGAACACCTCGCCGAGCGCGGGCCCGGTGATCGTCACCCCGGCGGCGAACAGGGCGAAGACCGGCACGGCCAGCCCGGCCGAGACCGGGCGGACCAGGTGCTCGATGTGCTCGCCGGGGGACTGCTTCTCGTCGCCCTCCCGGTGGCAGCGGAGGATCAGGCCCATCGCGACGCCCGCCACCGTGGCGTGCACGCCGCTCTCGTGCATCAGCGCCCAGATCAGGAAGGCCAGCGGGACGAAGAGGTACCAGCCGTGCACCCCGCGCCGGTGCAGGTACCAGAACAGCACCAGACCGGCGAAGGAGAGCCCGAGCGCCCAGAACTTGATGCCGGAGCTGTAGAAGATCGCGATGATCAGGATGGCGATCAGGTCGTCCACGACGGCCAGGGTGAGCAGGAAGGCGCGAAGTGCGGACGGCAGGTGGCTGCCGACGACGGCCAGCACCCCGAGCGCGAAGGCGATGTCGGTGGCGGTCGGGATCGCCCAGCCGCCCGGGTGGCCGCCGGCGCCCGCGTTGGCGAGGGCGAAGAGGACGGCCGGTACCGCGACACCGCAGACCGCGGCCACCACCGGCAGCAGCGCGGCGCTCGGGTTCCGCAGCTCGCCCGCGACGAGCTCGCGCTTGAGTTCGATGCCGGCCACGAAGAAGAAGATCGCCAGCAGGCCGTCCTTGGCCCAGGCGTCCAGCGTGAGGTCCAGGTGGAGCGGGCCGGAGGGGCCGACGGTGTAGTCGAGGACGCTCTCGTAGGCGTGCGGCCAGACGTTGGCCCAGATCAGCGCGATCATCGCGGCGATCAGCAGCAGGATGCCGCCGACCGTCTCGGTGCGCAGGGCGTCGGTGACGTACGTGCGCTCGGGGAGGGACAGCCTGCCGAGGAGCTGGCGGCGTCGGGTCGTCGGCTCTTGGACGGGCGGCTGGCTGGCCACGAGGGACCTCCTGGGGCGGCGAGAACGGTGTCCGGATGCACCTGTGGTGCAGTGCCGACCAGACTTCCCGGCGCGCCCTGTGACGCGTGAATCTTGATGCGTCGTTGACATTCTAGCGGGAACGGAAAGGCGACATCCGGATTGTCATACTTCAGGACCTAAGCCTCGGCGGCCTGTTCTGCACCCGTCCGAACTGCGCAGCGACACCCGAACGGAGTCCGCGGCATGCAGACGGGTGAACGGCTCCCTATCGTCGACCGCAGGCGCCGGCCCGGTTCCGTCCGACCGGTGCCCTTCCTTGTCCCCAGCCCTTTCCGGAGGCACCGGCATGCCCAGACCGCCCCTGTTACGAGCCTCGTCGCAGCCCTTCCCCCGGAGCACCCGGTCATGAACGGTGCGCTCCACCGCCTGACCGGCGGCCTGTCCGACCCCCTGTCCGGCCCGCTCTCCGGCCCCCTCTCCGAACACCGACCCAGTGACCGCCCGGGTGACCGCTCCGGCGACCGATCCGACCGGGGATCCGGGCGTGGCTCCGGTTTCGGTTCCGGTGCCGACACCGAGCCCGGCTCGGACCTCGACCGTCTGCTCCGCCCGCTCTTCCGGGCCGCCGCGCCGGGCGGCGCCGCCGTCGTGGTGATCCGCGGCGACGAGCGGACGGTCGCCTGCCGCGGGCACGCGTCCCGTTCCGCCGAACGACCGGTCCGCGCCGACACCCGCTTCGAACTCGGATCCGTCACCAAGACCTTCACCGGGTTGCTGCTGGCCGAGATGGTGGCCCGCGGCGAGGTCGGCTACGACGACCCGATCGACCGCTACCTGCCCGCCGACGCGGCTCCCGGGTACCCGCACGAGCATCCGATCACCCTGCTCCACCTGGCCACCCACACCTCCGGGCTGCCCAGGCTGCCGGACGGGCTGCTCCCGGCGCTGGCCCCGCGCTGGTTCACCCGCCCGTACGCCACCTTCGGCCCGGCCCACCTGCTCCGGGCGCTGCCCCGGACGGCGGTCCGCGGGACCCCGGGCGCGCAGGTGCGGTACTCCAACCTCGGGTGCGGCCTGCTCGGCCTACTGCTGGCCAACGCGGCCGGCCAGCGTTACGACGACCTGCTCGCCGCCAGGGTCTGCGGGCCGCTCGGACTGGTGGACACCTCCTGCGGCCCCGGCCGTGACGAGGACGCCGGGTACCGGCGCGGTCGGCGCGTCCCGTCCTTCCGGCTGCCCGCCCTGCCGGGTGCGGCCGCGCTCCGTTCCACGGCGGACGACATGCTCCGCTATCTGCAGGCGCACCTGGCGCTGGACGCCGTCCCGCTCCCCGAGCGGGCCGACGCGGCGGTGCTGCGGACGGCACTGGGCGAGGTCCGGCAGCCGCGCACCGGCGGTCGGCGCGGTGGCGCCCGGATCTGTCTGGGCTGGAACCACCGTGCGCTCCGGCCGAACCCGGGCGCGGCGGACCTGATGGGCCTGATGGACCCGGTGGACGCGGCGCACCCGTCGGAGCCGTCGGACCGGTCGGACCCGGTGGACCGGGCCGGCCTGGCGGGACTGGTGGGCCTGATGGGTCGGGCGGGCCGGGGGGACCCGCTGGATCCGGCGGGCTCGGAGGGTCCGCCGGCCCCGGACGACGGCGCGGAGACCGATGAGATGGTCTACCACGCGGGCGTCACCCGGAGGTTCACCGCCTTCGTCGGGTTCAGCCCGCGTGCCCAGGTCGGGCTCGCGGTGATGGCCGGCGCGCTGCCGCTGCGCAGCCGCGGTCTGGTCCAGGGCGCGTACGACACCCTGCGCACCCTGGTCGCCGAGCGCCGGGGCGGCTGACCGACCCTGCCGGTCCGCTCCCGGTCTGGTTCCGGCCCGGTTCCGGCCCGGAAGGCGGCATGCGGCCGGGCCCTTCCGGTCCGCCGTCCACCTCGCCGACGGCGGTGCCCCCGGGCGGTCGTCACCGCCCGGGGGCACCGTGTGCTCCGGAGTCCTCCGGCGTTCTCCGCCGTCCGGGTCGGTCAGCCCTCGCTGCCCGCCGGGGGGAGCTGGGCCTGGATCAGGTTCATCACCGTGGAGTCGGCCAGCGTGGTGGTGTCGCCGATCTCGCGGCCCTCGGCGATGTCACGCAGCAGACGCCGCATGATCTTGCCGGAGCGGGTCTTCGGCAGCTCGCCTACCACCTTGATCTGCTTCGGCTTGGCGATCGGGCCGAGGGTCCGGCCGACGTGCGCCCGCAGCTCCTCGACCAGCTCGGGGCTGTCGGTGGCGTTGCCGCGGAGGATGACGAAGGCGACGATCGCCTGGCCGGTGGTGGCGTCGGTGGCGCCGACCACGGCGGACTCGGCCACGGACGGGTGGCCGACCAGGGCCGACTCGACCTCGGTGGTCGAGATGTTGTGGCCGGAGACCAGCATGACGTCGTCGACCCGGCCGAGCAGCCAGATGTCGCCGTCCTCGTCCTTCTTGGCCCCGTCGCCGGCGAAGTAACGGCCCTCGAAGCGCGACCAGTAGGTGTCGATGTAGCGCTGGTCGTCACCCCAGATGGTGCGCAGCATGGACGGCCACGGCTCGGTGAGCACCAGGTAGCCGCCGGAGCCGTTCGGGACCTCGCGGGCCTCGTCGTCGACCACGGTGGCCGCGATGCCCGGGAGCGCGCGCTGGGCCGAGCCCGGCTTGGTCTCGGTGACGCCCGGCAGCGGGCTGATCATCATCGCCCCGGTCTCGGTCTGCCACCAGGTGTCCACGATCGGGGCCTTGCCGGCGCCGATGTGCTCGCGGTACCAGATCCACGCCTCGGGGTTGATCGGCTCGCCGACGCTGCCCAGGATCCGCAGCGAGGAGAGGTCGAACTTCGCGGGGATGTCGTCGCCCCACTTCATGAAGGTGCGGATCGCGGTGGGCGCGGTGTAGAGGATCGTCACGCCGTACTTCTGGACGATCTCCCAGAACCGGCCCTGGTGCGGGGTGTCCGGGGTGCCCTCGTAGATGACCTGGGTGGCGCCGTTGGAGAGCGGGCCGTAGACGATGTACGAGTGCCCGGTGACCCAGCCGATGTCGGCGGTGCACCAGTAGACGTCGGACTCCGGCTTGAGGTCGAAGACGGCGTGGTGGGTGTAGCTGGCCTGGGTGAGGTAGCCGCCCGAGGTGTGCAGGATGCCCTTGGGCTTACCGGTGGTGCCCGAGGTGTAGAGGATGAAGAGCGGGTGCTCGGCGTCGTGCGCCTCGGGGGTGTGCTCGGTGGACTGGCGCTCGGTGAGCTCGTGCCACCAGACGTCGCGGCCCTCGGTCCAGGAGACGTCCTGGCCGGTGCGGCGGACCACCAGGACGTGCTCGACGCCGTCGACCTTGGTCAGCGCCTCGTCGATGGCCGGCTTGAGCGCGGACGGCTTGCCCCGCCGGTAGCCGCCGTCGGCGGTGATGACCAGCTTGGCCTGGGCGTCCTGGATGCGGGAGGCCACGGCGTCGGCGGAGAAGCCGCCGAAGACCACCGAGTGGGTGGCGCCGATCCGGGCACAGGCGAGGATCGCGACGACCGCCTCGGCGATCATCGGCAGGTAGACCGCGACCCGGTCGCCCTTGCGGACCCCGAGCTCCAGCAGCGCGTTGGCGGCCTGCGAGACCTCGTCCTTGAGCTGGGCGTAGGTGATGGAGCGGCCGTCGCCGGGCTCGCCCTCGAAGTGGATGGCGACGCGGTCGCCGTTGCCCGCCTCGACGTGGCGGTCGACGCAGTTGTAGGCCACGTTGAGCTTGCCGTCGGCGAACCACTTGGCGAACGGCGGGTTGGACCAGTCGAGCGTCTCGGTGGGCTCGACGGCCCAGGTGAGGCGGCGGGCCTGCTCGGCCCAGAAGCCGAGGCGGTCCTCGGAGGCCTGAGCGTACGCGGCCGCGGTGACGTTGGCGGCGGCGGCGAGCTCTGCCGGCGGGGCGAAGCGCCGCTCCTCCTTGAGCAGGTTGGCCAGGCTCTCGTTGCTCAACGCGCACTCCTCATCGAGTCATGATCGGGGGCAATCCCGTGCGTGGGGATTGTCCCGTGTGTCCCAGCGCACAGCTCACCAGGCGAAGAGGTCAGTTGACAAGAGGCTCCGGGTAATTGGTGTAGACCTTTGACCGGGCGTCGAACGGTCGCCCGAGGCCGGGGCGCCTAGGGCGGTGCGGCGGAGGTGGGTCCGCGTCCCGGCCCGCCTGGCAGGACGCGGACCCGGCTCTCAGGCGGCCAGGCCCGGACCACCCCCGGTCCTGACCGCGTCGGCGGGGTCCGTACCGGGGGCTGGGACCTGTTCGAATTCATTCACTCGTTCGGGCGTGTCGCGGCCGGCCGCCGAAGTGGACGCGGCGGGTGCGGCGGCCGCAGTGACAGCGGCGGCGTCCGGGCCCGTGCTGCCCGGGGTGCCCGGGGTGTCCCCGGTGCCCGTGGTGGTGTCCGGGTTCGGAGTGGCAGTGGTGGCAGCGGTGGCGGCGATGGCTGTGGGGACGGCGGCGACGGAGTCCCCGACCGGTGTGCCCAGCGCCTCGACCGGGCTGAACCGGCCGCTCCCGCGGTCGAGCACGTAGGCCTGGGCGGTGGCGAAGTCGAAGTACATCCCGACCAGCCTCAGCGTGCCGTCGGCCACCCGCCGCTCCACGGAGGGGTTGGCCATCAGCTGGTCCAGCTGCTGGACCACGTTGGTGATGCAGAGCTGCTCTACCAGGTCGACCACCGGCCGGGCGGTGAACTCGGCCGGGGCCCGGCGCAGCCGGTCCAGGGAGCCGCGGCCGTTTCGCAGCCACCGGGCCAGCGGGGTCGGCGGGCCGGGCTGTTCGTGCAGTCCGTCCAGCAGTGCCTTCATCGCCCCGCAGCCCGAGTGCCCGCAGACCGTGATCGAGCGCACCTCCAGGACCTCGACGGCGTACTGCACCGCCGCCGCCACCGAGTCGTCGGCCGCGCCCGGTTCGAACGGCGCCGGTACCAGGTTGCCGACGTTGCGGACGGTGAAGAGGTCGCCCGGACCGCTGTTGGTGATCATGCTGGTGACCATCCGCGAGTCCGCGCAGGTCAGGAAGAGCTGGGACGGCGTCTGTCCCTCGCGCGCGAGCCTGGCCAGTTCGGGCCGGATCAGCGGGGCGGTGTGCAACTGGAACACCCGGACCCCGTCCAGCAGCCGGCCGTGCGGGTCCTCCTGCTGTTCGACGCAGTGGTGGCCGACCCAGGGCGTCCAGGCGCGGCAGCGGTGCGGGCCGGGGGAGCTGCCGGTGCGGACCGTACCGTCGGGATCGAGGACCTCGTCGTCCTGGCGGCGCGTCATCATCGAGACCCGGCCGCCGGTGGCCTGGTGCCCGGTGCGCCAGCTGTGCAGGGTCTCGTACGCGGCATGGTCGAGGAAGGACCCGTCGTGGACGACCGTGACGTCGGCGCCGGCCGGGATGCCGGCGAGCGCCCGGCTGAGCCGGGGGACGGCGGTGAAGGTGAGCGGGCCGTGCGTCTCCACGGTGAACGAGCCGGTGGGGCCGGTCAGGACGTCCACGTGGGCACGGGTCAGCCGGTACAGCGCGAGCACGACCGCCGTCGCGGCGCCCAGCGCCACGCCCGGCAGGACGCCGAAGAGCACCACGCCCGCCACGGTGGTGAGGTAGACCGGGAACTCGCGGTGCCGGTGGACCTTGCGGATGTGCGCGAAGCTCACCATCTGCAGGCCGACGACCAGCACCAGCGCGGCGAGCGCGGAGAGCGGGATCCGGCGCAGTCCGCCGGTGAGGGCCAGCGCCGCCGCCAGCACCCAGACGCCGTGCAGCACCGAGGACCAGCGACTCCGGGCCCCGGCGCGGACGTTGGCCGTGCTGCGTACCGCGCCGCCGGCGATCGGCAGCCCGCCGACCAGGCCGCTGATCATGTTGGCGAGGCCCTGTCCGCGCAGTTCGCGGTCGAGGTCCCCGGTGCGGTGGGACATCCGGTCGATGGCGACGGCGGAGAGCAGCGACTCGACGCTCGCCACGGCCGTGACGGTCAGCACGGCGGCGAGCACGGCGGCGGGCGACCCGTGCGGCAGGTCGGGGACGAGGTCGTGCGCCTGCCAGGCGGGCAGCTCGACCCGCGCGAGCCGGAGGTCCAGCACGACGGAGAGCGTGGTGGCGGCGGCGACGGCGGCCAGCGGCCCGGGCACCTTGGCGAGCCGGGCCCCGAACTCCCCGGTCCGGCCGGGGATCCGGTTCAGCCGGGGCCAGCCGAGCAGGACGGCCGCGGTGACGGTGCCGACGGCCAGGGCGGAGGGGTGCGGAACGGCCAACTGGCCCGGCAGGGCGAGCAGGTTGGCCACCGCCGAGCTCTGCGGGGATCCGCCGAGGACGACGTGCAGCTGCGCGATGGCGATGGTGAGGCCGACGCCGGCCAGCATGCCGTGCACGATGGCGGGCGAGACGGCGAGCGCGGTGCGGGCCACCCGCCTTACGCCGAGCAGGAGTTGGAGCAGGCCGGCGGCGAGGGTGATGGCGCAGGTGGCCTGCCAGCCGTACTGGGAGATCAGTCCGGCGGTGATCACGGTCAGCGCGGCGGAGGGGCCGCTGACCTGGAGCGGGGTGCCGCCGAACAGGCCGACCACGATGCCGCCCACGGCAGCCGCGGCGAGGCCGGAGGTGAGCGGGGCGCCGGTGGCCAGGGCGATGCCGAGCGAGAAGGGCACGGCGATCAGGAAGACCACCAGGGAGGCGGAGAGGTCCGGTGCCCAGGACACGCGCGGCCGTCTGCCCGGCGGGGCGTGGTCGGTGGTGTCGGAGGCGATGGGTGCGCTGGAGATGTCGAGGGTCATATGTCTTCCCGTCTTTTCCGGGGGAACGAACGCAGTCAGGTCCGGGGGTGCGGTGAGCCGGTGATGGGCTCGGCGGGTCGGATCGGCTGTCGTGGGTCGCGACGGCGTGGCGGGATGGCGTGGTCGCGGCGGGGAGTGCGGGTGTCACCGGCCGGACCGTGGACCATCAGGGGTCTCGACGGCTGCTCGTCGAGGGCGATGGGAGGAGCCACGCCTCGGAGAGGGCCGTCGGGACGGGAGTGAATATCAAGACTCGGTAAACCGAGGGTAATGGGATCTTTGCACAGCGTCATCTCGGGCGATAGGCAGTAACCGTCTGATTCACCCCATTGGGTGGTGGTCGAACGGACGGGAATCTGCTGGTGGGCGGCTCGCGGCGGCGCCGGAGGCCTCTGGCGCCGCCGCCGGGGGCGGGCCGGTGCGGGGTGGGTGCGGGGTGCGGGCCGGGCCGGAACGCCGAACGGGCCGCGGCCTCCCCGGGGTGGGGAGGCCGCGGCCCGTCCGTGGTGCCGGCGGCGGTGCCGCCCGCCCGTCAGGCGGGTGCGCCGGCGGCGGCGGGTTCGTCGCCTAGCACGAAGCCGTCGTCCACCTGGGTGGCGAGGTCGATGCCGACCTTGGCGTTGGCCCAGCTCTCGGCGTTGCGGAGGTGGAAGTGGACGGCCTGCTCGGTGTAGCGGCGGGCGTCCCGCCGGTCGTACGCGGCGTCCGCCTCCGCGCGCAGCTCGTCCAGTACGGCGCGGTTGGCCGGCTCCAGGGCGCGCAGCCGAGGCTCCGCGCCCTGCTCCAGTCGGCGCACCCAGTCGGACTGCCCGAAGGTGGTCAGCAGGTCGTCGCCGACCTCGCGCCGGAGGAACGCCAGGTCGTCCGGTCCCTGCACCTTGTTGCCCACCACCCGCAGCCGCACGCCGAAGTCGCGCGCGTAGTCGCGGTACTGGCGGTAGACCGAGACGCCCTTGCGGGTCGGCTCGGCGACCAGGAAGGTCAGGTCGAAGCGGGTGAACAGCCCGGAGGCGAAGGAGTCGGAGCCGGCGGTCATGTCGGTGACGACGTACTCGTCCCGGCCGTCGACCAGGTGGTTGAGCAGCAGCTCGACCGCGCCGACCTTGGAGTGGTAGCAGGCCACGCCGAGGTCCTCCTCGGTGAACGCCCCGGTCGCCAGCAGCCGCACCGAGCCCTCGTCGAGTGCGATCGGACGGGCGCAGGCCGCGTACACCGGGTTCTCCTCGACGATCCGGAGCAGGCGCGAGCCGCGTCCGGGCGGAGTGGTCTTGATCATCTCCTCGGCGGACCGGATCAGCGGGTTCGAGCCGCGCAGGTACTCCTTGATCTCGGGCAGGCGGTCCCCGAGCGAGGGCAGTTCGGCGGCCTGGGCGTCCGTCAGGCCGAGTGCGGGGCCGAGGTGCTGGTTGATGTCGGCGTCGACGGCGATGACCGGGCGGCCTTCGGCGGCCAGGTGGCGGATGAACAGTGCGGACAGCGTGGTCTTGCCGCTGCCGCCCTTGCCGACGAAGGCGATCTTCATCTGGGACTCCGGCTCTCGCTCGCTCTGGGCCCGCCGCGGTCGCACGTCCGCTCCGCGGCCGGGGTCGACGATCTCCAGAAGTGGAAATCGTTATCGCTTCCGATAGCGGTCATGCTATCCGGGGTTTCGGGCGGTTCGCCGGAGGGAAGTGAGGATTGCCTCTAACGGGTGATGCGAGGTTGCCGTTCCGGGAGTGGCACCCCGTTCATTACCCTCGGGTAGGTGAGCACTGGAACAGATCCCCTCGCCCCGCTGGCCCAGCTCCCCGGGGTGCCCGACGCGGTGGCCGAGGTCCGCAAGGCCGTCGACCGCCTCTACGGCCACCGGGTGATGCGCCGCCGCGCGGCCGAGGTCACCTCCGAGTCCGCCCTGCGCGGCGCCCGGGCCTCCGCCGCGCTGGCCGGGGCGGACTGGCCGCTGGAGGAGGTCCGGCGCCGCAGCGACTTCAGCGCCGACCCCGAGGCCCGTGCGGTCGGCGCCGCGCTGCGGATCTCGGCCGAGGCCGGCCAGCTGCTGAGCGTCTGGCGGCACTCGCCGCTCCAGGTGCTGGCCCGGTTGCACCTGCTCGCGGTGGGCGACTCCGACGCCCCCGCGGGGCGGCCGCGCCAGGCGGGAGAGGGCGTCGACGACCCGTTCCCGCTGGAGCTCGCGCCGGTGGAGGGGGTCGACGCCCCGGTGCCGGACGCGGCGGACGGTCCGGCGCCCGTGCTGCCCCCGGCGCCGGGCCCGGAGGAGGTCGCCGCCCGGCTCGACCAGCTCTCCCGGCTGCTGGTGGCCCGCGCGGAGGGGCAGGGCGTGGGTACGCCCGCCCTGGTGGTCGCCTCGGTGGTGCACGGGGAACTGCTGGCGCTGCGGCCGTTCGGCTCCCACAACGGCCTGATCGCCCGCGCCGCGCAGCGGATCGTGCTGATCGCGGAGGGGCTCGACCCGAAGTCGATCTGCCCGGCCGAGGTCGGCCTGGTGGAGCTGGGGACGGACGCCTACCGGCGGGCCCTGGCGGGCTACCTGGCGGGGACGCCGGAGGGGCTGGCGGCCTGGATCGGCCACTGCGGGCGGGCCCTGCGGCTCGGGGTGCGGGAGTCCACGGCGGTCTGCGAGGCGATGCAGCGCGGCATGGTCTGACCGGTGCCGGGGGTCGCGGTCCGCCGGAGGCCGCGGCCGTCGGCGGCGGGCCCGAATGCAGCGGGCTCGGGCGCGGCGGGCCCGGACAGCGAGATGCGGCGGCACCTGATCCTGCCGGGTGCCGCCGCTGGCACAGATGCCGGGTGACCATGCATGCACCGGAAGTGCCCATCAGACGGGGATCCTGCCCGTTCGTCTGGTGCGGCGGCCCGACAGCGGGTCGGCTGCATGTGGGTGCTCGGTTATCTGTACACGCGGTCCGTGGGGCCTTAACTGCGTTGTCGGTTTGACCTCTTCGGTCCTGACCGGGTCTCGCGGGCCGTGCTTCATTTGTATCGCGTTTCGGGCGAAAGGGGAACCCGAAACGAGAAGTCTTCGGCTTTTGTCCGGATCGCCCTTGTATGACGGGCCTGTCCGGGTTCCCCGCCGGGGTCAGGCCGCCGGGCGCCGCCGCCTGGCCACGTACCAGATCACCCCGGCCGTGAGCACCGCCGCGCCGACCGCCACCGCCGTCAGCACCGATCCGCTCGGGGCCGAGAACTCCGGGAGCCGCCGCCGGAGTTCCACCGGCCGGTCGAAGACCAGGACCGGCCACTCGCGGGCGACCGCCTCCTTGCGCAGCGCGCGGTCCGGGTTGACCGCCGACGGGTGGCCGACCGCCTCCAGCAGCGGCAGGTCGGTGGACGAGTCGCTGTAGGCGTAGCACTCGGCGAGGTCGTAACCCTCGCGCTCGGCCAACTCCCGGATGGCGGCGGCCTTGTTCTCGGCGTAGGCGTAGTACTCGATCTCGCCCGTGTAGCAGCCGTCCTCGATCTTCAGCCGGGTCGCGATCACGTGGTCGGCGCCGAGCAGCGCGCCGATCGGCTCGACCACCTCGGAACCGGAGCTGCTGACGATGACGACGTCGCGGCCGGCCGCGTGGTGCTGCTCGATGAGCGAGGCGGCCTCGTCGTAGATGATCGGGTCGATCAGGTTGTGCAGGGTCTCGGCGACGATCTCGCGGACCTGCTGCACGTTCCAGCCCCGGGTGAGCGCGGAGAGGTACTCGCGCATCTTCTCCATCTGGTCGTGGTCCGCGCCGCCCACCAGGAAGACGAACTGGGCGTACGCACTTCGCAGGACGGCCCGACGGTTGATCAGGCCACCCTGGTAGAACGGACGGCTGAACGCGAGGGCGCTCGACTTGGCGATGATCGTCTTGTCGAGGTCGAAGAAGGCGGCGGTCCGCGGGCCCGCCTGGCGCGGCCGCACGGCCGGGGAGCCGGTGGCCGGAGTGCCGCTCCCGGGTTCGGCCGGTGCGCCGGTCAGGGGCGTCCCGGCGGCCCCGGCCGTCCCGGCGGCCCCGGCCGTCCCGGCGGGCCCGGCCGCCCCGGCGCCTCCGGGGGCTTCGGCGGATCCGGCGGTGGAGTCCGGGGACTCGTCGGCGTACTCGTCGGCGTTCTCGGTGGTGTCCACGGGAACCGAGGATAGAGGGCACCGCAAAACCGCCCGCCATTCGGCGTACTCGTGGGCGTGCGGGTTTGTGTTTCTGGCCGCTCGGGTACACCATGGAAGTCACGGATCGTTCGCGACCGTGCTAACCCGGTCCGGCTCCTCCCCCCCGAGTCGGGCCGTGGATAGACGACCCCCGCTCTCCCCCCCGGCGGGGGTCGTCGCACGTCCGGGGCCATTTTCAGGGCCTGAGCGGCTTCTGCCCGGGGAATCGGCCGATGGGCCCGACGGGCGTCTACAGGGGGTGTCGACGATGAGGCTCTCCGACCGTTTTGGTCACTCTCCGTAGATCATTGATCATGGCTGCTCCTGGTCCCCCGAACTCGGGGAATGGTCGGCCGAAGCCGCTCCCGGAGCGGGTGCTTCCCCTTGGCGCGGCCTATGCCGGTTCTTCTCGGGGAGGCCGTTTCGTCAATTCTTTGCTCAATAGCCCCCCGTCCGGGTGAACGTTTTCATCCACAGCCCCCGAGTTGTCCACAGGGAATCGGAAGCCGGCAGACGGAATCCGGATCACCGCCCACCGTGATGGTCGGCAGCGGTCACCGGGTCCGAGCTGCGGGCCCGCGGCCGGCTGCCGCACCGACCGGACGCGTGCCGGGCCGCCCTGCGCGGCCCGGCACCTCACAGGGGAGCCGCCCATGTCGAAGCCCACCACCGACCGCGCCACCGCCGGGGGCCCGGAGCCCGCCCGACCCCTCGTACTCACCGGGGACGACGGCCTGGCCGAACACCTGCTGCGGATCTGCGCGGCGGCCGGCACCGAGCCGCGGCTGATCCGGGGAGCGCCGCCGCCGCGCGAGCTCTGGGAGGGATCGTCGCTGGTCCTGGTCGGCGACGACCGGGCCGGGCAGTGCGCCGGACTGCCCCGCCGGGCCGGGGTGCTGTTGCTGGGGCTGGACCTCGACGACCCGGGCGTCTGGGTCAGAGCCGTCCAACTCGGTGCCGAGCACGTGCTGTTCCTGCCCGACGCGGAGGCCTGGCTGCTCGACCGGATCGCCGACGCCGTGGAGGGCGTCGCCACGCCGGCGCTCACCGTCGCGGTGCTCGGCGGCAGGGGCGGCGCGGGTGCCTCCACCCTGGCGTGCGCGCTCGCCGTGACCGCCGCGCGGCGCGGGCGGCGGACCGTCCTCGTCGACGGCGACCCCCTGGGCGGCGGACTCGACCTCCTGCTCGGCGGTGAGACGGCCGCGGGCCTGAGGTGGCCCGACCTGGCCGGCTCCCGGGGCCGGGTGAGCGGCGCCGAGCTGGCCCGGGCGCTGCCCGTGCTCAAGCGGCTCACCGCGCTGTCCTGCCTCTCCTGGGACCGGGGCGACACGCTGGCCGTGCCGCCCGAGGCCATGCGCAGCGTGCTGGCCGCCGCGCGCCGCCGCGGCGGCCTGGTGGTGGTCGACGTGCCCCGGAGGCTCGACCCGGCGGCCGGGCAGGCGCTGGAGCAGTCCGACACGGCCCTGCTGGTGGTGCCTGCCGAGCTGCGCGCGGTGGCGGCCGCCGACCGGGTGGCCGCGTCCGCCAGGATGCGGATCGAGGACGTGCGCGCCGTGGTGCGGCCCCTGGGGCCCTTCGGGCTCCCGGCCCGGAAGATCGCGCAGGGGCTGCGCCTGCAGCTCGCCGGGGTGCTGGAGCCTGAGCCGGGCCTGGCCGCCGACGTCGAGCAGGGAGTGCCGCCCGGCATCCGCGAGAACGGCCCGCTCGCGCGCTTCTGCGAGACCTTCCTGGACGAGGTGCTGCCGCCGGTCCAGGCGGTTGGGGGAGGTGTGTACTGATGGTCCGTCTGCGGAGGACGAGCGGTACGGGTGCCGCCGGCCGGGGCGCCGGCGCGCACGAACAGCGGCCGCTCCGGAGCGTGCCCACCGCCGGGAGGGTTCCGGTCGTCGGCCCGCCTCCCGAGCTGAATCCGTACGGTCGGACGGCCCGGGAGGAGCGGACGGCGGCGCTGGTCGACGCCGTCCGGCTGCGGCTGGCCGAGTCCGGGGCCGCGCCGACGGCCGGCTCCGTCGCGACCGCGCTGCGCGCCGCCCGGCCGCCGCTCGGCGGTGACGACGTCCTCGACACCGTGCGCTCGCTCTGCGCCGAACTGGTGGGTGCGGGCCCGCTGGACCGGTTGCTGGCGGCGCCCGACGTCACGGACGTCCTGGTCAACGGCCCGGACGAGGTCTGGGTCGACCGCGGTGGCGGCCTCCGCCGGGCCACCGGCGTCCGCTTCGCCGACGCCGAGGCGGTGCGGCGGCTGGCCCACCGCCTTGCCACGGCGGCCGGGCGGCGGCTCGACGACGCACGACCGTGGGTGGACGCCCGGCTGCCGGACGGCACCAGGCTGCACGCGGTGCTGCCGCCGATCGCGGCCGGCTGCACGCACATCTCGCTGCGGGTCTGCCGCGCCCGGCCGTTCACCCTGGACGAGTTGGTGGCCGGCGGGGCGGTCCCTCCGCGCGGCGCGGAGCTGCTGGCCGGCATCCTGCGGGCCCGGCTCTCGCTGCTGGTAAGCGGCGGAACGGGCACGGGGAAGACCACACTGCTGGCGGCACTGCTCGGCCTGGTCGGTCCGGAGGAGCGGATCGTCATCGCCGAGGACTCCGCCGAGCTGCGACCGGACCATCCGCACGTGGTCCGGCTGCAGAGCCGCCCTCCCAATCAGGAGGGGCTGGGCGAGCTGACGCTGCGGGACCTGGTCCGCCAGGCGCTGCGGATGAGACCCGACCGGCTGGTGGTCGGAGAGGTGCGCGGGGCCGAGGTGTCGGATCTCCTGGCCGCGCTGAACACCGGCCACGAAGGCGGCTCCGGGACTGTCCACGCCAACACCGCGGCGGATGTGCCGGTCCGGCTGGAGGCGCTCGGCTCGCTGGCCGGGCTGGATCGGGCGGCCCTGCACAGCCAACTCCGGGCCGCCTTGGACGTGGTGGTGCACCTCGTGCGGGATCCGGCCACCGGCAGGCGACGGGTCGCCGAGGTCCACACCCTGGCCGGAGACCGCCACGGACTGGCCGTCACCACCCCGGCGGTGACATTCACGGCGGACGGCGGCACGGTACCGGGCGTCGGCTGGGAGCGGCTCGCCCGGCTGCTCGCCGGTCGAGGGGTGCGGCTCGCGGACGGCCCACCGTGACGGCGACCTCGGCGGAGGCGGCGTTCCTCCTGCTGCTGTGCGGATGCGTGGCGGGCGCGCTGCTGATGCTCGGGCCCTGGAACGGGAGAGATCGAGGAGAGGCTGGTGACGGACATGACGGTTGACCGGATCGAACTCTGTTGGGCGGCGGCTCTCTGCGGAGCGGCGACGGCCGGATGGTGCGGCCTGCAGCGGCAGTTCGCGGGTGTCCGGCGGACCAGGGGGCTGCTCGGCGGCGGGATCGGAGGGATCAGCGGGATCGGCGAGGCTGGTGGGCCCGACGGCGGGGGACGGGGCCGGCGTTCCTGGCCGCGGGCGGCGGCGCTGGTCGGTGGCCGGGCGGGCGCGTCCTGGCGGTACGCCCGCGGAGCGCCCGAACTCCTCATCCTGCCCGGCGGGTTGGCGGCAGGATGGGTGACGGTCTCGCCCGTCCCCGTGCTGGCCGCCGTACTGGCCGCCCTACCGGTGCGGCGCTGGCGACTGCGGCGTGCTGCGGCTGCCGAGGCCCGGCTCCGGGCTGCCGCAGTGGTGGAGCTCTGCGCCGGGCTGGCGGGCGAGTTGCGCAGCGGGGCGACCCCCGAGCAGGCCCTGCACCTGGTGGCCACGCGGATCGCCGCCGACCGCGCGGAGCTGAGTCGGATCGGTGAGGAGCCGGTCGCCCGGCTCGCGGCAGGTCGGTACGGCGCGGACGTGCCCGCCGCGTTCCGGCTGCTCGCCGAACTGCCGGGTGGTCGTGGGGCGGCCGCGATCGCCGCCTGCTGGCGGGTCGCCTCCGACGGCGGGACCGGGCTGGCGGCCGGGCTGGACGGGGTGGCCGAGGCGCTGCGCGTCGAACGCTCGCTGGCCGAGGAGATCGCCGCCGAACTCGCGGCGCCGCGCGCCACGATCGCGGTGCTGGCCGGGCTGCCACTGGCCGGGCTGCTGCTCGGCGCGGCGATCGGTGCCCGACCGTTGGACGTGTTGCTCCACACACCCGCCGGGTTGGCCTGCCTGGTCGCGGGGGCGGTCCTGGAAGGGCTCGGACTGGTCTGGACGTCGCGCATCGTCCGATCGGCGTCCGAGGGGGCCCTGGAGGCCCCTCCGGACGGTGGGCCGCCCGCCGAGGGCCGCCCGGAGGCCGACGACGGGTGGACGTGTGGGATCGCCCGTACCCGGGCGCGGGAGGGGCGGCCGGGCGGGTCGTTCCGGCGGGAGGTGACGCCGGCGTGACACGGATGGTGGATCTGGCTGCCGGCGTGGGCCCTGCGGTCGCGGTCGGCGTGCTGCTCCAGGGCGACCGGCGCGCCCGACGGGCGGAGCGGCGGCGGTTGGCGGCTTGGGCGAGGTCGACAGGCCCTCCGGCTTGGCGGCCGGGGTGCTCGGGGGGTCAGGCGGGCCGGCGGGCCGTTTCGGGCAGGTGGCGGTCGGCTGGGAGGTGTGCGGGGGCAGCGCGACCGGGCCGAGGGTGGCCGGGTGGTTGGGCAGGGCCGACCGCGGAGGGCTCCGCCCGGGCGGAGCGGGTGCGGCGGGTGGTGGCGGCGGCCTCCGCCGGGATCGGCGCAGCCGTGTTCCTCGGCGGCGGTGTGGGCCTGGTGGCCGGCGGGCTGCTGACGGCCGGGTTGTGCCGGTGGCTGCCACGGGCCCGGTCCCCGGCGGAGCGGCGTGCCATGTCGGACGGGCGGCGGCTGGTCCGGCAGCTACCGCTGACCGCCGAACTGTTGGCGGCCTGCCTGGGATCGGCGGCCTCGCCGGCGGAGGCCGTCGCGGCGGTCGGCCGGAGCGTGGGTGCCCCGATGGGGCCGCGACTGACGGCGACGGCGGCCGAGCTCGCGCTCGGCACGCCCCCGGAGCACTGCTGGAACCGGCTGGGGGAGGAGCACCCGGCGCTGGCGCCGCTGGCCCGCTGCCTGGTTCGGACGAGCCTCAGCGGGGCCCCCGTGGCGGGGGCGCTCACCGGGCTGGCGGAGGGCCGCCGGGCGGAGGCCGTACGGGCGGCGCACGCCCGGGTGCGCAGGGCCGGCGTGCTCGCCACGGCACCGCTCGGGCTCTGCTTCCTCCCGGCCTTCGTCCTGCTCGGCGTGGTCCCGGTGGTGGTCGGCCTCACCGCTCGCTTCGCCCAGGTCATGTGAATCAGTGTCAGGCCGCTTCGGTCGGGTCAGCCCGACCGAGTGGTGCCGGCTGGGGTGGCGCAGCGGTCCTGGCCGCTGCCGGCGCTTCCGGCCGGATCCGTACCGAGATCGATTCAAGGGGAGAACCATGGATGCAGTGATCAAGTCCGCAGTCGTCGCCGGGGGTTCGTCCAGGCGGATGCCGCAGGTGTACCGGCGCCGGGGCCGCTGGGTGGTCGGCCGGATCCGGCGGGCCGTCCGGGCGAGGGCCGGCTCGGATGCCGGGATGACCACGGCGGAGTACGCGGTCGGCACGCTCGGAGCGTGCGCGCTGGCCGCCGGGCTCTACAAGGTGGTGACCAGTCCGGCGGTCTTGGGTGCGCTGACCGACGTCCTGGACCGGGCGCTCCATGCGACCTGACGGGCAGCCCTCAGGGCGGCGGGCCGGTCCCTTCCGGGGCGGTTCCTTCCGGGTGGGCCCCTTCCAGGGCGGGTGGGGTCCCATCCGGGGCGGGCGGTGCCGACGGCAGGGCGACGGCGGCTTCGTCACCGCCGAAACCGCCGTCGCGTTGCCGGCCCTGGTGGTGCTGGCCGCGATGCTGGTCTGGGCCGTACTCGCGGCAGCCGCGCAGCTCCGCTGTGTGGATGCGGCGCGGGCGGGAGCCAGGGCGGCAGCGCGCGGGGAGGCGGATGCCGCCGGGATCGCCAGGGCGGCCGCTCCGCCCGGGGCGGAGGTCCGGGTCGAGCTGATGCCGGACACCGTGCGGGTCGCCGTGGACGCGCCGTCCACGGCGCCGGGCAGGCTCGCGAGCGTGCTTTCGGTGCGGCTGGGCGCGGCGGCCGTGGCGGCGCGGGAGGACACCCTGCGGGGCGGGGAGGGAGGTGCCGGCCCGTGGCCCGGCTGACGGGTGCGGCAGTGGCGGGTGCGGTGGCGGTGCGCCGTGCGGCGCGGCTCCGGTCCGGTCGGGCGGAGGCGAGCGGTGGTGGGCCCGATGCCGGGTCCGGGACGGTCTGGCTGCTGGTGTGCGTGCTGCTGGGCTGTGCGGCGTTCACCGTCGTGCTGTCGCTCGGCGCGGTGGTCGGTGCGAGGCACCGGGCGGAGTCCGCCGCGGACCTGTCGGCGCTCGCGGCGGCCGACGGGCTGCTGCTGGACGCGGACGGCGGCTGTGGTCGGGCCGGTGCCGTGGCGGCCGCGCAGTCGGCCACCGTGGTCTCCTGCGCGGTGGACCGGGAGGCGGACGCCGTCGAGGTGGTGGCGGAGGTTCCGGTCACCGGGTTGCCGCTCCGTCTGCCGGTCGGTCCGGCGAGAGCCCGGGCGAGGGCCGGCCCGGTCCGGGCGGCGGTCGCTCCGACGGACGAGGACGCGCGTGCCGCGGTCGGCGAGTCCGTCACCCCGGCGCCCGACCCGGCCGTCCGAGGCACCCGGGCCGGAGGGACGGGCTCATGAAGCCCCGGTCGCCCCGGCCTCTCCGGGTGCCGTCGCAGGCCCGTCCGCCGGCTCGTCCGCCGGCTCGTCGGTCTCCTCGGCCGCCTCTCCGGTTGCCTCCCCGGCGCCCGACCCGGCCGCCGCTGTCGGCGCGCCCGCGAGCAGCACGTCCAGCAGCCGGATGGCGGCGGCCTTGTCCAGCGGGTCGTTCCCGTTGCCGCACTTGGGTGACTGCACGCAGGAGGGGCAGCCGCGCTCGCACTCGCAGGCCGCGACCGCCTCCCGGGTGGCCGTCAGCCACTGGAGGGCCCGTTGGAAGCCCCGTTCGGCGAAGCCGGCCCCGCCGGGGTGGCCGTCGTAGACGAACACGGTGGGCAGGCCGGTGTCGGGGTGGAGCGGCACCGAGACGCCACCGATGTCCCAGCGGTCGCAGGTGGCGAAGAGCGGGAGCAGGCCGATCGAGGCGTGCTCGGCGGCGTGGGCGGCGCCGGGCAGCTGGTCGAGCGGGATGTCCGCGTCGAGGAGCTGGTCCTCGGTCACGGACCACCAGACCGCCCGGGTGCGCAGGGTGCGGGGCGGCAGGTCGAGTTTGCTCTCGCCCATGATCTCCCCGGTGGAGATCCGCTTGCGGAGGTAGCCGACCACCTGGTTGACCACCTCGACCGAACCGAAGCAGAGCCGGCCCTCGCCCCAGTCGACGGTGGTGTCGGTCGAGAGCACCGAGATGGAGGTGATGTCGCGCGCCGCGGTCGTGTAGGGCGGGTCGGCGGGCTCCACCAGGGCGACCGAGCTGTCGAGGTCGAACTCGCGGACGAGGTAGCTGCGGCCCCGGTGGAGGTGGACGGCCCCGGTGTGGACGGTGGTGTGGGCGGCGGAGGCGTCCACGGTGCCGAGCAGCCGCCCGGTCGGGGCCTCGACGATCTGCACCGGGCTGCCCCCGTTGCCGCGCAGGTCGACGGCGTCGGCGGCCCGTTCGCGGCGGGTCCAGTACCAGGAGTCGCCGCGCCGGCGGAGCAGCCCGCGCTGTTCCAGTATCGGCAGCAGCGGTCCGGCGGAGGCGCCGAACAGCTCCAGGTCCGTGTCGGTGAGCGGGAGCTCGGCGGCGGCCGCGCACAGGTGCGGAGCGAGGACGTGCGGGTTGTCCGGGTCCAGCACGGTCGCCTCGACCGGGGTGGCGAACAGTGCCTCCGGGTGGTGCACCAGGTAGGTGTCCAGCGGGTCGTCCCGGGCGATCAGGACGGCGAGGGCGCCCTGGGCCTCGCGTCCGGCCCGGCCGGCCTGCTGCCAGAGCGAGGCCCGGGTGCCGGGGTAGCCGGCCATCAGCACGGCGTCCAGGCCGGAGATGTCGACACCGAGTTCCAGGGCGGAGGTGGACGCGAGACCGAGCAGCCGGCCCGAGTGCAGGTCGCGTTCGAGGGCGCGGCGCTCGTCGGCGAGGTAGCCGCCGCGGTAGGCGGCGACGCGGTCGGCGAGCGGGCGGCCGAGCTGGTCCTGGGTCTGCAGCGCGACCAGTTCGGCGGCGCGGCGGGAGCGGACGAAGACGACGGTGCGGGTCTCCCGTTCGACCAGGTCGGTCAGGAGGTGGGCGGCCTCGGCGGTGGCGGTCCGGCGGACCGGTGCGCCGTGCTCGCCGACGTTCTCGGTCAGCGGGGGCTCCCAGAGCCCGAAGACCATCGGTCCGCGCGGGGAGGCGTCCTCGGTGACCGCCTCGGCGGGCAGGCCGGTGAGCCGCCGCGCGGTGACGGCCGGGTCGGCGGTGGTGGCGGACGCGAGCAGGAAGGTGGGTGTGGAGCCGTACCGGGCGCAGATCCGGCGCAGCCGTCGCAGGACCTGGGCGACGTGCGAGCCGAACACGCCCCGGTAGCTGTGGCACTCGTCGATCACGACGTAGCGGAGGGTCTTGAGGAAGGAGGACCAGCGGGCGTGGGCGGGGAGGATGCCGCGGTGCAGCATGTCCGGGTTGGTGAGTACGTACGAGGCGTACTGGCGGACCCACTCGCGTTCCTCGGGCGGGGTGTCGCCGTCGTAGAGGGCGGCCCGGACCCGGGGCGGTGCGAGCTCCGCGGCCCGCCGGCGCTGGTCGGCGGCGAGCGCCTTGGTGGGGGCGAGGTAGAGCGCGGTGGCGCCACGCCCGTTGCGGGCTTCGGTTCCGTCCAGCAGATCGGAGAGCACCGGGGCCAGGTAGCCGAGGGACTTGCCCGAGGCGGTGCCTGTGGCGATCACCACAGTATGGCCGGATTTGGCCAGATTCATCGCTTCCGCCTGATGGGCCCACGGGCGCTCCACGCCCAGGGACCGGGCGGACGCGACGATCTCGGGCCGGATCCAGTCGGGCCACGGTGAATAGCGGGCGGCCCGGGCGGGAAGGTGCTCCGTATGGGTGAGCCGGTCCGACCGCCCGCGGGTGGTGGACAGGGTCGTGAGCAGTGCCTCGGGCAGGCTGTGACGCGGCGGCATGAGGACCCAGTGTGTCACCGGAGTGACGCAGAATCGTCCCAAGCCATCGTGCGGGCATGGTCACAGGTGGTTGAATGTGGCCGTGACGGCCGTACGGCCGGGGGTCGCAGCGCTGAGGCTTGCCATGCATTCGCCGGGCGTGCCCGGGGCTTGTGACCATGCGGTGGCGGCCGTCCGGCCGAGGATCGCAATGACGTAGCAAGGCAAGGTGCTGGAGGTTCCGTGGACCTGTCCCTGTCGACCCGTACAGTCGGCGATCGCACGGTCGTCGAGGTTGGCGGCGAGATCGATGTGTACACCGCCCCGAAGCTGCGCGAGCAGCTGGTCGAGCTCGTCAACGACGGCAGCTACCACCTCGTCGTCGACATGGAGGGCGTGGACTTCCTGGACTCCACCGGCCTCGGCGTGCTGGTGGGCGGTTTGAAGCGGGTGCGCGCTCACGAGGGTTCCCTGCGGCTGGTCTGCAACCAGGAGCGCATCCTCAAGATCTTCCGGATCACCGGCCTGACGAAGGTCTTCCCGATCCACAACTCGGTGGACGACGCGGTCAACGCGACCGACTGACCCGGCCGGGTCGGCCCTCCGTGGCCGCCCCGCCCGATCCTTACGCGTCCGGGAGCCGGGGCCCTGATTCCGGCCCCGGCCCGTCCGGCCGTCCCGGGGCCGGCCTAGGCCGGCCCGCAGGGGCCGTATGCCCGGCCCCGGTCGGAGCACCCCGAGGGGGAGAGATGGCAACCGTCGAACTTCGATTCAGTGCGCTTCCCGAGCACGTGCGTACGGCCCGGCTGGTCGCCGCGGCAGTCGCCAGACGAGCCGGGGTCGACGAGTCGGTGCTCGACGAGGTGCGGCTCGCCGTCGGTGAGGCGTGCTCCCGCGCGGTCGGCCTGCACCAGCGCGGTGGCATCACCGGCGCCGTGCGGGTCGCGCTCATCGACCAGGAGAAGCGTTTCCTCATCGAGGTCGAGGACGAGGCCGGCCTTGACACCGTTCCCACCTCCGCCGGTGCGGCGGAAGGCGCCGATCCGGACGAGGACACCCTCGGTCTCGCGGTCCTCACCGGCCTGGTCGAGGACCTGGAGGTCACCAGCGGTACCGGTGGCGGCCTGATCCGGATGAGCTGGCCGGTCTCGGTCGACGCGCTCGCGGTCTGATCCAGGCGGGCTGATCCGCGGTCCCGTCCGGCAGATCGGTCCCGGCGGATCCCGCGGCTCCGGCCACCCCGGCAGACGGACCCCGATCGCCGGACCCCGATCGCGGATCGCCGGTCATCGGGCACCGAACTTCGGACGTCGGACGCCTGCCACTGCTGGCGTCCGTTCCGCCTCGCCCGCGCGCCGCGATCCGTGTGCGCGCCGCTCCTGGGTGCGTTGCCGCACGCCTCCGCCGTGCCCTCCCGGCGGCCTCCGTGCGGCCTCCTGACGATCGCCGCAGCGGTGGTGCGGTCGGCACGGGCGGGAACCGGGGGTCGTACCGCGGCCGTGTAGGTTCGCTGTTCGACGACCGAAACCGAAAGGGCTTCTCCCGGTGAACAAGCGACTGCTGGCCGTACCCGCGCTCGGCGCGCTGCTCGCGTTCGGCGCCGTCGGCTGCGGCGACGACAACAGCAAGCAGCTGGAGTCCTGGGCGGCGAACGTGTGCGGCGCGGCCAAGGATCCGATCGCCCAGGCGCAGACCGCCCTGGCGGACACCGGCCAGGTGAAGACCGGCGAGGTCCCGGCCGATCTCCAGAAGCGCCTCTCGGCGGACATCGGGCGGCTGGCCAAGACCAACCAGGACATCGCCGCGGCCATCGACGGCGCCGGGGCGCCCAAGGTGGACGACGGCGCCACCCTGCAGAAGGACACCGTCGCCGAGCTCACCAAGGCGGCTGACGGCTACCTGGAGGTCCAGAAGAAGCTGGACGCGCTGCCCAACGCCGACCAGGCGAAGTTCGCCGACGGGCTGCGCAGCGTCGCCGACCAGGTCCAGCAGCTCGCCACGCTCTCCACCCAGGCGCAGGGCAAGCTGCAGCGCGGTGAACTCGGGGCGGCGATGGCCAAGCAGGAGGGCTGCAAGCCGGGCGCGGCCGGCGCGGCCCCGACGGCGGGTGCCACCGGCACCGCGACGGGCGCACCGACGGACGGTACGAGCCCGGCCGGCAGCCCCGCCGCCACGGACCCCGCCGCCGCCACTCAGACGCCCTCCGGCCCCGCCCCCTCGGCGAGCTGACGGACCGTACCGGCGGCCGAACCGGCACGCGCGCCCGCCGGAGCCGGCACCCGCACCCGCACCCTCAGTCCGGTGCACGACGCACCCCTCGGCCGACCGGCCGCAGGGGCGCTCGTGCTGCCCCCGGCCGGTCGGACCGTGGGGAGCGGCGGAGGAGCGGGGGCGCCCGGACGGGGGACAATGGCGGGGTGATCAGTAGCCCCGTTCTCGACCCGACCCGCCTCGCCAAGCTGCGCGAGGCGCTGCTCGCCGCCTCGTACACCGCCGACGGCTGCCTGGACCTGCTCGGGCCCACCGGGTACGCGGCGCTGGCCCGCAGCGAAGCGGTGCCGGCGCTGCGAGCGACCCGCGGCGGAAGTCCGCTGGAGACGCTGGTGCGGCTCTTCCTGCTGCAACAGCCCGTGCCGTACCAGGCGGCCGCCGCCGCGCTGCCCGTCGAGGACTGCCTGGCCGACGGCTGGCTGCGTCCGGACGGCGATCTGGTGCGGGCCACCGTGGACATCCGCCCGTACGCGGACGAGGTCGCCGGTCTGCCGAGCGCGGACGCCTGGGTGGTCTCCGACCTGGGCTGTGCGGTCGGCGGCGCGGGCGGGATCGGGTCCGGGGAGACCGCGCACGGCGTGGCCCGCAAGGACCTGGTGCTCGGGGTCGGGGGCGCGTCCACCACGCTGGCCAACATCACCGTGCGCCGGCCGGTGAGGTCCGCGCTGGACCTCGGTTCGGGCTCCGGTGTGCAGGCGCTGCACGCGGCCCGGCACGCCCAGCGGGTCACCGCCACCGACGTCAACGCGCGGGCGCTGCGCTTCACCGAGCTGACGCTGGCGCTGTCCGGGTTCGACAACACCGAGACCGCCGGCGGCAGCCTGTTCGAGCCGGTCGGGGAGCGGAGGTTCGACCTGATCGTCTCCAACCCGCCGTTCGTGATCTCGCCGACCGGCCGGTTCACCTACCGGGACGGCGGAATGGCCGGCGACGACCTCTGCCGGGGCCTGGTCCGCTCCGCCGCCGCCCACCTGGAGCCGGGCGGTTACTGCCAGCTGCTGGCCAACTGGCAGCACGTCAGGGGCGAGGACTGGCGCGACCGGGTGTCCGGCTGGGTCGCGGGCACCGGCCTGGACGCGTGGATCGTCCAGCGCGAGGTGCAGGACGTCGCCCAGTACGCCGAGCTGTGGCTGCGGGACGGCGGGGACCACCGCGGCCCCGGCGGGGACTACCAGGCCCGGTACGGGGAGTGGCTGGACGCGTTCGAGGCGGGCCGGGTCGAGGGCATCGGTTTCGGCTGGATCACGCTGCGCGCGGGCGGCGCCGAGCGGCCGACCGTCCGGGTGGAGGAGTGGCCGCACCCGGTCGAGCAGCCGCTCGGCCCGCACATCGAGGAGTGGTTCGACCGGCAGGACTTCCTGCGGACGCACGACGACGCGGGCCTGCTCGCGGCCCGGTACGTGCTGGCCGACGAGGTGGTCCAGGAGCAGGTGGGCGAGCCCGGGGCGGAGGACCCGGAGCACGTGGTCCTGCGCCACAACCGGGGCATGCGGCGTGCCACCAAGGTGGACACGGTGGGCGCCGGTTTCGTCGGGGTCTGCGACGGGACGCTGTCGGCGGGCGAGATCGTGGACGCGATCGCGCAGCTGCTCGGTGAGGACCGGGTGGTGCTGCGGGACCGCGTGCCGGAGTCGCTGCGGCTGCTCACCGAGCAGGGGTTCATCCGCCCGGTGGCCTGATCACGACCCTCGGGCACCGAGGGCTCCTCGTGCCCTGGACGCCATGGACGCCCCGGTCGCCCTGGATGCTCCGGGCGCCCTCGCCGTCCTGCACGGCGCCGTACGGCAACGTACGGCAACGTACGGCGCTGCGCCCGGCCGTGCACGGCGATCCGGGGTTTCCCGCGGGCCCTTCGGGCTGCCCGGTTCACTTCGCCGTGTCCCCTGGTTCGCCGGACGGACGCCTGGTGGCCGCCCCTCGTTGGTCCCCGGCTGTGAGTCTCTGTCCACAGGCTGTGGACAGGGCTGGGGGCGCGCGGTGGAGACGACGACGGCGACGGCCGGGGGCCTGATACTTGCCCTCTTCGGCGGCGCACTCCTGTTCTGGTGCGCCGCCGAAGTGCGCCTTCGCCACCGGACGCGCCGTCGGGGCGTGGCGACGGTGGCGACGGTGGTCGCCGAGTCCGGCCCGCACGGCGGACTCGACAGTGCCCCACTGCTCTCCTTCTCCGCACCGGCCGGGTACCCCGCACCGGCCGGGTACTCGGTGTCGGCCGACGCCCCGACGGGGCCGGGCCGGCTCGGCGGACCGGTGCTGACCCGGCCGCGCGGCCACACCCCGCTGCGCCGTCCGGCCGGGCTCTCGCCCGGCACGTCGGTCCGGATCTCCTACGACCCGCGCCGCCCCGGGCTGGCGGTGCTGGCGGCGGAGGAGGCCCCCCGGGCGGTGGTGGCCGACCTGCTGTGGACGGCTCTCGGACTGGGCTGCCTGGTCGCAGGGGCGATTCTGCTGGTCGCGGCCTCCTCGGTCTGAGCACCGGAGGCTGAGTGCGGAGCCGTGCCGGCGGCCCCGCGGTGCTGCTCCGCGTCCGACGCCACGGGTGCAGCCGTACCCCGCGCGGTGCCGCGCGCCCTGGCCCGACGCCGTGGCCGTGGCATGGCGCCTCGGCTCGAACATGCCGTCCGACGTCGCGTCCCGGCCCGTACCGTCCGGCTGCCGGCCCGCACCCGTCGTCCAGCCTGATGCCGTTCCTGCCGTTCCTGCCGTTCCTGCCGTTTCTGCCGTCCCTGCCGCTCCTGTCCCTCCGGCCGCTTCTGCGGTTCCCGTCGCGCCCCGCCGCCGGTCCGGCACGGTCGCCCGGATTCTCCGTTGACAGATCTTGAAATCCGTCATTCCATCCTTCGGAACCCG
The DNA here is from genome assembly GCF_056437345.1 of Kitasatospora sp. NPDC042419. Classification (NCBI taxonomy): domain Bacteria; kingdom Bacillati; phylum Actinomycetota; class Actinomycetes; order Kitasatosporales; family Streptomycetaceae; genus Kitasatospora; species Kitasatospora sp. NPDC042419. The sequence goes on from NZ_JBWKAW010000002.1 coordinate 79,980, forward strand.
CCGAAGCCCCCCTCCGCAGGGCGCGATCCTCCGTCGTCGGGTTACCGTTCGAGTGGCGTCGGTCGGCCTTGCCGGTGAAAAAGCGGGATCCGTCCGTTTGACAAGGGTGGCCGGGGTACGGTCACACTCCGCTGGTGGGGTCGTCGTACAGCGGCAGCCCCGGGACGGTGGAGGGGTCGGGCGGAGCGCAGCCCGTGCTGCCCGCGCCGACCAGCTCACGTAACGACCGGGAGAGAAGAGCGAAGGTGTCCCCGAGCAGCGAGACCGCGCACGGACAGCGACTCGTCATTGTCGAGTCGCCGGCCAAGGCGAAGACGATCAAGGGCTACCTTGGCCCCGGCTACATCGTCGAGGCGAGCGTCGGGCACATTCGCGACCTGCCGAGCACGGCGGCGGAGGTCCCCGACAAGTACACCGGTGAGGTGCGCCGCCTCGGCGTGGACGTCGACCACGACTTCGCTCCCATCTACGTGGTCAACGCGGACAAGAAGTCCCAGGTCAGCAAGTTGAAGTCGCTCCTCGCGGAGTCCGACGAGCTCTTCCTCGCCACCGATGAGGACCGCGAGGGCGAGGCCATCGCGTGGCACCTCCAGCAGGTGCTCAAGCCCAAGGTGCCGGTGCACCGGATGGTGTTCCACGAGATCACCAAGGCCGCCATCCAGGAGGCGGTGGCCAACCCGCGCGAGCTGAACCAGCGCCTGGTCGACGCCCAGGAGACCCGCCGCATCCTCGACCGCCTCTACGGCTTCGAGGTCTCGCCGGTGCTCTGGAAGAAGGTCATGCCGAAGCTGTCGGCCGGCCGCGTGCAGTCGGTCGCGACCCGGCTGGTCGTCGAGCGCGAGCGCGAGCGGATGGCCTTCCGTTCGGCCTCGTACTGGGACCTGGTCGGCACCTTCGGCACCGGCCGCACCCCGGCGGACGCGGCCAACCCGGAGACCTTCGGCGCCCGTCTCTCCGCCGTCGACGGCAAGCGGATCGCCAGCGGCCGCGACTTCGGCCAGGACGGCCGCCTCAAGGCGGGCAGCACCGGCACCCTGCACCTGGACGAGCAGGCCGCCCGCGCGCTGGCCGCCGCCCTGGAGCAGACCGCGTTCGCGGTGCGCGGCGTCGAGTCGAAGCCGTACCGCCGCTCGCCGTACGCGCCGTTCCGCACCACCACGCTCCAGCAGGAGGCCAGCCGCAAGCTGGGCTTCGGCGCCAAGCGGACCATGCAGGTGGCCCAGAAGCTGTACGAGAACGGCTTCATCACCTATATGCGCACCGACTCGACCACGCTGTCCGAGACGGCCATCAACGCCGCCCGCGCGCAGGTCACCCAGCTGTACGGGGCCGACTACCTGCCGGACGCGCCGCGCACCTACGCCTCCAAGGTGAAGAACGCGCAGGAGGCCCACGAGGCGGTCCGCCCGTCCGGCGACCGGTTCCGCACGCCCGCCGAGACCGGCCTGACCGGCGACGACTTCCGGCTCTACGAGCTGATCTGGATGCGCACCGTCGCCTCCCAGATGAAGGACGCGGTCGGCCAGTCGGTCACCGTGAAGGTCGGCGGCCGCGCCGCGGACGGCCGGGACGTCGAGTTCTCCGCCTCCGGCAAGATCATCACCTTCCACGGCTTCCTCAAGGCCTACGTCGAGGGCGCCGACGACCCGAACGCGGAGCTGGACGACCGCGAGCGCCGGCTGCCGCAGGTCACCGAGGGCGACCCGCTGGCCGCCGAGCAGCTCACCCCCGAGGGCCACGCCACCAAGCCGCCGGCCCGCTACACCGAGGCCTCGCTGGTGAAGGAGCTGGAGGACCGGGAGATCGGCCGCCCCTCCACCTACGCCTCGATCATCGACACCATCATCGGCCGCCGGTACGTCTTCAAGAAGGGGACGGCGCTGGTGCCGTCCTTCCTCTCCTTCGCCGTGGTCAACCTGCTGGAGAAGCACTTCGGCCGGCTCGTCGACTACGACTTCACCGCGAAGATGGAGGACGACCTCGACCGGATCGCGGCCGGCGAGGCCAAGTCCGTGCCGTGGCTCAAGCGCTTCTACTTCGGCGAGGGCGCCGGTGAGGGCGCGGCCGCCGGCGGTGCCGCCGAGGCCGGCAACGGCGACGGCGACCACCTGGGCGGCCTGAAGGAGCTCGTCACCGACCTCGGCGCGATCGACGCCCGGGAGATCAGCTCGTTCCGGGTCAGCGACGACATCACCCTGCGGGTCGGCCGCTACGGCCCGTACGTCGAGCGCGCCTCCGAGGTCGAGGGCGAGCCCGGCCAGCGCGCCGACATCCCGGACGACCTGCCGCCGGACGAGCTGACCGTCGAGCTGGCCGAGGAGCTGCTGGCCCGGCCCAGCGGCGACTACGAGCTCGGCGCGGACCCGGTCAGCGGCAACATGCTGGTCGCCAAGGACGGCCGGTACGGCCCGTACGTCACCGAGATCCTGCCCGAGGGCACGCCCAAGACCGGCAAGAACGCCGTCAAGCCGCGGACCGCCTCGCTGCTCAAGACGATGGCGCTGGACACCGTCACCCTCGACGACGCGCTGAAGCTCCTCTCGCTGCCCCGCGTGGTCGGCCTGGATGCGGAGGGCGTGGAGATCACCGCGCAGAACGGCCGCTACGGCCCGTACCTCAAGCGCGGCACCGACTCCCGCTCGCTCACCAGCGAGGACCAGATGTTCACGGTCACGCTGGAGGAGGCGCTGGCGATCTACGCCCAGCCCAAGCAGCGCGGCCGGGCCGCCGCCGCGCCGCCGCTCAAGGAGCTGGGCACCGACCCGGTCAGCGAGCGCCCCGTGGTGGTCAAGGACGGCCGCTTCGGCCCGTACGTGACCGACGGCGAGACCAACGCGACGCTCCGCAAGGACGACGAGGTCGAGACCATCACCCCGGAGCGCGGCTACGAGCTGCTCGCCGAGAAGCGGGCGCGCGGACCGGTGAAGAAGACCGCGAAGAAGGCCCCGGCCAAGAAGGCGGCGGCCAAGAAGACCGCGGCGAAGACCACCACCACCAAGACGGCGGCGGCCAAGACGGCGGCGAAGAAGACCACCACCAAGGCCGCCGCCAAGAAGACGACGACGGCGAAGAAGGCCGCCGCGAGCAAGACCACCGCCACCGACGAGGGCTGACCCGCAGTCGGCGGCCCCGGGCCCGCGTCCGCTCCGGCGGCGCGGGCCCGGTTCGTTCGCGGGCAACCCGCGACGAGGGTGTGCGCACTCTGTCACAACCCTGCGATGGCGCCCGCCCGGAGCCGCGCTCCCCTCTTTTGCGCCATGCGCCGACCGCTACGCTGACCGTATGACGAGCGAGGAGCAGCCCACCCCCAGCGCCGCCGAGGCCGCCAGAGCCGGCACGCCCGACCTCCCCGAGGTCGCGCCCGCCGGAACCACCGGCGAGCGGGTCCGCGCGCTGCTGCGGCTGCGCCCCTACCGCCGGCTCTGGACCACCCAGCTGATCAGCGGCACCGCCGACCGGCTCGGACTCCTGGTGCTGCTCGCCCTCACCGTGATCGCCGCCGCGGTCGGCGGGCAGTTCGGTGACCTCCCGCGCAGCCTCGCCTTCGCCGTCGCCGCGGTCTTCGCGGCCCGGCTGGCGGCCACCGGGCTGGTCGGCGCCGCCCTGCTCGGCCCGGTGCACGGGCTGCTCACCGGAAAGCTCGACCGCCGCTGGACGCTGCTCGGCGCGGACGCGCTGCGCGCCGTGCTGATCGGTGTCGCCCCGTGGTGGATCGTCTGGCTGGGCTCCGGACCGAAGCCCTCCGGCGCCGCGACCTGGGTGCTGCTCGCCACCGTCTTCCTGACCGGCGCAGCCGAACGGGTCTGGGCGATCGGCAAGGCCGCCGCCGTCCCCGGCCTGCTGCCGCCCGCCAACCCCTTCGCCCCGCCGGCCGAGCGGCGCCCGTCCGCCGCCAACCTGGCCAGCGTCCGGACCCTGGACCACCGCACCGGCTGGGCCACCGTGCCGCTCGCCGCGGCCGCGCTCGTCGCGCTCACCCTGCTCAACAACGTCTTCGCGGCGCTCGGCTCGGACTGGCTGCGCGCCCACCAGACCACCTTCGCCGCCCTCGGCGCGACCGCCCTGTTCGCCGTCTCGGCCGTCCGGGTCCACCTCCAGGAGCTGCCCGGAGGCGTCGTTCCGGTCGCCCCGCACTCCCCGTTGCAGGGCCTGCGCGCCCCGACCGACGCGACCCCCGGCCCGGCCCTGGGCAAGGGCCGCACCGGCTCCGCCCCGTACTTCACCTTCGCGGTCGCCGCCGGGTACGCCGCGATGGCCGGCGTCTGCGCGCTGGCGCTGCTCACCGCCGCCGAGCACCGCGCCGGTCCGATCGGCTACGGCCTGCTGGTGCTCGCCGCCACCGCCGCCCCCGCACTGGGCGTCCGGCTCACCCGGGCGACCCTGCCCGCGCTCTCCCGCCGCAGGCTGCTCGCGCTCGCGCTGCTGACCGAGGGCGTCGCGCTGATCCTGGCCGGCCTGGTGCTGGACTTCGTGCTCGTCCTGCTGCTCACCGTGCTGGCCGCGCTGGCCGCCGGGATCGTCATCGCCACCGGGCGCAGCCTGCTCGCCCAGGAGGTCGAGGAGGCCCGGCTGCCCAAGGTCACCGAGCACCTGTACGCGGTGCTGCGGGCCGTGGTCGGCGCCGCGCTGGTCGTCGTCCCGCTGATCGCCGCCGCCTACGGGGACGTCGCCTACGGCACGGTCGAGCCGGGCTCGTTCACCTTCATCCACGGCGGTGCGGCCCTCGCGGTCGCCACCGCCGGACTGCTCACGCTGGTGCTGGCGGCCGTCGTCCTGCTCCGGACCGACGACCGGCGCGGCACCGCCCCGTTCGGCAAGGACCTGCTGGACGCCCTGCGCGGCGCCACCGGCCCGGCGCCGCACCGCACCACGGGCACCGGGTTCTTCATCGCCCTGGAGGGCGGCGACGGCGCCGGCAAGTCCACCCAGGCCCAGGCGCTCGCCGAGTGGATCCGGGGCAAGGGCCACGAGGTGGTGCTCACCCGCGAGCCCGGCGGCAGCCCGGTCGGGCAGCGGCTGCGCGGTCTCGTCCTGGACGTCGGCAACACCGGTCTCTCGCACCGCGCCGAGGCACTGATCTACGCCGCCGACCGGGCCGAGCACGTCGAGAACGTCATCCGCCCCGCGCTGGCCCGCGGCGCCGTGGTGATCACCGACCGGTACATGGACTCCTCGATCGCCTACCAGGGCGCCGGCCGCGACCTGGCCGCCACCGAGGTGGCCCGGATCTCGCGTTGGGCGACCGGCGGGCTGCTGCCCGACCTGACCGTCGTCCTGGACGTCGACCCGACCCGGGCCCGGGAGCGGTTCACCGAGGCGCTGGACCGGCTGGAGTCCGAGCCGACCGAGTTCCACCAGCGGGTCCGCTCGGGCTTCCTCGCGCTCGCCGCCGCCGACCCGGCGCGCTACCTCGTCGTCGACGGCAGCCAGCAGCCCGGCTTCGTCACCACCGCGATCCGCCACCGGCTCGACCGGGAGCTGCCGCTCTCCGAGCAGGAGAAGGCCGCCCGCGTCGAGCAGGAACGCCTCGCCCGGGAGGAAGCCGAGCGGCGCGCCGCCGAGGAGGCCCGCAAGCGGGCCGAGGAGGAGGCCGCCGAGCGGAAGCGGCAGGAGGTGCTGGCGCAGCTCCGGGCCGAGCAGGCCGAGCAGGAGCGGCTGGCCAAGGAGGAGGCCGAGCGGGTCGCCGCCGAGGCGGCGCGCAAGGCGGCCGAGGAGGCCCGCAAGCGCGCGGAGGAGGAGGCCCGGAAGCGGGCCGAGGAGGAAGCCAGGCGGCGCGCCGAAGAGGAGGCGCGGCTGGCGGCCGAGGCCGCCGAGCGCAAGCGGCTCGCCGCCGAGGCGGCCGCCCAGGCGGAGCTCCAGCGGCAGCGCGAGCTGGCGCGGGAGGAGCAGCGCCGTCGGGCGGAGGAGGCGCTGCAGCGGGCCGAGGAGGCCCGGCTGGCGCAGGCCGCCGCGCTGGCTGCCGCGGCCGCGGCGGCTGCCGAGGCGGCGGAGCGGGCGGAGGCTGCGGCGCGCCCCGTGGCCGCGCCGGGCGACGCGGTGACCACCGAGCTGCGGGTCGTGAAGGACGCGGGGGCGGCGGATCCGCGGGGCCGTGGCGGCGAGGACGCGACGCAGGAGATCTCGGAGCGGGACCGGCGGGCCGCCGTCCGGGCCGCCGAGGCTGCGGGCGGTCCGACGGGTGCTGGTGCCGGTGCCGGTGCCGGTGTGACGGGTGCCGGTTCGGTGGGCGACGCCGCGGCGACGACGAAGCTGCCGGTCGTCCCGGGTGCTCCGGCCGCCCCAGCGGACGAGACGGCCGTCCTGCCCCGGATCCCGGCGGACGACGCCGACGACCGGACCTCGGTGCTGCCCCGGATCGAGCCCGGACGGCCGGACGACGCGCTGCCGCCCGGCCTCTGGCGGGACGAGCGGTCCGCCGACGCCCCGCCGGCGGCCCGGCCGGCGGACCGGCCGCCGGTCGACAGCACGCGTGAGCTGCCGGTGATCGACCCGGAGCAGCCGCCCACCGCCGAGTCCCGGCCGCGGCCGGACTGGGCGGAGGAGACCCCGATGGACGACCTGCCGAGCCTCACCGACACCCTGCTCGGCTCCCGGGACGAGTGGGCCCGCTGGGGCGGCGACGGGACCGGCCAGGGTGCCCCGGGCGGTCCGGCCGGTCCGGCCGGTCCGGTCCCGCCGGGCGACGCGGACGGCCGGGGTGACCAGGACGGCGGTCAGGACGGCGGTCAGGGCGGCGGCAAGGGCAAGGGCCGGCGCTGGGGCCGCCGGAGCTGACCGACCGCCGGGGCCGGGGCCGTTTCGGCCGGTACGGCCCGCGGGGCGGGCGGTGGGCGAAGTACGACCGACGGCGGGCGGTGCGGCCGGGGCAGTGCTCCGGCGGCGCCGCCCGCCGTCGTACCGGGCACGTATGCTCGACGGCGGGAGACGGCGCCGGGGCCGCCGTCCGTCCGTCCGTCCGTGTCCCGGTCCCCACCGCCGCCGGTCCGCACCGCTACCGGTCCGTGCCGTGGCGGAGCCCGTACCGGGGCGGAGTCCGTACCTAGCTTGGGAGCAGCAGTGGCCGTCTGGGACGACCTGGTGGGCCAGGAGCGGGTGGTCGAGCAGCTGACCGCCGCCGCCCGGGCGGCCGGGGCGGCGGTCGCCGCCGGACGCGGGGCCGCGGCCGGGGCGGGCGGCAACGCCTCGCTGATGACGCACGCCTGGCTGTTCACCGGCCCGCCCGGGGCCGGCCAGACCACCGCCGCCCGAGCCTTCGCCGCCGCCCTCCAGTGCACCAGCCCCGACCTCGCGCTCGGCGGCACACCCGGCTGCGGCTTCTGCGACGGCTGCCACACCGTCCTGGCGGGCAGCCACGCCGACGTGAAGTACGTCCGCACCGACGGCCTGTCGATCGGCGTCGGCGACATGCGCGACCTCGTGCTGCGCGCCTCCAGCTACCCGACCGGCGGCCGCTGGTCGGTCATCCTCGTCGACGCCGCCCACCGGCTCACCGAGGCCGCCGCCAACGCCCTGCTGAAGGGGGTGGAGGAGCCGTCCCCGCGCACCGTCTGGCTGCTCTGCGCGCCCTCCGTGCAGGACGTGCTGCCGACCATCCGCTCCCGCTGCCGCCTGCTGGTGCTGCGCACCCCGGCCGCCGAGGCCGTCGCCGACATGCTGGTCCGCCGCGACGGCGTCGAGCCCGAGACCGCCCGGCTGGCAGCGCTGGCGGGCCAGGGGGACATCGAGCGGTCGCGCCGCCTCGCCGTCGACGAACAGGCCCGGACCCGCCGCAACGAGGTGCTGCGGATCCCGCTGGAGGTCGCCGACATCGGCGGCTGCCTGGCCGCCGCCCAGCGGCTGGTGGACACCGCCAAGGCCGACGCCGAGGCGCTCGCCGAGACCCAGGACGCCAAGGAGACCGACGACCTCAAGGCCGCCTACGGCGCGTCGGAGGGCAGCAAGGCGCCGCGCGGCATGGCCGGGGCGGTCAAGGAGCTGGAGAAGCGGCAGAAGAGCCGGGCCACCCGCACCCGCCGCGAGACGCTGGGCGTCGCGCTGCTCGACCTGCTCGGCTTCTACCGGGACGTGCTCGCGATCCAGCTCGGCACGACCGGCACGCTGTCCAACGAGGACCAGCGGCCGGCGCTCGGCCGGGTCGCCCAGGCCGGTCCGCCGGAGTCGACGCTGCGGCGGATCGAGGCCGTGCTGGCCTGCCGGCAGGCGCTGGACCGGAACGTCGACCCGCTGCTCGCCGTCGAGGCGATGACGGTGGCCCTGCGGGCCGGGTGAGTCTGCGGGCCGGTTGAGACTGCGGGCCGGGAGCCGGGAGCCGACCTGACGGCGTCCCACGGGTCCGGCGCGGGCTCCGACCGGCTTCGCCCGGGGTCCGTTCCGCTGGGCCTGATGCCTGATGCCTGATGCCTGATGCCGGGTGTCCGATGGCTGCTGTCCGCTGTCCGCCGCTCGTGGCCGAGGGCGGCGGACAACGCCGGGACCGGGCGTCCGGGTACGGCTTCCCGCCCACCCGGCGTCCCACGTTCGAGTGAACGAGCGATACTCGCCGGGCACACCCGCGTGTGACCGCCGGGTCGTCCCGCACGCTGGGGGCCGACTGAGCCCCGGGACCGGGGCCGTCGCGTCCCGTACGGCGCCGGGCCCGACCGGTCGTCCGGCCCTCCCCGAGGTGGTGCGTCCCATGGTCGGTTCGCTTCTGGTCGTCCCCCTGCTGGCCGCCGCCGGAGGTGGGCTCTGGCTGGCGCGCGGAGCGCTGCTGCGCTGGCGCGACCTGCGCTCCGCCGAGACGTACGAGTTGACCGGCGACCAGCGGCCGGTGCTCGTACGGGCGGCCGGGGCGATGGTCTGCGGGATCTGCGTCACCGTCCTGACCCTGCTGACGGCGCTGGGCGCGTTCGGTGACCTGGTCCGGTCCGGTGACCAGGGAGGGCCGGGCACGTCGGCCGCGCCGGCCGGCGGTGACGCGGCGGACCGTCAGGCCGCCCCGCCGGAGGCCGCGGCCGACGCGCAGGCTCCCGCCGCAGCCCCTGCGGCGGCTCCCGCCGCGGCTCCCGCCGCGGCTCCCGCCGCGGCCCCGGCTCCGTCGGAGGCCGCCGCCGCGCCCGCGCCGCCGCCGGTGGTCAGCCGGTTCGACAGCGTCGGCCGTCCGGGCGGCGGCGAACTGCTGCAGTCCGCCGTCCCCGGCCCGGACGGCCACCCGCGGAACGTCCGCGTCTGGCTGCCCGCCCAGTACGGCAAGGACCCGAACGCCCGCTTCCCGGTCGTCGTGATGCAGGCCGCCACCCCGGGGAAGACCGCCGACACCGAGGTGCCGGACGTCTTCGAAGGCCTCGCCTCGGCCGCCCAGACCGCCAAGGCCCGCCCGTTCATCCTGGTCGCCCCGGAGGCGCCGATCGGCACCGGGTACCCCTGCGACCTGCTCGCCGCCGCCCCGATGGCCGTCGCCGACGACGCCGCGCTGCGCACCACCATCGCGGCCACCTTCCGCACCCTGCCGCCCGGGCCGGCCACCTGGGGCACGCTCGGCGTGGAGGGCGGCGCGCCCTGTGCCGCGGCCGCCGGACTGGCCCGCCCCGACCTCTACGGCGCGGCCGCCGCGGTCTCCGGCCGGTACGACACTGCCGCGCTCGCCCGGACCGGGGCCGAGGCGCCCGCCACCGCCACCCCCAAGCTGCTGCTCGCCGCGGGCAAGGCCGACACCGCCGGGCTCGACGCGGCCCGCAAGCTGCAGTCCACGCTGCACGCCGGCACCGGCGCCGCGGCCCGCGCCGAGGTGCGGATCTCCGACAACGCGCAGGACTTCTCGGCGGACCGGATCCGGCTGCGCCTGGTCCGGCAGGCGGCGCAGTACCTCGGCGAGGCGCTCGCCAAGGCGTCCTGACCTGCCCCGGGCGGGCACTACGCTTCCCGGTACCGGGGCCCGGGGTGGCCCCGGTACCGGCCCCCGGCGGCACCGAGGCCACCGGGCGCGATCAGCTGAGGGGGGATCCCATATGCCGGCCGAGCTGCGGGCCGACCGTGAGCGGCGTGGGGGTGTCGTGGCCGCGGCCGCGCTGCTGGCGGCCGTCGGACTGGTGGCGGGGGGCTGCAGCTCGACGGGGACGGTCACACCCGGCGCGGCCTCGTCCGACACGCTGCCGCCGGTCGGCGACGCCTCCTCCCTGCCTTCCGTCGCCCCTTCCGTCGCCCCGTCCGTCGCCCCGTCCGTCGCCCCGTCCGCCGTCCCGTCCGCCGTGCCGTCAGCTCCGGCCCTCGCGGCGGCCCGGCCCGGGGCCGCGCCGCTGGAACCGCTGCCCGCCGCCGTTCCGGCCGCGCTCGCGCCCTACTACGGGCAGCGGCTGGCCTGGCAGCCGTGCGACGACGGCTACGAGTGCACCAGCTTCAAGGTGCCCCTGGACTACGACCGCCCGGCCGGCGGCGACCTCACCCTGGCGGCGGTCCGCGCCCCGGCCGTCCCCGCCGGCCCCGGCTCCGCGGCCGGGGCCGGGGCCGGGGCCGGTGCGGCGGGTGGCGGGGGCCGGAGCGACCGGCTCGGCTCGCTGCTGCTCAACCCCGGCGGCCCCGGCGCCTCCGCCGTCGAGTACGTCGAGGGCGTCGCCCGGACGTACGACAGCGGCGTGCGCGCCCGCTACGACCTGGTCGGCGTCGACCCGCGCGGAGTCGGCCGCAGCGCCCCGGTGACCTGCCTGGACGGCCCGCGGATGGACGCGTACACCGCGGCCGACATCACCCCCGACGACCAGGCGGAGATCGACGCCCTGGTCGCCGCCGCCAAGGAGTTCGCCGAGGGCTGCCGCCGGCAGGCCGGGGACCGGCTCGGCCACCTGAGCACCGTCGAGGCGGCCCGCGACCTGGACGTGCTGCGGGCCCTGCTCGGCGACGAGCGGCTCAACTACGTCGGCAAGTCGTACGGCACCTTCCTCGGCGCCACCTACGCGGGCCTCTTCCCCGGCCGGACCGGCCGGATGGTGCTCGACGGCGCGATGGACCCCTCGCTCGACTCGCTGGCCGGCAACCGCACCCAGGCGGGCGGTTTCGAGACCGCCTGGGCCGCCTTCGCCCGGGACTGCGCCAAGCGCGAGGACTGCCCGCTCGGCCGGACCGAGCAGCAGGTCGGCGAACAGCTCACCGCCCTGTTCACGGCGATCGACGCCCACCCGCTGCCGACCACCGCCGACGGACGCCGGCTCACCGAGGCGCAGGCCACCACCGGCGTCATCCAGGCCATGTACGCGGACTTCCTCTGGCCCCGGCTGCGGACCGCGCTCGCCGACGCCCGGGCCGGCGACGGCACCGGCCTGTTGAAGCTCTCCGACTCCTACTACGGCCGCGAGTCGGACGGCTCGTACCCCAACCTGATGTTCGCCAACATGGCCGTGAACTGCCTCGACCTGCCCGCGCCGTTCGCCGGCCCGGACGACGCCGCGCGGGCGGTGCCGGACTTCGAGCGGACCTCGCCGCGGTTCGGCCGCGACATGGCCTGGATGGCGCTGACCTGCACCTACTGGCCGGCCCGGTCCACCGGCGCGCCGCACACCGTCCGGGCCGCCGGCGCCACGCCGATCGTCGTCGTGGGCACCACCCGCGACCCGGCCACCCCGTACGCCTGGGCGCAGGCACTGGCCGGGCAGCTGGAGTCCGGCCGGCTGCTGACCTTCGACGGGGACGGCCACACCGCGTACGGCCGTCACGACATCTGCCTCGACGGCGCCGTCAACCGCTACCTGCTGGGCGGTGAGCCGCCGGAGAACGGGAAGCGCTGCGGGAAGTGAGCCGGGCGGGCCGTTCTGCGTAGCCTTCTGCCACCACCCGGTGCGACGTTACGATGAGCGCCCCCCGCCCTCCCCGTCACCCCACCGGAGCCCCCCGTGCTCGGAGTCAACGACCTGGCGACGTACGTCCTCGGCGCCCTCGTCATCGTCCTCCTCCCCGGCCCCAACTCCCTCTACGTGCTGTCCGTCGCCGCCCGCAAGGGCGTCCGCACCGGCTACACCGCCGCCGCCGGGGTCTTCGTCGGCGACTTCACCCTGATCAGCCTCACCGCCCTGGGCGCCTCCTCCCTCCTGGAGGCCAACCCGGCGGTCTTCGCGGTGGTCAAGTTCGGCGGCGCCGCCTACCTGCTCTGGATAGGCATCGGCATGCTGCGGGCGGCCCGCCAGCTCTGGCGCGAACACCGCACCGCCGACGACACCCCCGACCCCGCCGCCCCCGCCCCGGAGTCCAACGAGCACCCGTTCCGCCGGGCCCTGATGATCAGCCTGCTGAACCCCAAGGCGATCCTCTTCCTGCTCTCCTTCTTCACGCAGTTCGTGGATCCCTCCTACGGCAGCCCGGTCCTCTCCTTCGGCCTCCTCGGCGGCGTCCTCCAGACCTTCAGCGTGCTCTACCTCTCCCTCCTGATCTTCGCGGGGACCACGCTCTCCGCCGCCTTCCGACGCCGCAAGCGCCTCTCCGCGGGCCTCACCAGCGGCGTCGCCGCCCTCTTCGCCGGCTTCGCCGCCAAGCTCGCCGTCACCTCCGCCTGACCGCCCCCCTCCACCCGGTACGGATCACCGCCGAAACCTGTGTAGACTGACCCGCGTTGCCGTCACTTACGGCAGCGGTGCCGCCTTAGCTCAGTTGGCCAGAGCAACGCACTCGTAATGCGTAGGTCGCGGGTTCGAATCCCGCAGGCGGCTCTGTGGAAGCCCCAGGACTCACTCGCCGTGACCTGGGGCTTTTGCGTGGGTGGGTGGGGTTTGGCGGTCGGGGGCGGCCGGGGGTCAGGCGCGGCCGGCGGCCTGTTGGGTGCGGCGGGCCAGGGAGTCGATGACCACGGCGGCGAGGAGGACGGCGCCGGTGATCATGAACTGGATGGCGTTGCTGAGGCCCTGGATGTTCATGCCGGACTGGATGGAGCCGATCACCAGGGCGCCGAGCAGGGCCGACCAGGTCGTGCCGCGGCCGCCGAAGAGGCTGGTGCCGCCGATGACGGCCGCCGCGATGGCGTTCATCAGCAGGTTGCCGCCGCCGGAGGTCTGGCTGGCGGACTGGATCTGTGCGGCGAGGAAGAGGCCGCCGATGCCCGCCATGGTCGAGCAGATCATGAAGACGCTGATCCGGGTCCAGGAGATGTTGATGCCGGCGCGGCGGGCGCCCTCGATGTTGCCGCCGAGGGCGAAGACCTGCCGGCCGTAGCGGGTGCGGCGCAGCACGAAGTCCAGCACCACGATGAAGATCAGGAAGATCAGCAGGGCCAGCGGGAGCCCCTTGTACTGGTTGAGGGTGTAGGCGGCCAGGAAGGCGATGACCGCGAGGACCGCCGTGCGCAGCGCGATGTCCGCGACCGGCCGGGAGGGTACTCCGGCGCGCTGGCGGCGGCGGGTGTCGACCAGTGAGGCCAGGAGGAACAGCCCGACGCCGATCGCGGCCGCGCCGTACGCGGCGGCCTGCTGGCCGTAGATGGTGCTGTACAGCCTGGAGACGATGTCGGTGCCGGGGAGGTTGACCGTGCCGCTGGAGCCGAGGATCTGCAGCATGGCGCCGTTCCAGCCGAGGTTGCCGGCGAGGGTGACGACGAAGGCGGGCACGCCGACCTTGGCGAAGAACAGGCCCTGGATCAGGCCGACGACGGCACCTCCGGCGACGGCCACGATCAGCGCCACCCACTGGTTGATCCCGTGGGTGACGCTCATGACCGCGAAGATCGCCGCGCACAGGCCGCTGACCGAGCCGACCGACAGGTCGATCTCGCCGAGCAGCAGGACGAAGACCACGCCGATCGCGATCATGCCGGTGCCGACGATCTGCTGCGACAGGTTGGAGAGGTTCTGCGCGGAGAGGAAGCTGCTGTTGAGGCTGCCGAACACGGCCCAGATCACGATCAGGGCCAGGAAGACCGGCAGCGAGCCGAGTTCGCCGCTGCTGAGGCGGCGACGGAACTCGCCCAGGTAGCCCTTGATGCCCTCCTGGCGGACGATCAGCCGGGGGTCGACGGCCGGGGTCGCCTCCGCGGCCACCGGGACGGGCGCGTTGACGCCGCCCTTGGGCATGCTGTCCTCGGGCAGCGGGACGTGGCGGCCGTGCTCGCCGCCGGGAGTGGGGTCGCTCACTGGGTGCCCTCCGTGCCGCGGGCCTGCCGACGGGTCACGGCGTTGTCCGTGGCACCGGTGATGGCCGAGATGATCTGTTCCTGGGTGGTGGAGCGCCGGTCGAAGACGCCGTTGTTGCGCCCGAGACGGAGGACCGCGACGGTGTCCGCGACCGCCATGACGTCCGCCATGTTGTGGCTGATCAGGATCACGCCGAGGCCGTTCTCGCGCAGCCGCTCGACGAGGTCGAGCACCTGGGCGGTCTGCTCGACACCGAGCGCGGCGGTCGGTTCGTCCAGGATGACGACGCTGGGCGAGCCGATCAGCGCGCGGGCGATCGCCACCACCTGGCGCTGGCCGCCGGAGAGCGAGGCGATCGGGATGCGGACGCTGGGGATGCGGATGGAGAGGGTGTCCAGCAGTTCGCGGGAGCGCTTCTCCATCTCGACCTCGTCGAGCACGGTGAAGCGCCGGATCTCGCGGCCGAGGAAGAGGTTGCCGACCACGTCGAGGTTGTCGCAGAGCGCGAGGTCCTGATAGACGGTGGCCACGCCCAGGTGCTGGGCGTCCTGCGGCCGGTGGATGGAGACCGGCTTGCCGTGCCACTCGATGACGCCCTCGTCCGGCTGGTGGACCCCGGCGATCGCCTTGACCAGGGTCGACTTGCCGGCGCCGTTGTCGCCGACCAGGGCGAGCACCTCGCCGGCGTGCACCTCCAGTTCGATGTCGGTGAGCGCCTGTACGGCGCCGAACCGTTTGGAGACCCCGCGCAGGGCCAGCACGGTCTCACCTGCCACTGTGACCAACTCCCTTGCCCCGCCCTCGGGGAGGGCGGGGCGTCTACGGATTGCGGGGCCGGCCGGGAGATGCGGCCGGGGGCCGGCCGCGGGCCGGCGCGGGGTGGGCCGGGGCCCGGGCCGGGGGACGCCCCGGCCCGGGCGGGGCGGTGGTCGGTTACGAGATGCCGGCCTCGGCGCAGGCCGCTGCGTAGTCGGGGGTGCAGATCTGCTGCGGGGTGTAGAGGCCGTCGGCGACCACCGTGCTCTTGATGTTGTCCTTGGTCAGGACGATCGGGGTGATCAGGTTGGCCGGCACGGTGTTGCCGCTGCCGTTGGTCACCGTGGTCGGCAGTAGCGCGGGGTCCGGCGTCTTCCCCTCCGCGAAGGCGACCGCGATCTTGGCCGTGGCCTCCGTCTCGGGCTTGAACGGCTTGTAGATCGACATGGTCTGAGTGCCCACCAGGATCCGCTGGACACCGTCGAGTTGGGCGTCCTGGCCGGTCAGTGGAACGCTGATGCCCGCGGCCTTGAGCGCGGTCGCGATGCCGGCGGCCATGCCGTCGTTGGCCGAGTACACGCCCACGACGTTCGGCGCGCCGATCGCCGTGATCGCCGCGGCGGCCTCCTGGTTGGCGTTGTTCGGGTCCCAGTTCGGGGTGTCGTACTCCTTGCCGATCTGGAGCTTCCCGTCGATCGCGCTGTGCGCGCCCGCCTTGAAGTCGGCCGCGTTGGGGTCGGTCGGCGAGCCGTTGATCATGATGATCTGTCCGGCGTTCGCCTTGTCGCCGACGGCCGCCACCAGGGCCTGCCCCTGGAGCTCGCCGACCTTCTTGTTGTCGAACGACACGTAGGCGTCGACCGGCCCCTGCGCCAGGCGGTCGTACGCGATCACCTTCACCCCGGCGTCGTGCGCCTTCTGGACGGAGGACTGGATCGACTTGGAGTCGACGGCGTCCAGGATCAGCACCTGGTCGCCCTTGGTGAGCGCGGTGTCGACCTGGGTCTGCTGGGTGGTCGCGTTCTCGTTGGCGTTGTAGTAGTCGATCTGCGCGTTCGGCGCCAACTCCTTGATCTTCTGCTCGATCAGCGGGCGGTCGAACTGCTCGTACCGGGTCGTCTTGGTCTCCGGCAGCAGCAGGCCGATCTTGATCGTTCCGCCCGAGGCAGCGGTGCCCGAGGACGTGCCGCCGGTCGACTCCTTGGCGCTGCCGCAGGCCGCCAGGCCGAGACCGACCGACGCCATCGCGATCACCGCGACGACGTGGCGAAGACCGTTGCTCATGAGGATGCCTCTTCCGTGTGGGTCCGCCCCCGGGAGTCCACCCCCGGGAGTCCACCCCTGCATCCGAGTCTGCGAACAACGGGCGCGCGCCACGATTCGGGTTGCGCCGAGCGGGTCAGTCCGGTCCGGGCCGACGCGTCCGGCTCCGGCTCCCGTACGACTCTCGTCCGGCGGCACGCGGTGACTCCCGGTAGTCGGGCGGGGGCGGATTGAGCCCGGCGCACCCAGTCGGGCCGATCCGCGCGGCCTTTCCGTTTTCCCGGCCGGCGCCGGCCGGCCGCCCCGGAAAGCGGCCGAGCGGCCCGGTGGATTGTCATGGACCGGATGCCGCGGCCGGGCCGCGGAAAATCCGGGGTGCTCCGTCGCAGGTCGCGAATGTTACCGGCTGGTCGCACCGGGGAAGTGCTTGACTTCGTTGGACCCGGATTCCTAGGGTGAATGCACATGAGTCGTTGTGCCGGCTCGGCATGCAGCGATACGGGGGAAAATTGAACTTTGAATATGGCAGCGGCTGCCAATCCTAGGGAGTCGGCCCGGCCATTCCAGTCGTTCGACCGGCGGGTGTGGGGGGCGGTGGGTGGCCGCCCGGTGCCTTCTGACGTCGGTTGATCCCAACAGCTGCCCAGTTCTTGCCAGTTGCCTCGCCATGTCCCGTTTGCCTCGCCCTGTCCCGCGCCGTCGGAACGCGTGGGCCGGGCAGTGCCGTGCCCGCGCCGCCGGGCGCCGCGACCCGTGAATCCGCGCCGGACGTCATCGATTTCCGGCTTCGGTGCTCCCTGAATTAACCGGAAATTTTCCGGGAGCGCCTCGCTGTGCGACCGGGGTGTGAATACGGTCCTTTCTCGGCCGATTTATTTCCGCATGCCCGGCCGGTACAGCTGATCACGCAAAAAAGAGTATGGGGGAAGTGTGCATCATGCCCAATAATCCGATCGCCGTCCTTTTCCCGGGCCAGGGAGCTTTCTACGGCCGTGCGCTCGCCGACCTCCGGGACGAATTCCCCGAGGTCGCACCGGTTCTCTCCGACATCCGTGACGCTGCCCGGCCGCTGCTCGGCGGCGAGGCCGTTGACCAGCTGTTCGGTACCCGGACCCCGGACACCGCGGAGCTGCTCCAGGACGCCCCGGAGGCGCTCCAGCTGGCCATCTACGCCGTCTCGACGGCCACGTACACCGTGCTGCGGGCACGTGGTCTGCGCCCCGACGTCCTGATCGGCCACAGCCTCGGTGAGATTGCCGCACTGGTCGCGGCGGGTGCCTTCACCGCGGCCGAAGGCGCGGAGATCGTTTGTCACCGGAGCATCGCCCTGCGTGAGGCCGGCCTCGGCGACGCCTATATGGCCGCCGTCGGCACCGACGCGGACCGGGCGCAGCGGCTCCTCGACGTCACCGGGGATCCGCTGACCGGCATCGCGGTCGAGAACCACGCGGGGCAGACCGTCCTCTCCGGCCGGGCCGAGACGCTGGACACGGTCGGCCGCCTCGCGGCGGTGCTGCGGATCGACTTCGCCCGGCTCAAGTCGCCCTACGCCTTCCACAGCCCGCTGCTCGGTCCGGCGGCGGAGAAGTTCGCCGAGCGCATCGGGGACATCCGCCAGCGCCCGCTGGAGACGACGGTGTACTCGCCCATCCTCGGCCGGGCCTACGAGGACGGGGACGTCCTGACCGAGCTGCTGGCCGGTCACTTCACCAGCCGGGTGCGCTTCGCCGACGCCATCCGCGAGCTGACGGGCGACGGACTGCCGGTCTTCGTCGAGAGCGGCGCGCTGGACGCGCTCAGCCGGATCGTCGGCCGGATCGTCGGGTCGCCGGTGGTCACCGTGCCGACCCTGCTGCCCGAGGCGGGCGGTGCCGCCGTGCTGCGGCAGGCCGTCGACCGGCTCGCCTCGGCCGGCGCGATCGAGCCGGCCCCGGCCGGTCACTCGTCGGCCGACCACCTGCGGCACGCGCTGCTGTCCGACGTGTCGGTCGAGGACTTCGAGGAGTTCTGGAGCGGGCGCGGCGAGGAGGTTCGGGCGTTCGCGCGGCAGGCGTACCTGACCTACGCGGGCGCGCAGGCCGGCCCGGCCGGTGCCGGGGGCCCGGCGGCCGCGGTCGCCGTCTCCGCCGCGGTCGCCACGGCTGTGCCGGCCGCGGCGAGCGCGCCGGCCGTCGACCGGGACTCCCTGGTCCGGCAGCTGGCCGACATCTACGCCGAGGCGCTGGAGTACCCGGCCGAGGTCTTCGAGGAAGGCACCGACCTGGAGGCCGAGTTGGGCGTCGACTCGGTGAAGCAGACGGAGCTGCTGGTCCGGGTGGGCAACCGCTACGAACTGCCGCCGCGCCCCTCCGACGTGCGGCCGGCCGCGTACAACACCCTCGGCAAGATCGCGGACCTGATCCTCGCGTCGGGCGGAACGGCGTGAGTGGCGTGTCCGGGGAGCTGCGGGGAAAGATCGCCCTGGTCACCGGAGGGGCGCGGAACGTCGGCAAGGTCATCGCCCAGCGGCTCGCCGCCGACGGCGCGCTGGTCGTCATCAACCACTTGCACTCGCCCGGCCCGGCCCGGGAGACCCAGGCGGAGATCGAGCGGGCGGGCGGGCAGGCGTACGTGCTGCGTGCCTCGGTCGCCGTACGCGGTCAGGTGGACCGCATGTTCGACGAGATCGGGGAGCGCTTCGGCGGGCTCGACATCCTCGTCAACAACGCCGCCAACGGTGCGCTCGTGCCGAGCGGCGAGGTCACGGAGCAATTGCTCGACCGGGCGCTCGGCACCAACCTCAAGGGCGGGCTGGCGTGCGCCCAGCGGGCCGCCGAGCTGATGGCCGGGCGCGGCGGGGGCAGCATCATCAACGTCTCCACCCTCGGCGGCGGGCAGTTCGTCATGGCCAACTACCTGGCCTGCGGGCCGGCGAAGGCCGCCGTCGAGGCCATGACCCGCTACCTGGCCGTCGACTACGCCCGCGACGGCATCCGGGTCAACACGGCCGCGGCCGGCATGCTGTACAGCGACGTGGTGGACCTCTTCCCGGACGCCGCGCGCATGCAGCGCGCCACGATCGAGGCCACGCCGATGGGGCGGCTCGGCCACCCGGAGGAACTGGCCGAGGTGGTGGCCTTCCTGGCGTCCCCCCGGTCGAGCTGGATCACCGGGCAGCTGATCCTCGCCGACGGCGGGCTCTCGACGGGGCAGGCCCTGCTCTCGCCGCCCCGCGCGGAGGTGGTGGCGGTTCCGCCGACGGTGCCGGTCTCGGCGGTCGTGCCGGTTCCGCCGGTCGCCCCGGTCGTGCCGGTCGCGGTGCCGACGGCGGCAGCCGCACCCACCCCGGCACCCGCACCCGTACCCGCGTTCCTGGCCCCCGTCCCGGCACCGGTCACCAAGGTCGTGGCCGCCGCCGTGGCGTCCCCGGCCGACCTCGTGGTCCCGGTCGTGACGGCGGCGCCCGCCCCGGTGGCGGCCCCGGCCGCCGTCGCCCCGGCCGCGCCGGCGGTGGCCCCGCCGGCGGCGCCCGCCCCCGCGGACCTCCCGACCGGGGACGGCGCGCCGTTCGACGACGACGAGATCGCCATCGTCGGCATGGGCATCGTCGTGCCCGGCGCCAACGACCTCCAGGAGTACTGGAAGGAACTCCTGCACGGGGCCGACCGGTTCGTGGAGATCCCGGCGGACCGCTGGGACAACGACAAGTTCCACTCCGCCGACAAGCGCGACGAGGACAAGACCTACTCCAAGCGGTCGGCGTTCATCACCGACTTCGTGCCGCACCCGCGGCTGGCCGAGGAGCTGGCCGCGGCGGGGATCGACCCGGACTCCGTCGAGTCGACCACGCTGTGGCTGCGCCACTCGCTGATGCAGGCCATGGAAGGCGTGGCGCGCGGCGAGGACGACCGGTGCTCGTTCCTGGTCGGCTACACCGCGGACGGCAGCCAGCACCTGGAGGAGGCGACCGTACGGGCCGGCGTGCTGGGGCGGATCGGGCCGATCCTGGACGGACTGGGCCTCTCGGGAGCCGACCGCGCCGCCGCCCTCGACGCCGTCGAGCAGCGGCTGACCGGCCACTACCCCCGCAGCGGCCCCGAGCCGCTGGAGTTCTTCCCGCACCGGGTGGGCCTCAACGCGATGCGGGGCCTGCTGCCGCAGCGGGCCGAGCTGCTGCTCGTCGACACCGCCTGCTCGTCCTCCCTCTACGCGGTGGACCTCGGCCTCAAGGGGCTGCTGGAGGGGCGCCACGACATCGCGGTGTGCAGCGGCTCGTTCGCCGTGGGGCCGCGCGGGTCGATCCTCTTCGCGAAGCTCAACGGCCTGTCGGTGAGCGGGGAGGTGCGCTCCCTGGACACGGCCAGCGACGGGGTGCTGTTCTCGGACGGCGCCGCGACGGTCGTGCTCAAGCGGCTGAGCAAGGCCCGCCGGGACGGCGACCGGGTGCTGGCGACCATCCGCGGCTTCGGCTCCTCCTCCGACGGCAAGGGCAAGGCCATCTACGCCCCCAGTGCGGCGGGGCAGAAGCTGGCGATCCGGCGCGCGCTGGACCGGCCGGGCATGGCGGACGTGCGGCCCGACTGGATCGTCGCGCACGCCACCGGCACCCCCGCGGGCGACCTGGCGGAGTTCACCACCCTGCGCGAGACGCTGGGCAACGGGGGCCCAGGGGCCGCACCGGTGGTCGTCACCTCGAACAAGTCCGTGATCGGGCACACCGGTTGGGCCGCGGGCGTGGCGTCGCTGATCGAGGTCGTGCTGGGTTTCGAGCACGACCTGATCCCGCCGCAGCACCGGTTCACCGAGACCCCGGCGGACTTCGCGATCGGCAGCTCCAACCTGGTCGTGCCCACCGAGGCCGTGCCGTGGCCGCGCGGCGGGCGCCGCAGGACCGCGGCGGTGTCCGGCTTCGGGTTCGGCGGCACCAACGCGCACCTGGTCGTCCAGGAGCCGCCCGCCACCGGGCTGACGGCGCCGCCGCCGGCCGCGGCGGCGCAGGACCCGGCCGGGGCGCAGCGCATCGCGATCGTCGCGCGGACCGCGCACGTGCCGGGGACGGAGTCGGCCGACGACGTCGACTCCTGGCTGGGCAGGGCGCCCGCGGCGGAGGGCCTGTCGTTCGGCGACACCTACCCGCTGCCGTCGTTCCAGCAGGTGCGGATGCCTCCCGGCATGATGCGCGGCATCGACCGCTGCCAGCTGATGATCCTCAAGTGCGCCCACCGGCTGCGGGACGGCCTCGGCTCGTTCTGGGAGGACAACAGCGAGACGACCGGCGTGGTGCTCGGCCACCTCGGTGCCACCCGCAACGCCACGCTCTACGCGACCCGTTGCTACCTGGACGACCTCACCCTCGCACTGCGGACCGACCCGTCGCTCGGGTCGGCGCCCTGGCTGCCGCAGGCGCTCGACCTGCTCAGGTCCGAGGTGCGGCGGATGGTCCCGCCGTCGAACGAGGACTCCTTCCCCGGCATGATGCCGAACGTGATCCCGGCCCGGGTCGCCAACTACTTCGACCTCAAGGGCCTCAACATGACGGTCGACACGGGGTTCACCTCCACCCTGAGCGCGATCGACGTGGCCATCCGCTACCTGCGGCAGGGCGAGCTGTCGATGGCGCTGGTCGGCGGGATCAACGGCAACAGCACCGACGAGGTCCGGCAGCTGCTGGACGACGCGCTCGACACCGACACGGTCCTGGCCGAGGGCGCCTTCCTGTTCGCCCTGGTGACCGAGGAGACCGCGGTCGCCGCCGGGCTCGACATCCTGGGCTACCTGGACACCCCGCTCGCGGACCCGGGCCGTTCGCAGGAGCACGTCCCGACGATCGAGTGCGGGGCCCGGCGGACCGAGCGGCCGGCGTGCTACCTGGGCGCCGAGGGCGCGGTCGGCATCCTCCAGGCGCTGGCGAAGGAGCCGGCGGAGCGCGACGCGCTGGTCGTCTGCCGCGGTGAGGGCGGTGCCCCCGACCTCACGGTGCGCGTCTCGGCCCCCGGCCCGGCCGCCCTCCCCGCCGCCGAGGACGGTGCCCAGGTGCCGTCCGGCTTCTACGACGAGCAGAACTACGCCGACGGGCACCCGCTGCTGGTCACCCGGCAGGTGCCCGGGCTGACCGAGACCCCGGGCCGACGGGTGCGCGGCGAGGTGCCGTTCTGGCCCGCGGAGCCCACCGTCGTCCTGACCGACCGGCCCGAGGCGGTGACCGCGGCCGGGCCCCCGGCGGGCACCCTGGTGCTGTCCACCGTGCCCGGCGGTCCCGGGATCCGGCACGTCGGGGACGTCGAGGACGCGGAGGCGGTCCGGGCGCTGCTGGACGGGGCGGACCCGGACCGCCGGATCCGGCACGTCCGGCTGGTCACCGACCTGTCGGCCGCCGACGCGGTCGCGCCGGCGGAGTTCGAGGCTCTCACGGCGCTGCACGAACTGCTGTTCCTGGTGGTGCAGCAGCGCCACGAGGCGCTGGCCGACCCGGCCGGCGGTGCCAGCTGCGTCGGGCTGCTCCTCGGGGCGATGACCGACCGGACGCCGCACCCCGCCACCGGCCTGTTCACGGGCCTGTTCAAGGTCATCCACCTGGAGTACGCGCACTGCGTGACGTACGCGCTGGTCACCGGGGCGCGCGACGCCGGCACCGGTGCGGCGCAGGCGGCCCGTGAGTCCGGGCTGGAGCGCGGCCTGCCCGTGGCGTACTACGACGGCGGGCGGCGGTTCGCCGTCACCCTCTCCGCGGAACCCGGCGAACTCGTGCCGCCGGGTGAGGCCGTCCTCGGCCCGGACAGCGTCGTGGTCGCGGTCGGCGGGGGCCGCGGGATCACCGCCGAGCTGCTGACCGAGGTCGCCCGGCACTTCAGGCCCACGCTGTACGTGCTGGGCAGCAACCCGGTGGACTCCCACCCGAGGGAGTACCTGGAGCTGGACGACGAGGCGTTCGCCAAGGGGCGCGCCGACTACATCCGCCGGCAGCTCGCGCTGCGGACCGGCCGCAACCCGGCGCAGCTCAACCGGGAGTACGAACGGATCGGCCAGGCCCGCGTGATCCGGGCGAACCTCGACCGGATGGCCGAGCACAGCGGCGCGGCCGCCGTGCACTACGTCACCTGCGACGTGAACGACCTCGACCAGGTCGTGGCGGCCATGGACCGGATCCATGCCGGGAGCGGGCGGATCGACCTCCTCATCAACGCGGCGGGGCTGAACCGTTCGGCGCCGATCGCGACCAAGAGCCCGGCGGAGTTCCGCCAGGTGCGTGACCTGAAGATCCGCGGCTACTCCAACCTCAAGGCCGCGCTGCGCGGCCGGGCTCCGCTGGCCTGGTGCAACTTCGGTTCGCTGCTGGGCATGACGGGCCAGGTGGGGGAGGCCGACTACGCCTCGGGCAACGACTTCCTCGGCACCAGCGCGACCTACCACCACCAGGTGCTCGGGACCGAGGAGTTCACGATCGGCTGGACGCTTTGGGGCGAAGTCGGCCTCGGAGCGAACGAGTTGACCAAGGCGTACTTCGAGAAGAGCGGCCTGTACTCCGCGATGAGCACCGCGGAGGGCGTGCACCACTTCGTCCGGGAGCTGAACCTGGCGAAGACGTCGCCGTACACCGTCCACCTGGGAGTCGCCGAACGGCGGGCCGTGGAGGGGCTGTTGCCCGGGTTCCTCGACCCGGCCGCGCAGCGTCCGGCCGTGCAGCGTCCAGCCCCGCAGCGTCCGGCCGTGCCGGATCTCGTTCCGGCGCCCGCGCCGCCGGCACCGGTACTGCCGGCCGCCGGGGAAGCCGCCGCTTCGTTCTACCTCGGCGAGGTCCTGGAGCGGGCCGCCGACTCCGTGACCTTCGAGCGGGTCTTCGACCTGGAGACCGACGACTACCTGCGGCACCACCGGGTCGGCGACGTGCCCACCCTGCCCGGGACGTTCGTCACCGAGATCGCCTTCGAGGCGGCCTCCTGGCTGGTGCCCGGCCTGCAGGTCTACGCGTTCGAGGACCTCCGCTTCCACCACTTCCTCAAGGTGCGCGAGCAGGACCGGGCCGGGCTGCGCAAGAAGATCCGCGCCGAGGTCGTGGAGCGCAGGGCCGACCTCGACCAGGCCGTGGTGGCGGTGCGGATCACCAGCGACGTGGTGGCGCCCAACGGCACCGTCCTGGTCAAGGACCGGCTGCACTTCGAGGTCCGGGTGCTGATGTCGGGATCGCTGCCGGCCGCGCCGGACTGGAAGCCGTGGTACCCGGCCGCCGAGACCCCGGTGCCCGACCCGTACCACAGCCCGGGCTCGCCGGTGATGCTCACCGACCTGTTCGTGTCCACCACCGACACCCGGCTGCACCCGGAGGGCAAGCGCGCCACGTACAACCTGCAACTTCCGTCCGACCACCGGGTCTTCGCCGGATTCGGGATGCCGGTCGTGCTGCTCGACGGCCTCGCCCGGACCGGTGTGCTGGCCCTGGTCGACGGTGACCTGATCCCGCTGGCCGCACCGCTGAGCATCGGCCGGATCGACGTCTACGAGCACGGCGGGGACTGCCGGGTCGCCGAGCGGTACGGCCTGATCGACCTCTACGCCGTCCTGCCGGAGGCCGATGCCGACGGACGGGCCCCGGGGGCGGGCAACCGCTTCGTCGCGGTCCGGCCCGACGGCCGGATCCTGCTCCAGATGAAGGACCTGGGCTGGACGCTGATGGGGTACCTCGACCGCGGCACCGGGCAGTTCCTGACGCCCGAGGAAGCGGCGGCGGCCGCCGCGGACGGTGCCGGGCGCGCGGAGAGCGGCCCGGTTACCGGGAGCACCGCGCGCGCTGAGAGCACCGGGAGTACCGGGAGAACCGGGAGAACCGAAAGCACGGAAGGCACGGAAAGCACAGGAAGCACCGGGAGCACCACGAGCGCCGAGAGCAGCGAGGTGGTGGCACCGATGGGAAAAGCTGAGGCCGGCGCGGCGGGTGAGCCGACGCCGGTGCCCACCGTCCCGCAGAGCACCGCGACCGAACCCCGGAGCACCGTGACCACCCCGCAGAACCTCCCCGACACGCGGCCCGCGACGGCCGCCCCCGAACGGCGCGCCCCGCGCCGCTCCGCCGCCCCCGTGGAACCCCGGACCGCGCGCCCCGCACCGGGACCGCGCGGCCTGCGGACCGTCCCCGGCAGCCTGCGGAAGTTCCAGCAGAACGCGCCCGCCTTCTTCCGCGACCTGGGCCGCTCCTACGGCGACATGGTCCGGCTGCCGCTGGGCTTCTTCACCGTCCACCTCAACTACCACCCGGACAACGTCCGCCACGTCCTCCAGGAGAACAACCAGAACTACGTCCGCGGCAAGGGCTACGACCGCTTCAAGATCTTCATGGGGATGGGCCTGCTCACCCTCGACGGCGAGGAGTGGAAGCAGCACCGGCGGGTGGTCAACCCGCTGTTCCACAAGACCGCCATCGACGGCATGGCGAGCACCATGACCGACTCCACCACGACGGTGCTCGACCGCTGGGAGCGGTCGGCGTCCGCCGCGGACGGCGTCGACGTGGTGCCGGAGATGATGGAGCTGACCCTCGGCGCCCTCGGCAAGGTCATGTTCGACACCGACCTGCACCCGGTCAGCGACCGGGTGGGGCCGGCGATGGTCACCTCCATCGAGGCGATGGTCTTCCGCGGGACGCTCAACCAGCTGACCCCGGACGTCGTGCCGATCCCGTACAACCTGCGGATCCGCAAGGCCCGCCGGCTGATGTACGACGTGGTGGACGAGATCGTCGAGTCCCACCGTGCGGGCCGGCACGAGGGGTTGACCGACCTGGTCAGCCTGCTGCTGCAGGCGCGCGACGAGTCGGGCGGCGAGTGGACGCGGCAGCAGATCCGCGACGAGATCATGACCGTCTTCATGGCCGGCCACGAGACCACCGGCACCGGCCTGGCGTGGGCGCTGTACGAACTGGCCAAGGACCCGGAGGCGCAGGAGCGGCTGTACGAGGAGGTCGAACAGGTCCTCGGCGGGCGGACGCCCGAGATCGGGGACCTGGACAAGCTCCCCTACACCCGGATGGTCGCCGACTAGACGCTGCGGCTGCACCCGCCGATCTGGGTCTACCCGCGCGACGCCGTCCAGGAGGACGAGGTCGGCGGCTGGCGCGTCCCGGCCGGCGGCAGCGTCTTCATGGTGCCGTACGTCACCCACCGGCACCCGGACTTCTGGGTCGACCCGGAGCGCTTCGACCCGGAGCGCTTCTCCGACGAGAACCGGGCCCGGCAGCCGCGTTACGCCTACTTCCCGTTCGGCGGCGGCCAGCGCAAGTGCATCGGCAACCAGATGGCGGTGGTGCAGATGCACCTGACCCTGGCGATGGTCGCCCAGCGCTTCCGGCTGCGGCTGGTCCCCGACCACCCGCTGACGCTGGGCACGCTGGTCTCCTTCCGGCCGCTGGACGGCATCCGCCTCGTCGTGGAGCCGAGGAAGCGATGACCCTGAAGGAACCGCCCACCCTGGCCGAGGCCCTCGCCGCGCCGGTGGTGGACTATCCGGACGACGGTTCGGTGCGGCCCGTGCGGCGCCACGTGTGGGAGCCGGTGGAGACCGCCGCGCTCCCGCCGGGCGCCGCCGCCGGGCTGCGCGGACGCTCGGTCGCGGTGATCGGCGGCCGGGAGGCCACCGCCGCCGCGGTCGGCGCCGCGCTGACCGCCGCCGGGGCCGTGGTGCACAGGCTCGCCCCGCCCGCCGGTGGGCGGACCGGGGGGTTCGTCGAGTCGGCCGCCGCCTTCCGCGCGGCGGCCGGGCGGATCGACGGGATCGTCGACCTCAACGTCGAGGAGCCCTTCGACCGCAGCGGACCGGACGGCTGGGAGGGCCCCTTCCTGCAGACGATCGCGCT
The DNA here is from genome assembly GCF_056437345.1 of Kitasatospora sp. NPDC042419. Lineage (NCBI taxonomy): Bacteria > Bacillati > Actinomycetota > Actinomycetes > Kitasatosporales > Streptomycetaceae > Kitasatospora > Kitasatospora sp. NPDC042419. The sequence goes on from NZ_JBWKAW010000002.1 coordinate 106,905, forward strand.
GCTCCAGGCCTGCTTCGCCGACTGGGTGGCCGAGACCGACGCCGGCCGGCTGTTCTACCTGCCGGTCACCTGGCTGGGCGGCCGGATGGGCTTCGGCCCCGACCGGGTCGAGCAGCCGCTCGGCGGACTCTGGGCGGGGCTCGCCAAGGGCCTGCCCCGGGAGGTACCCAACTGCAACATCAGGATCCTCGACCTCACCGCCGAGCACTCGGCGGAGGAGATCGGCGACCTGGTCGGCCGGGAGCTCTACCGGTGGGGTCCGTTCGAGATCGGGTACCACGGCGGGCGCCGCTACAGCCTGCGGGCGCGCCAGGCGCACCCCGGTGCGCCGCGCCGCGCGATCCGGCCCGGCGACACCGTGGTCATGTCCGGGGGAGGGCGCGGCATCGGCTTCGCCCTCGCCCGGTCGCTCGCCGAGGACTTCGGCGCCCGGGTCGTGGTCAGCGGCCGCGGGGCCGAGCCCGACGCCCGGGAGACGCCGTCGCTGGCGCTGGACGACCGGGACTTCCGGCGGTACCGGGACGAGCGGCTGCGGGAGGCGGTGGCCGGGCGCCGGGTGCCGCAGGTCCGGGCCGAGCTGGAGAAGCTGGCCCAGGACCGTGAGCTGTGGGCCAACCTCGCCTCGGCCCGGGAGGACGGCCTGCGGATCGACTACGTCCGGTGCGACATCACCGACCGGGAGCAGGTCGCCCGGCTCCTCGACGAGGCCGGCGACCGGCTCGTGGGCGTCGTCCACAACGCGGGCGTGGACGTCCCCGTGCGGCTGCCGGGCAAGAGCGAGCAGATCGTCTCCAGGGTGGTCCGGGTCAAGGTCGGGGGCTTCCTCAACCTGCTGCGGGCCGTCGCGGACCGTCCGCCGCTCGCGTTCTTCTGCAGTGTCGGCTCGCTGACCGGCCGCTGGGGCGGCATGGTCGGCCAGCTCGACTACGGGGCCGCCAACGAGGCCCTGAGCCGGCTCGGGCTGTGGGCCTCGCAGGACGGCGAGCAGTCGGGGCGGGAGCGGCGCACCCCCGTGTCGACGGTCTGCTGGCCGACCTGGGAACGCCTCGGGATGATCACCAACTACGAGGCCACCCTGCGCTACATGTCGGCGGTCGACGTCCGCGAGGGGCTCCACCACTGGAAGCGCGAGCTGCTCGCCGGCGGCAGCGGCGAGTCCACCTTCATCGGCGACGTCGGCCCGGCGATGCTGCCGGCCGTGCTGCGCGGCTACCAGCAGGACTCGGGGCTGCCCGGCATCGAGCGCCTCGCCTCCAGCCGCTTCTACCTGGGCGAGCCGCTGCACTTCCGGCCGTACGGGGCGATCGGTACGGCCCACCTGCTGCGCGCCGAGGAACTGCCGTGCTGTGACGACTTCCGGGTGGACGGCGGGCCCGCGTTGCCGGTCTCGCTCTGCCTGGAGTACCTGAGGGCCGCCGGGGAGTGGGTGCTGCCGGAGAACGGCGATCAGCTCCGGTTCGACGCACTGCGGGACGTCACCGTCGACCTGCCGGGCCTGCGGATGGGCTCGGGGCGGCGGACGGCCGAGCTGACCCGGCACGCCGAGGGCCGCTGGTCGGAGGGGACGTGGCGGGTGGCGGTGACCCTGGAACGCGACGGGCGGCGGCTGGCCTCGGCCGAACTGGTCTACCGGGCCGAGCCGTCGGGCGAGCGGTCGGACCAGGACGGCCAGGACGGCCGGGACGGCCCGCTCGCCGCACCCGCGTCCGCGACCGCGGTCCCCCCGGTCCCGGGCGGCGCGCTCGGGTGGACCGGGCACGCCTTCCGGCTGGCCGCCTGGCAGCGCGACCGGGAGACCGGGCACTGGTACGGGCGGGCGGAGCCGGGCCGGATGTCCGACCTGCTGGTCGCCTCACCGGCCCCCGGTTCCGTGCTCCCGCTCAACCAGCTGGAGAACGTGGTGCGGGCCGCCTGGCTCCACCGGGCCGGACAGGGCGCCGCGGGCGGCGCGTCCCGGCTGACGGTGGAGCGGCTGCGCGCCGACCCGCCGGCCCCGACCGCCCCCGCCGCCCTGCTGGTCGGCTCGCCGGACGGCCGCGACTGGAGCGGCCACCGGCCGGCCGGCACGGCCGGGGTCGGCCGGCCGCTGCTCCGGGTGACGGGCCTGCGCTTCCGATGACCATTCCACCCGTGCCGCACGGCACGACGACACCATCTACCGGGGGCACCGTTGACCACGATCGTTGACCGATCGGATGCCTACTGCATCGTGGGCGCCGGGGCGGGCGGCCTGGCCGCCGCCAAGAACCTGCGGGAGTTCGGGTTCGACATCGACGTGATCGAGCGCGCGGGCGACGTCGGCGGCAACTGGTACGGCGGCAACTCCCACAGCGCCGCCTACGACTCGGTCCACCTCATCACGTCCAAGCCCTACATCCAGTACGACGACTTCCCGATCCCTGAGCACTTCCCGACCTACCTCGGCCGCGACCACGCGCACGCCTACCTGCGGTCGTACGCCGAGCACTTCGGCGTCCACGAGCACGTCGAGTTCCACCGCACGGTGGAGCGGATCGAGCGCCGGGACGGCTCCCCGGACTGGTACGTCGTCCTCGACGGCGGCGAAGTGCGGCGCTACGCCGGGGTGGTGATCGCCAACGGCCACAACTGGAGCCCCCGGATGCCCTCGTACCCCGGGCACTTCGACGGCGTGACGATGCACTCGTGCGAGTACCGCGACCCGGAGCCGCTGCGCGGCAAGCGGGTGCTGGTGGTCGGCGGCGGGACGTCCGGCTGCGACATCGCGGTGGAGTCCTCGCAGAACGCCGCCGCGACCTCGCTCAGCATCCGGCGCGGCTGCTACTACTGGCCCAAGTACCTGTTCGGCATGCCGACCGACGTGCTCTACGAGAACGTGCTGAAGTGGCGGATGCCCCGGCCGGTGGTGCGCTTCTTCGGCGGCCTCTTCCTGCGGCTCAACAGCGCCGGCCGGCCGGAGCAGTACGGGCTGCCGAAGCCCTCGCACAAGCTGCTGGAGGAGCACTTCGTCATCAACTCGACGCTGCTGTACCACCTCGGGCACGGCGACATCACCGCCAGGCCGGACATCGCCGAACTCCGCGGTGACCGCGTGAGGTTCACCGACGGCACCGAGGAGGCGTTCGACGTCATCGTCTACGCCACCGGCTACCGGATGACCGAGTTCCCGTTCATCGACCGCAAGCACCTGAACTGGGGCGACCGCACCCCGCAGCTGCACCTGAACGCCTTCCACCCGGACTACGACAACCTCTTCGTGATCGGGTACTTCCAGACCTCCACCGGCAACTGGCCGATCATGGACTACCAGTCGCAGCTGATGGCCCGCTACCTGCACCTGCTGCGGACCGACCCGCAGCGGGCCGCCTGGTTCAAGCAGGCCAAGGCCCGGCCGCTCAGCGCGGCCGGACTGAGCGGCGGCATCAGCTACTACGACTCCGAGCGGCACTGGCTCCAGGTCGAGCACTTCTCCTACCGGGCCATGCTGCGCAAGCTCGTCCGCCGGATGAAGGCCGAGCCGCCGGCCGTCGCGGACCGCCGGGTCGGAGCAGGCGGCGCGGCCGGCGCGGCCGGCCGGGCTGCGGGCGCCGGGGGAGCCGCGCCGGCCCGGGTCGGGACGCCCGAGGCGCCCGAGGCACCGGAAGCGGCCCGGCAGAGGAGCCACGCATGATGGACCTGCTCGCCCGGCTGGCGGACCGGCACGCCCGGGTGATGGTGCTGTGCGGCGTCGTGGTGGCCGCGGTGGCGGCGATCCTCGGCGCCCCCGTCGTCGCGTCGCTGACCGGCGGCAACCCGGACTTCGTCACCCCCGGCTCCGGCAGCGTGCGGGCCGACCAGCGGCTGGAGGAGGCCACCGGCATCCGCAGCGACGGCGGCGTCATCGCCCTGGTCTCCACCGGCGAGTCGGTGAACGGCCCCCGCACCCGGGACGAGGTCGGACGGGTCGCCGCGCTGATGGCCGGCGATCCCGTGTTCGCGGACGTGCTGACGTACGAGCGGACCCGCGACGAGGCCCTGGTCTCCCGTGACGGCCTCCGGACGATCGTGGTCGGGCGGCTGAAGGCGGGGGAGAGCGACCACTACCAGGACGCGGTCGACCGGCTGACCGAGGAGCTGCACGGCAACCCGAACGTCCGCCTCGGCGGCAGCGAGGTGGTCGGCAACCAGGTCGTCAGCACCGTCCAGCACGACCTGCAGCGGGCCGAACTGCTCGCCTTCCCGGTGCTGTTCCTGCTGTCGCTGTGGATCTTCCGGAGCCTGGTGGCGTCCGCGCTGCCCCTGGTGATCGGCGGGCTGAACGTCGTCCTCACCCTGCTGGGCCTGCGGCTGGTCGACCAGTTCTCGCCGATGTCGATCTTCTCGCTCAACCTGGTGACCGCGCTGGGCCTCGGCCTCGCCATCGACTACAGCCTGCTCATCGTCTCGCGCTTCCGCAGCGAACTGGCCACCGACCCGGACGTGTCCAGGGCGATCACCGTCACCCTGCACACCGCGGGCCGCACGATCCTCTTCAGCTCGCTGACCGTGAGCGCGGCGATGGCCTCGCTGTTCGTCTTCCGCCAGCGCTTCCTCTACTCGATGGCGGTGGGCGGCCTGCTGGTGTCCGCCTCCGCACTGCTGGTGGCACTGCTGGTGCTGCCCGCGGCGCTGCGACTGCTGGGCCGGCGCATCGACTTCCTTGCCCCGGCCCGCTGGCACCGGTCGCTGGAGGAGCCGGAGAGCACCACGGGCGGCTGGTTCGCGGTGGCCCGGGGCGTCATGCGGCGCGCCCCGCTGGTGGCGCTCGGCGCGAGTGCGCTGCTGGTGGTGCTCGGCCTGCCCTTCCTGAAGGTCGCCTTCACCACGGTCGGCCCCGCGTCCCTGCCGACCAGTGCGAGCAGCCGGTCCGTCAACGACGTCCTGCGCGCCGAATTCGCCGCCGACCCGCTGGAGTCGGTGCAGGTCGTCGTCTCCGCCCAGGGCGACCGGGCGGCGGCGGGGCAGCGGCTCGCCGCCCTGCGCGAGCGGGTCGCCGCGCTGCCGGCCGCCGGGACGGTGTCCCCCGCGCGGCAGTTGAACGGCGACACCTGGCTGATCCAGGCCACCCCCCGGGAGTCCGGACTGAGCGCGGCGAGCCAGGGGCTGGTCAAGGACGTGCGCGCGCTGTCGGGGCCGGACGAGGTCCTGGTCGGCGGGCAGACGGCCGTCTTCGTCGACCTCAAGGACAGCCTGGTCGACCGGCTCCCGGCGGCCGCCCTGATCGTCTTCCTGACCAGCATGCTGGTGCTGCTGCTGATGACCGGCTCCCTGGTGCTGCCGCTCAAGGCCGTCCTGATGAACCTGCTGACCCTGACGGCGACCTTCGGCGTCCTGGTCCTGATCTTCCAGGACGGGCACCTCGCCGGACTGTTCGGCACCTCGGCGCAGGGCGCCCTGGACGCCACGCAGCCGGTGCTGCTCTTCGCGATGGTCTTCGGGCTCTCGACGGACTACGGCGTGTTCCTGCTGGCCCGGATCAAGGAGGCGCGGGACGCCGGGGCCGGCGAGGCGGAGTCGGTCGCGCTCGGCGTGGGCAGGACCGGCCGTGTCGTGACGGCCGCCGCCCTGCTCTTCTGCGTCGCCCTCGGCGCACTGGCCACGTCGAGCATCGTGTTCATCAAGGAACTCGGCTTCGGGACGGCACTGGGCGTACTGCTGGACGCCACCATCGTCCGGGCGCTGCTCGTGCCGTCGCTGATGCGCCTGCTCGGCCGCTGGAACTGGTGGGCGCCGGCGCCCCTGCGGTGGCTGTACGAGCGCTTCGGACTCCGCGAGGGCGGGACACCGCCGGCCGCCGCGAAGCCCTAGAGTCCCTGACGGACCGTCACCATACCGACCAGAGGTGGAAACGTGTACCACGCCATCGTCCGGCGCAATCTGCGCAACTCCTTCGCCGAGGTCAACCGCGGCAACTACCCGGCCATCGTCCGGCAGTTCACCCCCGACGCGGAGCACTGGTTCTCCGGCTCGCACGCCCTGGCGGGCGGGCGGAACGACGCCGAGCAGATCCAGCGGTGGTACGACAGGCTGGCGGAGGTCCTGCCGGACCTGCGCTTCGAGCTGAAGAAGGTCGTCGCCAAGGGCTGGCCGTGGGACACCGTCGCCTTCGTCGAATGGGTCGACCACCTCACCGACCGGGAGGGCAACCACTACTCCAACCAGGGCGTGCACGTCCTGCGGATCAAGTGGGCGAAGATCACCGAGCTGCACATCTACTGTGACACCGCCCTGCTGGCGTCGGTCTGCGACGTGCTCGGGCAGCAGGGGGTCACCGAAGCCGTCGCCCCGCCGGTCGGGCGCCCCGGACCCTTCCGTGAGGCGCTCTCCGCGGGGTGACGCACCGACCTGTGGTCCGCGGGCGGGCAGCGATGCCCCCGCCCGTCCGCGGACCACAGCCCGCGCGGCCCTCGGGGCGGGCGGGGCGCGGCGGACGGCAGGACGGAGGACGGGGCGGATGATGCGGGAGAGGTACGGATGGAGGAGCCGTCCGAGGCGCCGGCGCCGGACCGGCGCCCGGTGACGCAGTCGGCCCCCGCGGCCGAGCTCTGGCTGCTCGACTCCGCCTCCCTCCCGGTGGGCCCGTCGGACCTGCGCTGCCTCGACGAGCAGGAGCTGCGGCGCTCCGAGCGGTTCGTCCGGGACGCGGACCGGACCTGCTACCTCGCCGCCCACGTCGCGCTGCGCCGCGTCCTCGGCCGGCACCTGGAAGTCCCGCCGGAGGCCCTGCTCTTCGAACGGGCACCGTGTCCCGGCTGCGCCGAACCGCACGGGCGCCCCCGGCTCGCCGGCTCCGGAGCGCCCCACTTCTCGCTCTCGCACGGCGGCGGCATGGTGCTCATCGGCCTCGCCGCCGTCCCGGTCGGCGTCGACGTGGAGCCGGTCCCGGCCGCCGAGTCCGCCGAGGTGCTGTCGACCGTGCTGCACCCGGCCGAACGGGCCGAGCTGGCGGCCGCGCCGCCGGCGGACCGGCCGGGCGCCTTCGCCCGGCTGTGGACCCGCAAGGAGGCCTACCTGAAGGGCCTCGGCATCGGCCTCGGCCGGCCGCCCTCCGCCGACTACCTGGGCGGCGACCGCGACCGCCACCCGGGCGGATGGACCGTCACCGACCTGCCGGCCGGCCCGCGGTACGCCGCCGCCGTCGCGCTGGCCGCTGCGGAGCGGTCCCGCGCCGCACCGCCGGCCCTCCGGCTGCACCACGCGCTGGGCGGGCCGGTGGACGGGTCGGTGGGCGCGGCGCTGGGCGGGCCGGTGGACGGGTCGGTGGGCGCGGCGGTGGCGGGGCTGTCCGACGGCGGGCCTCCGGCCGGCCCGGGTGGCCCCGTGCGGGGTGGCCGGAAGGCCCCGTAGCGGGCCCGGGCGCGCCTTCGCATGCTGCGACCGGATCTTCCGGAAGGGGTGGCGGGGAGTGGACACGGCAGAGCGGTACCAGCAGTTCGCGACGGGGGAGGCGCGGGGCAACTCCCCCTCCTACGAGCGGCTTTCGGCGGCCGTCGCCGACGACCCCGGCCTGCTGGCGCTGATCGACGGACTCCCGCCCGCCAAGCGCCGGCCCAACCTGCTGCTCGGCGCGGTGCGCTTCCTGGGCGGCCCGGTCGACGACGCCGGAGCCTTCCGCGGGTGGACCGCCGAGCACTGGCCCCGGGTGCGCGCCGCCATGCTGGCGCGCCGGACGCAGACCAACGAGCCGGGCCGGTGCGCGACCCTGCTCCCGCTGCTCGCCCGGCTGCCGCAACCGCTGGCGCTGATCGAGGACGGCGCCTCGGCCGGCCTCTGCCTGTACCCGGACCGGTACCGCTACCTGTACCGGCACGGCGACGGCGTCACCGCGCTCGGCCCGGCCGACAGTCCGGTCGCCCCGGTCGCCCGACGCCCGCCTCCCGGACCCGCCCCGGGGGCCGGGCCGGCACCACCGCGCCGCGTAGCCGGCGGCGCCGGACACCGGAGGACCCGTCATCCACCCCACAGCTGAGCCGGCCAGGCGGACCACGGCCCGTGCCGGACGGCCCCGGAGCGAGGAGGCGGAGCGCGCGATCGAGGTGGCGGCGCGTCCTGAGGAGCGGCCCGCGGACGGCCCCCGGTCATGATCCGGGGGCCGTCCGGCGGCGCGGCCTCAGGCCGTCCGGTGCCTGTCCGTGGCCCGGTCGGCGGCCCTGTCCGTGGCCCGGGCCGCACCGGCCGGCTGCCGGTCGTCCGCCTTCAGGTCGTCCTCCTGCCGGTCGTCCGCCTTCCGGCCCGCCGCCGGCCGGACCGGGGCCGGCCGGCCCCGGAGGAGCGCCGCGACGAGTGCGGCGCCCGCCAGCGCGGTGAGGGCGGCGACCAGCATGGTGCGGTCGAGGGCGGAGGCGAACGCGGTGCGGACCAGGTCGGAGGGGAGACCGGCCACCGGCTGTCCGGCGCTCAGGGAGCGGGCGGCGGCGTCCGGATCCGGGACGGCCGCGGTGGCGGGGTGGTCGGCCAGCGAGGCCCGCAGCCCCTGGTGCAGGACGAGGCCGAAGACCGCGATCCCGAGCGCCTGGCCCAGCTGACGGAAGGTGTTGAGCGCGCCGCCCGCCATGCCGCCGCGCTCCGGCGGGACGGCGGCCATCGCCCCGGCCGCCAGGACCGGGCTGACCGCACCCACACCGAGGCCGGTCAGGGCGAGGCCGGGGAGCAGGGCCGTCCAGGTGGAGGAGGCGTCGAGGGTGCACTGGAGGAGGGCGCCGGCACCGATCACGGCCAGTCCGCCGGCGAGCGGCAGTGCCGAGGGGAGGACGGCGAGCCGGCGGCCGGCGAGGGCGGAGACCGCGAAGGCGACGACGCTCATCGGCAGCAGGGTGAGGCCGGCGGCCATCGGCCCCTGGCCGAGCACCGACTGCAGCCAGAGCGAGGTGTACGGGAGGTAGGAGAACGCGGCGCCCGAGTAGACCAGGCCGCAGAGCATCACCCCGGTGAAGACCGGGCTGCGGAACAGCGCGAGGTCCAGCAGCGGGTGCGGGCTGCGGCGCTCGATCAGCAGGAAGGCGGCGAGCGCCGCGGCGGCCAGCCCGGCCGCGCCGAGGACGGCCGGCGACGTCCAGCCGTCCGCACCGCCGCGGATCAGCGCCAGGACGGCCGAGCCGGCCGCGACGGTGAAGGCGGCGGCGCCGGGCAGGTCGATCCGGTGCGCGGCCGGGTTCCGGGACTCCGGCAGCGTCCTGCGGGTGAGGACGACCGTGGCGACCGCGATCGGCAGGTTGACCAGGAAGACGGACCGCCAGCCCAGGAACTCGGTGAGCAGGCCGCCGGCGACCGGCCCAGTGGCCGCCGCGGCTCCGCTGACGGCGCCCCAGACGCCGAACGCCACCGCCCGGTCGCGGCCCTGGTAGGCGAGGTTGAGCAGGGCCATCGCGGTGGCGAACATCGCGGCCCCGCCACCGGCCTGGACGATCCGCGCCGCGACCAGCACCCCGCCGTTCGGGGCGAGCCCGCAGGCGAGCGAGGCGACCGCGAAGACCGCCAGGCCGACCGTGTACACCCGCCGCCGGCCGGCCCGGTCGGCGACCGCGCCGAGGCCCAGCAACAGGGCGGCCAGGGCCAGCGCGTAGCCGTCCATCACCCACTGCAGGCCGTCGAAGTCCATGTCCAGCCCGGCGCCGATGTCCGGCAGCGCCACGATCACGATGCTGATGTCGGTCAGCAGCATGAACACCCCGAGGCTGACCGCGACCAGCGGCCACCACTTCCGCATCCCCGTACTCCTTCGTCCACCGCGCCGGCCCGGACGGCCCGACGCACCGTCACTCTCGGCCAGGAGCCCGTTCCCGCGCCGCTCGAAGAGGCTGTTCCGACGGATCTCGACATCTCCTACCATCACGGTGGTGGAAACCGTGACGCTGGACGAGCTGGACCGGGCGCTGCTGCACGCCCTGCAGGTGGACGGCCGGGCGCCGTTCCGGCGGATCGCCGAGGTGCTCGGGGTCTCCGACCAGACGGTCGCCCGCCGCTACCAGCGGCTGCGGACCGCCGGGGTGGTGCGGGTGATCGGGCGGACCAGCGCCCGGCTGCTCGGCGAGGTCGACTGGATGACCCGGATCCGGTGCGTGCCGGACGCGGCGTCGGCGATCGCGGAGGCCCTGGCCCGGCGGCCGGACACGTCCTGGGTCAGCCTGCTGTCGGGCGGTGAGATCGTCTGCAACACCCGCTCGCAGGCCCGGCCGGACCGGGAGGAGCTGCTGCTCGGGAAGCTGCCCCGGACGCCCCGGGTGCTCTCCGTCAGCGCGCACTACCTGCTGCGGACGTTCGTCGGCGGGACGGTCGCGTGGAGCGGGCGGACCTCGGCGCTGGACGCGGAGCAGGTGGGCCGGCTGCGCGGGGGGCCGGCGGGCGCGGGGGGTTCGCGGATGTCGACGGGCTCGCCGGTGCCGGCAGGTCCGGTGGTGCCGGACGAGCTGGACCGGGCCCTGCTGACGGCGCTCGCGGCGGACGGACGGGTGCCGCTGGCCGAACTGGCGGCCCGGACCGGGGCTTCGGAGGCGACGGTGCGCCGGCGGCTGGCCGTGCTCACCGGGTCCGGGCTGCTCTTCTTCGACGTGGACGTGGAGACCAGGCTGCTCGGCTTCGGGATCGAGGCGTTCTGCTGGCTGACCGTGGCGCCGGGGAAGCTGGCGGCGGTCGGCCGCGCGATGGCGGAGCACCCGGAGGTGGGGTTCGTGGCCGCGACGACCGGCCCGAGCAACCTCGTGGCCGGGCTGGTCTGCCGGGACGTCGAGGCGTTCTACACCTACCTGACCGAGCGGCTGGGCGGCCTGGAGGGGGTCGGGGCGCTGGAGACGGCGCCGGTGGTCCGCAGCGTGAAACGCGTTGGAATGATCATCCGCTAATCGAATGAACGGGGATGCTTGGCTGATTCCTCTCCTTTTCTGGCGGATAGTTTGTTTGCTTATCATCGGACAAATTTAACGCCCTGTGATTCTTTTCAAAAATCCCTCGCACCACCTTCCGGGCGCCCTTAGTATCTGAACGAACACTTTCGGTGATCGTTCGACGGCGGACTGCGAAGGGGGTCGTCATGGGCGGGCAGCTTCGAACCGTGCTGCGCCACGTCGCATACCCGTCACTGCTGGTAGTGCTGGTGTCGATAGCGGTCGCGGCGCTGCGCCTGCGCTGGGATCTCGGCCGGGTGAGCCAGCTCTTCCTGGTCGGCACCATCGCCTATCTGACGCTGCTTGAGTGGTTGATTCCGTACGAACCGGAATGGAGCCCCAGCGTGCGCGAGTGGGGCTGGTACGGCGTCTACTTCGTGCTGACGATGATCGGCGGAGCCCTGTCCCAGGTGCCCGTGACGGCCGTCGTCGGCCGGCTGGCGCCGCCGCATCCGGCCCTGTCGCTCTGGGTGGAGATCCCGGTGGCGCTGCTGCTCGGCTCGCTGGCCAACTACCTGGTCCACCGGTGGTGCCACACCAGCCCCCGGCTCTGGCGGCTGCACGGCGTGCACCACGTGCCCGACAAGGTGAACGTCGCCAACAACGGGGTCAACCACCTGCTGGACGTGGTGCTCACCCAGGGGGCGGTCCAGGTGTCCCTGGCGCTGGCCGGGTTCTCCGAGGAGACGGTGTTCGTGGTGGGCTTGTTCGTGGTCGCCCAGGGCTACTTCGTGCACGCCAACATCGACGTCCGGATCGGCCCGCTCAACCACGTCCTCGCCGGACCCGAACAGCACCGGCTGCACCACAGCGTCGACCTGGCAGAGGCCGGCCACTACGGCTCCGACCTCTCCGTCTGGGACCACGCCTTCGGCAGTTTCACCTGGCGGCCCGGCCGGCGGCCGACCGCGGTGGGGCTGCAGGACCCGACCGACTTCCCCGGCACCGGGGAAGTGATCGCCAGCCACCTCCAGGCCTGGCGCAGACCGGTGCGAGCCGACGACTCCCCGGGCGGATCGGCCGGTTCGGCCGGTTCGGCCAACTCGACCGGACCGGTCTGACGGGGCCGCCGGCCGGCCCCGCAATCCCGTCCGACCCGTCCGACCGTCCGATCGTCCGCGCCGACCACGGCTCTCCGGCCCGCCTTTCCCACCCTTCCCCTTCTCGCCCTTTCCGCCCGCCTCTCCGGCCGTCCCGGCTTCCGGCCTGTCCGGAACCGGGCCGCGGCCGCTGTCCCCATGCCCGTGCGGCCCTCCCACGCCCGTGCCGCGCGCGAACGCAGCGACTCAAGGACTCGACCATGACGGATTCATGCTTCGCCGCATCCTCCGACTTCCCTGATACCGCCGACACCGACAACACCGCCGCCGGGGGCCCCGCCGACTCCGCGAACCCCGCCGGGCCCGCCGCCCCCGCCACCCGCCCGCAGGCCGACCCGGAGGCCTCCCCGGCCGACGGGGACCGGGAGAAGATCGCGATCATCGGGATCGGCTGCCGGCTGCCCGGCGGGGCCTGCGACCACCGGTCGTTCTGGCAGAACCTGGTCGACGGCAAGGACTGCATCACGCCGACCCCGCGCAGCCGGTACGACGTGGCGACCCTGGGCAGCCGGGACAAGGCCAAGCCGGGCCGGCTGGTCGGCGGCAGGGGCGGCTACATCGACGGTTTCGACGAGTTCGACCCGGCGTTCTTCGGCATCAGCGGCCGCGAGGCCGACCACATGGACCCGCAGCAGCGGAAGCTGCTGGAGGTGGCCTGGGAGGCGCTGGAGGACGGCGGGCAGAAGCCGGCCGAGCTGGCGGGCCGTGAGGTCGGCGTCTACGTCGGCGCGTTCACCCTGGACTACAAGATCGTCCAGTTCTCGGACCTCTCCTTCGAGACGCTGGCCGCGCACACGGCCACCGGCACCATGATGACGATGGTGTCGAACCGCATCTCGCACTGCTTCGACTTCCGCGGCCCCAGCGTCTCCCTCGACACCGCCTGCTCCTCCTCCCTGGTCGCCGTCCACCTCGCCGCGCAGAGCCTGCTGCGCGGCGAGACCGATCTCGCGCTGGCCGGCGGCACCCTGCTGCACATCGCGCCGCAGTACACGATCGCCGAGACCAAGGGCGGGTTCCTCTCCCCGCAGGGCCGCTCCCGCACCTTCGACGCGGCGGCCGACGGCTACGTCCGGGCCGAGGGCGTCGCCGTGGTCGCGCTCAAACGGCTCTCCGACGCCGTCCGCGACGGCGATCCGGTGCACGCCGTCATCATCGGCAGCGGCGTCAACCAGGACGGCCGCACCAACGGCATCACCGTGCCCAACCCGGACGCGCAGGTCGCGCTGATCGAGCGGGTCTGCACCGAGGCCGGCATCGTCCCGGGCAGCCTCCAGTACGTCGAGGCGCACGGCACCTCCACCCCGGTCGGCGACCCGATCGAGGCGAACGCGCTGGCCCGGGCCCTGGCCGTCGGCCGCCGCCCGGGAGACCGGTGCTACGTCGGCTCGGTGAAGACCAACATCGGGCACACCGAGTCGGCCTCCGGCCTGGCCGGGCTGATCAAGTCCGCCCTGGCGCTCAAGCACCGGCTCATCCCGCCGCACATCAACCTGGAGCAGCTCAACCCGGCGATCGACCCGGCCGCCCTGCCGTACGAGATCCCCACCGAGCCCACTCCCTGGCCCGCGCACGAGGGGCCGGCCCGGGCCGGGGTCAACTCCTTCGGCTTCGGCGGCACCAACGCCCACGTCCTGCTGGAGGCCGCCCCGGTGCCGTACCCCGCACCGGAGCCGGCGCCGGGCACGGCACCGGGTGCGGCGGGCGCGGCGGACCGCCGGTCCGCCCCGGCGGTGCCGCCGGAGCCGGACCGCGCGGAGCCGGCGGACGGGCCGGGCGGGGAGCCCGTCTGGACCGTGCTGCCGCTCACCGCCCGGGAGGCCGCCGCGCTGCCCGAGCTGGCCGCCGGCGTGCAGGCCGAGCTGGCCGGCGTCCGCGGCGGCACCCCGGCCCGCCCGGCCGACCTCGGCCACACCCTGGCCCACCGCCGCCAGCACCACGACGCCCGGCTCTCGGTGGTCTACGACTCCCGCGAGCACGCCGCCCGCGCCTCGCTGGACGAGGCGTTCGGCGCCCACCTGCGGGGCGAGCCCCACCCGCGGGTGCTCACCGGGCACCGCCGCGAGCCCCGGCACCGCCGGCTGGCCTGGGTCTTCACCGGCATGGGCCCGCAGTGGTGGGCGATGGGCCGGCAGCTCTTCGCCGCCGAACCGGTCTACCGGGAGGCCGTCGAGCGCTGCGCCGAGCACCTGGCGGAGCTCACCGGCTGGTCCCTGACCGACGAGCTGGCCGCCGACGAGGCACACTCCCGGATGTCCGAGACCTGGCTCGCGCAGCCCGCCAACTTCGCCGTCCAGGTCGGCCTGGCCGCGCTCTGGCGCAGCCGCGGCGTCCGCCCGGACGCCGTCGTCGGCCACTCCACCGGTGAGGTCGCCGCCTTCCACGAGGCCGGCGTCTACGACCTGGCCGACGCCGTCAAGGTCGTGGTCCACCGCAGCCGGCTCCAGCAGAAGCTGGCGGGGACGGGCGGCATGCTGGCCGTCGCGCTCACCGAGGCCGAGGCGGTCCGCCGGCTCCGCCCGTACGGCGACGCGGTCTCGGTGGCCGCGATCAACAGCCCCGCCTCGCTGACCCTCGCGGGGGACGCGACGGTGCTGGCCGAACTGGCCGCCGCGCTCACCGCCGAGCAGGTCTTCGCCCGCCCGCTGACCGTCGAAGTGCCCTACCACAGCGCCCGGATGGAGCTGATCAAGGACGAGCTGCTGGAGTCGCTCGCCGACCTCAAGGCCCGCCCGGCCCAGGTGCCGCTCTACCTCACCGGGCGCGAGGGCACCGCGCGCGGCACCGAGCTGGACGCCGGCTACTGGTGGCGGAACGTCCGTGACAGCGTCCGCTTCCAGCAGGCCGTCGAGCGGCTGTCGGACGACGGGTACAGCCTGTTCCTGGAGATCGGCCCGCACCCGGTGCTCGGCCGCTCGATCCAGGAGACCGTGGAGGCCCGCGCGGGGGACGCCGACCGCCCCGAGGTCCGCACCCTGCCCTCGATCCGCCGCCAGGAGGACGAGCAGGGCACCTTCACCGCCTCGCTGGCCGCCCTGCACAACCTCGGCGTGGAGGTCGACTGGTCGGTGCTCCAGCCCGCCGGCCGGACGGTGCCGCTGCCGCGCTACCCGTTCCGGCGGGACCGGCACTGGGTCGAGCCCCGGTCGGTCGAGGCGGTCCGGCAGGGCCGGCTGGACCACCCCCTGCTCGGCCGCCGGCTGGCCGGTGCCGAGCCGGCCTGGGAGGCCCGGCTGGACGCCGAGGCGCTGCCCTACCTGGAGGACCACCGGATCCAGGGCAGCGTGCTCTTCCCCGCCGCCGGGTACCTGGAGATGGCCGTCCAGGCGGTCCGCGCGCTGACCGGCGGCACCGATGCCGCACTGGCCGGCATCGAGCTGCGCAAGGCGCTCTTCCTCCCCGACGAGGAGAGCTGCGCCGTCCGGCTGACCCTCTCGGCCGAGCACGGCGGCTTCACCATCGCGACCGGTGGCGCGGCCCCCGGCGGGACCGCGGCCCCCGGAGGGGCGGCCGGCACGGCGGAGGGCGGTCCCGAGCGCACCGTGCACGCCGTCGGCACCGTCCGGCCCGGCCAGCGCAACCGCCCGGCGCGGCCGCTGGACGTCGGGGCGATCCGCGGCCGCGCGGTCCGGCACCTGACCGGGCCCGACTGCTACACCGCGCTGGCCGCGCTCGGCTACCACTACGGTCCGGCGTTCCAGGGCATCGAGGAGGTCTGGATCGGCCCCGGCGAGGCACTGGCGCGGGTCCGGCCGACCGCGGCGGTCGCCGGGCAGGGGGCGAACCACCAGGTGCACCCGGTGGTGATGGACGCCTTCTTCCAGACCCTGCTGACCCCCCAGCTGCTGGCGGAGCCACCCGACGGCACCGGTCCGGGCACGGGGGCCGGCACCGGTGCCGCGACCGGCATCCGGCTGCCGGTCGCCATCGAGGAGGTCCGGCTGGACGCGGTCGGCGACCGCCCGCTCTGGGTGCACGCGACCGTCACCCGGGACGCCGGACCGGAGCTGGTCGGCGACATCGCGGTGCACGACGAGCGCGGCGCGTCACTCGGCGGGGTCACCGGGTTCCGCGCCGCCGACGTCGAGCAGGCGGCCACCGCCGTCGGCCTGGCCACCATCGACGGCTGGCTCGCCGAACCGGCCTGGACGGAGCTGCCGGAGGCCGCCGACGCCCCCGACCTGCTGGCCGAACACCCCGACCACTGGCTGCTGTTCGCCGACCGGCAGGGTGTCGCCGAGGCACTGGCCGGACGGATCGCCGCGCGCGGGGGCAGCTGCCAACTGGTCCTCCCCGGCGCCGGCTACCGGCCCCCGGCGGACGGCCGCCCGGCCACCGTCGAGCCCGGCTCCGCGGCCGACCTCGCCCGGCTGCTGGCCGACCGTAGGGCCGGCGGCGCACCCGACCCGGCTGCCGTCGTCCACCTCTGGAACCTCGACCGGCCGGAGCTGGCCACCGCCGACCGGGCAGCGGTGGCCGGGCACACCGCTGCCGGCGCGTACAGCCTGGTCACGCTCGCCGCCCTGCTGTCCGCCGAACTCCCGGACAGCAGGCTGCACATCGTCACCCGCTCCGCGCAGGCCACCGTTCCCGGTGAGCCGGTCGAGCCGCTCGGCGCGCCCGCCTGGGGGATCGGCCGGGTGCTGCGCCACCAGGAGCTGCCCGGCCACCCGGGCAAGCTGGTCGACCTCGGGCCGACGGCCGCCACCGCTGCCGCCGCGTCCTCCACCCCCTCCGCTTCCACCCCCTCCGTCGCCACCGCCGATGCCGAGGCGGCAGCGCTGCTGCGCGAGTTCGGACTCGCCGACGAGGACGAGATCGCGCTCCGGCCGGGCCGGCGGCTGACCAGCCGGCTCCGCCCGGCCGAAGGGCTGAGCCGGCCGCTCCCGCCCGGCCTCCGCCCGGACGCCGCCTACCTGGTGACCGGCGCGTTCGGTGCGCTCGGCCGGCTGCTCTGCCGCACCCTGGTCCGGCGCGGAGCCCGCCGGCTGATCCTGGTCGGCCGCAGCCCGCTGCCGCCGCGCGAGCAGTGGCGCGACCTCGACCCGGCGAGCCCGGACGGCCGGCGCACGGCCTTCCTGCGCGAGCTGGAGGCACTCGGCGCGGAGCCGGTCCCGGCACCGCTGGACGTCACCGACGAATCCGCGCTGGCCGCCTGGCTGGCCGAGTACCGCCGGCTGGACCGGCCGCCGATCCGCGGGGTCTTCCACCTGGCCGGGCAGGTCCGGGACACCCTGGTGGGCGAGCTGGACCGCGGGACCTTCGACGCCGTCCACGCGCCCAAGGTCCTCGGTGCCTTCGCCCTGCACCGGCAGCTGGCCGGCGAACCGCTCGACCACTTCGTGCTCTTCGCCTCCATCGCCTCGCTGCTGACCACCGCCGGCCAGACCAACTACGCCGCCGGCAACGCCTTCCTGGACGCCCTGGCCCACCACCGCCGCTCCCTCGGCCTGCCCGCGCTGAGCCTCGACTGGGGCCCCTGGGCCACCGGCATGATCGAGGAGCTCGGCCTGATCGACCACTACCGGAACAGCCGCGGCATGAGCTCGCTGGCCCCGGAGACCGGGATGGCCGTCCTGGAGCGGGTGCTGGGCCAGGACCGGGCCCAGCTGCTGGTCGCCACCGTCGTCGACTGGCCGGTCTTCCTCTCCTGGTACCCGGCCCCGCCGCCGCTGGTCGCCGACCTGGCCGCGACCGCCCGGGAGGCCGTACCGGCGGCCGAGCGGGCCGGACTGCTGGACACGCTGCGGGCGGCCGGCGAGGCGGAGCGGCTGGCCCTGCTCACCGAGCGGTTCACCCTGCTGGCCGCCACGGTGCTCCGGGCGCCGGTCGAGCAGATCGAGCCCGCCACCGGCCTCGGCGCCCTCGGCCTGGACTCACTGCTCGCGATGGAGCTCCGGGCCCGGCTCAACACCGAACTCGGCACCACCCTCCCGGTGGTGGCGCTGCTGAGCAACGCGCCGGTGGGCGAGCTGGTGGCCCGGCTGCACGAGTCGCTGGCCGAGCTGCTCGACGAGGACCCGGCCGGCGCCGGCCCGGTCGGGATCGAGCGCCACGAGGACGAGGCCGCGTACCCGCTGACGCAGAACCAGAAGGCGCTCTGGTTCCTCAAGCAGCTCAACCCCGACGGCTTCGCCTACAACATCGGCGGCGCGGTGGAGGTCCGGGTGGAGCTGGAGCCCGAGCTCATGGCCGCGGCCTTCCGGGCCATGATCGAGCGGCACCCCAGCCTGCGGGCCAACTTCGTGCTCGACGGCGGCCGCACCGAACAGCGGATCTCGGCCGCCGTGGAGCCGGACTTCGGGGTCTTCGACGTCGAGCACCTGGCCTGGGACGAGATCCACGCGCTGATCGTCCGCGAGTACCGCAAGCCGTACGACCTGGAGCGCGATCCGCTGGTGCGGTTCCGGCTGTTCCGGCGCGGGCCGGACCGCTGGGTGATCATGAAGGCCGTCCACCACATCATCTCGGACGCGATCTCCACCTTCACCTTCATCGAGGAACTGCTCGCCGTCTACGAGGGGCTGCGGCAGGGCAGGGCGCCCGAGCTGCCGCCGGTCACCGCGCGCTACCTGGACTTCCTCAACCGGCAGAACGCGTTCCTGGCGGGTCGCGAGGCGCCGAGGATGCTCGACTACTGGCGCTCGCATCTGCCGGCCGAGGTGCCGATCCTCAGCCTGCCCACCGACAAGCCCCGCCCGGCGGTGCAGACCCACAACGGCGCCTCGGAGTTCTTCGTCCTCGACGAGGAGCTCAGCGCGCGCGTCCACGCGTTGGCCCGCGAGCACAACGTCACCGTCTTCATGGTGTTGCTCAGCGCCTACTACCTGCTGCTGCACGCCTACTCGGGCCAGGACGACGTCATCGTCGGCAGCCCGGTGACCGGCCGCACCGACGAGGAGTTCGCCGGTGTCTACGGCTACTTCGTCAACCCGCTGCCGCTGCACGTCTCGCTGGCCGGTGAGCCGACCGTGGCCGAGCTGCTGGACCGGGTGCGGACCACGGTGCTGGGCGGGCTGGACCACCAGGAGTACCCGTTCGTGCTGCTGGTGGAGAAGCTCGGCCTGCAGCACGACCCGAGCCGCTCCGCGGTCTTCCAGGCGATGTTCATCCTGCTCCACCACAAGGTGGCCACCGAGAAGTACGGCTATCACCTGGAGTACATCGAACTCCCGGAGGAGGAGGGTCAGTTCGACCTCACCCTGTCCGCCTACGAGGACGAGGCGGAGCGCCGCTTCCACTGCGTCCTCAAGTACAACACCGACCTCTTCCTCCCGGAGACGATGACCCGGCTGGCCGGCCACTACGTCAACCTGCTGGAGGGGCTGACCGCGGCCGGTCCCGGGCGGGCGGCCACCGGGCTGGAGCTGCTCGGCCGGGAGGAGCGCGCCCTGGTGCTCCGCCGGTGGAGCGGCGCCGAACGCCGGGTGGCCCACGAGGAGCCGGTGCACGAGCTGATCCTGCGCGCGGCGGCGGCGGACCCGGCTGCGCTCGCGGTGGCGGTACCGGCCGAGTCCGGCCCGACCGTGCGGCTGAGCTACGGCGAGCTGGCCGAACGCTCCCGGCGGGCGGCCGCCCGGCTGCGCGCGCTGGGTGCCGGTCCGGGCACGGTGGTGGCGCTCGCCCTGGAGAAGTCGCCGGAGTTGATCGTCGCCCTGCTCGCGGTGCTCCGCACCGGTGCCGCGTACCTGCCGCTCGACCCGGGCCACCCGGCCGACCGGCTGGCGTACATGGTCGAGCGCGCCGGTGCCGGGCTGGTGGTCGGCGACGACCGCCCGGAGACCGGTGAGCGGCTCGGCGGGCTGCCCGGCCGGCTGGTGACCACGGCCGAACTGGACGAGGAGGACGACGGGTCCACCGGTGCGACGCCGCTCCCCGAGGTGACGGTGTCCCCCGACGACCCGGCGTACGTGATCTACACCTCCGGCTCCACCGGCCGGCCCAAGGCCGTCCGGGTCGGCCACGGCAACCTGGCCTCGGCCTACCAGGCGTGGCGCACCGAGTACCGGCTGGAGACCGACGCCAGGGTCCACCTCCAGATGGCCGGGCCCTCCTTCGACGTCTTCACCGGGGACGTGGTCCGCGCGCTGTGCTCGGGCGGCACCCTGGTGCTGGTCGGCCGGGAGCTGCTGTTCAACACCGCCCGGCTCCACGAGGTGATGCGGGCCGAGCGGGTGGACGCCGCCGAGTTCGTCCCCGCGGTGGTCCGGACGGTCGTCGCACACTGCGAACGGACCGGCCTGGACCTGGAGTTCATGCGGCTGCTGGTGGTCGGCTCGGACGTCTGGAAGGTCGAGGAGTTCGAGCGGCTGCGGGCCCTCTGCGGCCCGGAGACCAGGCTGGTCAACTCCTACGGCCTCACCGAGGCCACCATCGACAGCGCCTACTTCGAGGGGCCGGCGGACGGGCTGGAGCCCAGCCGGATGGTCCCGATCGGGCGGCCGTTCCCGAACAGCGCGTTCTACCTCCTCGACGGGCAGGGCCGGCCGGTCCCGCCAGGCGTCACCGGGGAGCTGTGGATCGGCGGCTCCGGGGTGGCGCTCGGCTACGTCGGCGACGAGGAGCAGACCGCCCGCCGGTTCGCCGTCCTGCCGCTCGGCGGCGCCGACGGCACCGAGCCGGTCCGGCTCTACCGCACCGGGGACCTCGCACGCTGGGACGCCGACGGCGGGGTGCACCTGCTCGGCCGGGTCGACTCGCAGATCAAGGTGCGCGGCCACCGGATCGAGCTGGGGGAGATCGAGACCCAGCTCGCCGAATGGCCCGAGCTGGAGCGGGCGGTGGTCACCGTCCGGCCCGACCACGGCGGCGAGCACGTGCTCTGCGCGTACTGCGTGCCGGCGCCTGGGCGGACGCTCGACCGCCGCGGACTCCGCCGCCACCTGGCCGGCTACCTGCCGACCTTCATGATCCCGACCCATTTCACCGAGCTGTGCACGCTGCCGCTCACCACCAACGGCAAGGTGGACGTCGCCGCGCTGCCCGCCCCGCGGGCGGACGCCGCGGACCGGGCCGCCGAACCGCCGGCCACCCTCTACGAGATCAGGATGGCCGAGCACTGGCGGGCGCTGCTGGGCGTCGAGGAGCCCGGGCTGCAGCACGACTTCTTCGAGTCCGGCGGATCCTCGATCCGGCTGATCGAGCTGATCCACGGCCTGCAGACCGAGTTCAACATCAGCATCCCGGTCGGCCGGCTCTTCAGGGTCACCACACTGCACGGGATGGCGAAGACCGTCGAGGCCATCGTCACCGGCC
This sequence comes from Kitasatospora sp. NPDC042419, assembly GCF_056437345.1. NCBI lineage: Bacteria > Bacillati > Actinomycetota > Actinomycetes > Kitasatosporales > Streptomycetaceae > Kitasatospora > Kitasatospora sp. NPDC042419. Next base: position 128,137 of record NZ_JBWKAW010000002.1, read on the forward strand.
GGATCGAGGGCGCCCAGCCGTACCTCTGGTTCAACCAGGAGCAGCAGCAGACCCTGTTCTGCTTCCCGCCCGCGGGCGGCCACGGGCTGGTCTACCGGCAGTTCGCGGCGCACCTGCCGGAGTACCGGATGGTCGCCTTCAACTACGTGGCCGGGGACGACAAGGTCGACCGGTACGCGGACCTGGTCGAGGCGCTCCAGCCGGACGGGCCGTGCGCCCTGCTCGGCTACTCGCTCGGCGGCAACCTCGCCTTCGAGGTGGCCAAGGAGCTGGAGCGGCGCGGGCGGGCGGTGCCCAACGTGGTGATCATGGACTCGCACCGGATCCCGGAGTCCTTCGACCTCGCCGACGAGCACGTCCAGGCCTTCGAGCGCGAGCTGGCCGAGCACCTCCAGCGGCACACCGGCTCGGACGTGGTGGCCGAGGAGACCCGCGAACAGGCCCGGGACTACCTGCGGTTCTGCAGCCGGACGCCCAACCTCGGGGTGGTCACCGCCGCGCTCAGCGTGATCTCCGACGACGAGAAGGTGTCCCTCTACGAGGCCGGCCGGCACGGTGCGTGGCACGGCAGTTCGGCCACCCGGACGGCGGTCTTCAAGGGCTTCGGCACCCACGCCGAGATGCTCGACCGCGAGTTCATCGCCCACAACGCCGGGCTCGCCCGGTCGATCCTCACCGGAGCCGACGCCCATGTGTCCTGAGACCGGCACCGACACCGGCACCGACACCGGTGCCGGCACCAGTACCGGCACCGGCCTGCCCGCCCCGGGCCGGCCGCGCGGCAGCACCGCCGGCGCCCCGGGGGGCCTCCTGCCCCCGGGGGTGCCCGGCACCCCCGGCACCCCCGCACGAGAGACGGACCCGCTCATGCTCAGGCAGCACCAGCCGCTGTCCTACCCCTTCGAGCCGCTCGGGCTCGAACTCCACCCCTCCTACGCCGAGTTGCGCGAGCAGCCGCTGGTGCGGATCCGGATGCCGTACGGCGACGGCGCCTGGCTGGCCACCCGCTACGAGGACGTCCGGGCGGTGCTCGCCGACCCGCGGTTCAGCCTCGCCGCCGCGATGGGCCAGGACCAGCCCCGGATGCGTCCGGTCGCCCGCACCGGCGCCGGCCTGTTCTCCACCGAGCCGCCCGAGCACACCAGGCTCCGTTCCCTGGTGGCCCGCGAGTTCAGCGCCCGCCGGGTCGAGCGGCTGCGGGTGCGGGCCGCGGAACTGGCCGACGAGCTGATCGACGGCATGACCGCCGCCGGGCAACCCGCCGACCTGGTCGAGGACTTCGCGATCCCGATGCCGACCACCATCATCTGCGAGGTGCTCGGCATCCCCGCCGAGGACCACCGGATGCTCTGGAGCTGGGCCGAGACGGTGCTCTCCGCCGTCACCCCCGGCGAGGTGCTCGCCACCGAGGGCGGGGCGTTCATCGACTACATGGCCGGCGTGCTGGTGCTGCGCGGCCGGGAGCCCGGTGACGACCTGCTCACCGTACTCGTCCGGGCCTGCCGCGAGCAGCGGCTGATCAGCGAGGAGGAGCTGCTCTCGATCGCCTGCGACCTGCTGATCGCCGGCTTCGTCTCCACCACCAACCAGATCGGCAACTTCTTCCACCAACTGCTCGTCAACCCCGAGGAGTTGCTCCGGCTGCGGGAGCGTCCCGAACTGATCCCCAGGGCCGTCGAGGAGCTGATGCGGTACGTGCCGCTGCTCACCGGCTTCAGCCTGCCCCGGTACGCCACCGCCGACGTCGACCTGGGCGGGGTCACCGTCCGGGCCGGCGATGCGGTGATGATCGCCACCGCCGCCGCCAACCGCGACCCGGAGGTGTTCGAGGATCCGGAGCGTCTGGTCCTGGACCGCCCGGGCAACCCGCACATCGGCTTCGGCCACGGCGTGCACTACTGCATCGGCGCCCACCTGGCCCGGCTGGAGCTCCAGGTGGCGATCGAGCGGGTGCTGAGCCGGCTCCCCGGCCTGCGGCTGGCCGTCCCCGAGCGCGAACTGCGCTGGAAGGAGGACGCGATGGTGAACGGCCTGCAGGCGCTCCCGATCGCCTGGTGAGCACCCCCCGACAACGGCAACGCACTCCACGGTACGGACGAGGAAGGCTGGAATGACGACACGGGAACCGGTCGCCGGGCGCCGCCGAGAGACGATGATCATCGTCGGCGGCGGCCTCGGCGGCCTCTCCACCGGGTGCTACGCCCGGATGAACGGCTACCGGACGCAGATCTTCGAGATGCACGAGATCCCCGGCGGCTCGTGCACCGGGTGGGACCGCAGCGACTTCACCTTCGACTGGTGCATCAGCTGGCTGCTCGGCAACGGCCCGGGCAACGAGATGTACCAGATCTGGCTCGAACTGGGCGCGCTCCAGGGCAAGGAGATGCGCCACTTCGACGTCTTCAACATCGTCCGGGGCCGGGACGGCCGGGCGGTCCACTTCTACTCCGACCCGGACCGGCTGGAGGCGCACCTGCTCGCCCTCTCGCCGGCCGACGCCGCGCCGATCCGGGAGTTCTGCGCCGGCATCCGGACCTTCCGGAAGGCGCTCGCGGTCTACCCGTTCCTCAAGCCGGTCGGGCTGATGGGCCGGCTGGAGCGGTGGCGGATGCTGGCCTCGTTCCTCCCGTACTTCAACACCATCCGCAAGTCGATCACGGTGCTGATGACCGACTTCGCCCTGCGGTTCCGCGACCCGCTGCTGCGCGAGGCGTTCAACTTCATCCTCTACGAGAAGCACCCGGCCTTCCCGGTGCTGCCGTTCTACTTCCAGCTGGCCTCGCACGCCAACCAGGCCGCCGGGGTGCCCGAGGGCGGTTCGCTCGCGCTGGCCCGGTCGATCGAGGAGCGGTACCGCAAGCTCGGCGGCGAGATCACCTACAACGCCAAGGTCGAGGAGATCCTGGTCGAGCGGGACCGCGCGGTCGGCGTGCGGCTCAGCGACGGCCGGGAGTTCCGCGCCGACATCGTGGTCTCCGCAGCCGACGGCCACACCACGGTGATGAAGCTGCTCAAGGGCCGGTACCTCAACGACACCTACCGGCGGCTGTACACCTCGCTGATCGACGAGCCCGGCCAGCTGTCGCCCGGCTACGTGTCCCTCTTCCTGGGACTGCGCCGGCCCTTCCCGCAGGGCGACCCGTGCACCACCTACCTGCTGACGGAGCAGGAGGCGAGCGCGCTGACCGGGATCCGCTGCCACTCGATGAACGTGCAGTTCCGCACCCGGCACTACCCGGAGCTGGCGCCGAGCGAGTCGACGGTGGTGTTCGCGACGTACTTCTCGGACATCGCCCCCTGGCGGGCGCTGCACGAGGGACCGGAGCAGACCTCCCGGGTGCGGCGCGGCGAGGAGCTGCACACCCTGCCGGTCAAGCACGGACGGGAGTACATGGCGGCCAAGCGGCGGGTCCGCAACGGCATCGCCGCCTTCCTGGACGAGCGGTTCCCCGGCTTCAAGGACGCGGTGGCCGTCGCCGACGTCTCGACCCCGCTCACCCAGGTCCGCTACACCGGCGTCTACGACGGCACCTTCCCGGGCTGGAACCCGTTCGTGGAGGGTGCGGAGACGGTCGAGGAGGAGATCAAGAAGAGCGGTCCGGTGCTGCCCGGCCTCTCGGACTTCTACCTCTCCGGGGTCTGGGCGACCATCGGCGGCCTGATCCGCGCGGCCGCCGCCGGCCGGCACGTCATGCAGTTCATCTGCCGGGACGACGGACTGGAGTTCACCGCCGAGATCGACCGGAGCGCGCCGCTGCCGACGCACCGGATCATCCCGGTGGGCGGGCCGCCCCGCCGGGCCCGGCCGCCGGGCCCGGCCGCCGGGGAGCAGCGCGACGGCGCGGAGGACACCGAGACCATGGAGACGGGAGCCCTGGCATGAGGATCGAGAAGTGGGTCGTCCGGGAGCACCTGGACGGGGTGCCGGACGTCAACCGGATCTACCGGAAGGTCGTCGAGGACGTCGAGATCGACCTCCGTCCGGACGAGATGCTCTTCCGGACGCGGTACGTCTCGGTCGACCCGTACCAGAACGGGCTCGCCCTGGAGACGCCGATCGGCCACCACATGGGCGCCGACTCGATCATGGAGGTGATCGAGGCCGGGCCGGAGGCGGCGTTCCGGGTCGGCGACCTGGTGCAGGGCTTCGGCGGCTGGCGCAGCCACGTCGTGCACAACGGAGCCGAGGAGCTGTGGAAGACCGGCATCTTCCCGATGGTCTTCCCGGCCTACCGCCGCCTCGATCCGGACTGGTACGACGAGCGGCTGCCGGTCTCCACCGCCCTCGGCATCATGGGCGCGCCGGGCATGACGGCCTGGGGCACGCTCACCCGGTTCATGACCGTCCGGCCCGGCGACACGGTGGTGATCAGCGGGGCCTCCGGCTCGATCGGCACCCTGGTCGGCCAGTTGGCCAGGCGGGCCGGCGCCGGCCGGCTGGTCGGCACCACCGCCTCGCCGGGCAAGGCCGAGTACCTGCGGGGGCTCGGCTTCGACGAGGTGGTCCTCTACGACCAGGCCGACGACGCCGAGAAGGTCCGTCAGGCGCTGCAGCTCGCCGCCCCCGACGGGGTCGACCGGTACTTCGACAACCTGGGCGGCACCGTGACCGACGCGGTGTTCACCATGCTCAACGTGGACAGCCAGGTGGCCGTCTGCTGGCAGTGGGCGACCACGGTGAACGGCGATCTCACCGGACCCAGGCTGCTGCCGTACATCATGTTCCCGCGCACCACGATCCGCGGGATCTTCGCCCAGGAGTGGTTCACCGAGCCGCTCCTGGCGCAGATGCACCGGGAGCTGGGCGGGCTGGTCCGGGGCGGGGAGATCCGCTACCACCAGACCGTGCACAAGGGGTTCGACGAGATCCCGCAGGCGTACCGGAGCCTCTACCTGGACCGGGAGGGCAACCGGGGCAAGGTGCTCGTCGAGGTCTGACCCGTACCGCCGGTGGGAGGAGGGGACGCCCCCCTCCTCCCACCGGGGCAGGCCAGCCGAGGCCGAGGCCGGCTGCCGTCGAGGTCCGCCGTCGCTGCGGTCAGTCGTCGTCGAGGTCGCCCGCGTCCGGGCCGCCCGCGTCGGAGCCGTCCGGGGCACCGGTGATCGCGTACCCCTGGCGGCGCGCCTCGTAGCAGGCCACCGTCGCCGCGGCGGAGACGTTCAGCGAGCCGACGCGGCCCAGCTGCGGCACGAACACGACCTGGTCGCAGAGGGCCAGCGCGTCCGGCGTGATGCCGCGGTCCTCGTGGCCGAGGACGAAGGCGACCGCCGGGGTCAGGGTGGCGGCGAACATCGGCACCGCCTCGTCGGCCAGCTCCAGGCCGACCACCTTGAAGCCGTCGCCCTTCGCGGCGGCCACCGCCTCGGCGACCGTCGGGAAGTGCTCGACCTTCAGGTACTTGTCGGTGCCCATCGCGGCCTTCTGCGCACCCGACGAGCGCACCGACGGGGTGTCGCCGGTGAGGTAGAGCTTCTCCGCGCCCATCGCGGCGGCGGTCCGGACGATCGAGCCGACGTTGAACGGCGACTGCAGGTTCTCCAGGATCATCGCGAGCCGGAACTCGTTGCCACGCCGCCACTGACGGTGCAGCCGCTTCAGTTCGGTCCCGCGGAGCTGCTTCACGACGTCGTACCTCGTCCACTCTCGGGGCCCTCGCCCGCCGTGGGGCGGGGCCGCGCTTCAAGAATCCGGAACCCGTTCACCGACGTGACGCGGGTGGTCGGGTAACCCTGGTCGTTCAGCCACTTCTGCAGCGAGTCCGAGCCCAGGTGCTTCTGGACCACCAGGAACGCCGAGCCGTCCGGGGTCAGCCGGCCGAGCCACTGCTCCAGCAGTCGGCGCAGGGCGGCCTTGCCGATCCGGATCGGCGGGTTGGAGTAGATCGCCGCGAACCGCTGGTCGGCGGGGACCTCCTCGGGCAGCGCGGCCTGCACGTTGCCCAGCTGCAGCGCCTCGGCGTTCAGCCGGACCAGCTCCAGCGCGCGGGTGTTGACGTCCACCGCCCAGACCGGCAGCCGCTTGCGCCGGCTCGCCCAGGTCAGCGCGATCGGGCCGTAGCCGCAGCCGACGTCCAGGATCGGGCCGCGCACCCGGGGCGGGGGCGCGTGCTCCAGCAGGATCCGGGTGCCCGGGTCCAGCCGGGTGCGGGAGAAGACGCCCGCGTCGGTGGTCAGTTCCAGGGTGAGGTCCGGCAGGGTGACCGTGATCGGACGGCGCTCGCTGGCGACCTCGGGTGCACCGGTGAAGTAGTGCGAGCCGGACATGATTTCCCCGTCGTTCGTATGGGCCTCGGGGCCACCGGGAGGTGTGGGTAAGCCCTGCTGGTACGGCACCGATCGTACCCCCGGTGGCCTGCGGCCCGTTCGCCTCAGCCGGGAGGGCGGGGCCCGGCCCGGGTCACCGGACGGCACCCGGGGTCTTGCGGGTGGCCACGTTGATCCGGTTCCAGGCGTTGATCGTGTAGCAGAGCGAGATCAGCTGGGCGAGCTCCTTCTCGTCGAAGAGGGCGGCGGCCCGCCCGTACACCTCGTCGGAGACGCCGCCGCTGATGCGGGTGATCTCCTCGGCGAGCGCCAGGGCGGCGCACTCGCGGTCGCTGTAGACGCCGACCGGGGCCTCGTGCCAGACCGGCAGCAGGTAGATCCGCTCGTCGCTCTCGCCGGCCTTCCGGGCGTCCTTGACGTGCATGTCCAGGCAGTAGGCGCAGCCGTTGAGCTGGGAGGAACGGACCTGCACCAGCTCGACCAGGGCCGGGTCGAGGCCCTCGCGGGCGGCGGCGTCCAGGGCGATCATCGCGCGGAAGACCTTGGGGGCGGTCCGGGCGTAGTCGAGGCGGGCGGCCGGCCGGGCGGCGTTCTCGTTCGTCGTCATGGCTACGACCCTAGGCAGCGGGTGAACCCCGTACATGGTGCATTCGACGGCTGTTCCAGCGGGTCAATCCGGTGGACCGGGCGGCGCCCGACAACACGCCGCGCGGTGTGCGGCGCGTCGCGCCGGGACGGTCCACGGCGGATACTTCCAGTACCCCCACCGTGCCCGAGGGAGCCTCCGAGCAGCGAGGACGGACGCCATGCCGCAGAACCACGAGGACTACCTGGACGAGGTCGACGAAGCCGTGGAACCGGACGACGAGGCGGAGGAGGACGACGAGTACGACGAGCTGGCCGAGCGCCGAGCGCTCGGGGCGGACCCGGCCACGGACGTCGCGGACGTGGCCGAACAGAGCCGGGTCGTCCAGCTCGACGAGGACGAGTACCGGGAGTAGGCGAGCACCGGCTCCCGCACCGCCGGTCGCCGCACCGGACGGCTGTCGCACCGGGCGGAGCGGACCTGGTGGTCCTCCGGCCGGTGCGGTGCGGCGGCCCGCCGGGTCACAGGGCCCGGCGGCGCTGCAGCCAGGTGAACGCGGCCCAGCCCGGCAGCACCGGAAGGACGAGGGTGAGCAGCCGGTAGAGCGCGACGGCGGCCAGCGCCCCGCCCTCCTCCATCGACGCGGTGTGCTCCAGCAGCGTCACCAGCGCACTGTCCACGACGCCGGCCCCGCCCGGGGTCGGCGCCGCGCTGCCGGCCGCGTTGCCGATCAGGAGCACCACCGCGACGGAGGCGAAGGCCGGCTCCCGCCCGACCGCCCGCGCGCAGCAGTACAGACAGGCGACCAGCGAGATCGAGACCAGCAGCTGACCGGTGACACCGACCGCCAGCCGCCCCGGGTTGCGGAGGAGTTCCAGCAGCCGGGGCAGCACCTCGGCGGTCAGCGGACGCAGCCGGGCGGTCAGCCAGCGCCGGGCCGGCGGTACGGCGGACACCCCCGCCAGCAGGGCGGCAGCCACCGCGAGGCCGCCGACCACGGCCGGCAGGGCGTCCAGTTCGGATCCGCCGGGCTCCAGGCCCAGCAGGTAGACGAAGGCGCCGAGCTGCAGCAGGTGCAGCACCAGGCCGAGGAGCTGGCCCACGCCGACGCTGGACAGCGCCTGCGCGGTCGGGATGCCGGCCCGCTGGAGGAAACGGATGTTCAGGGCGACGCCGCCCACCCCGCCGGGGGAGACCAGCTTCACGAACGAGCCGGCGACCTGCGCGAGCACCGCGTTGCGGAAGTCCAGCCGCTCCGGGACGAAGCCGACGAAGCCCATCGCCGACATGACGTGGCTGGAGGCCGCGGCGAGCAGGGCGAGGACGAGCCAGAGCGGGTCGGCGTCGATGACGGCGGCGATCGGGTTCTGTTCGGTGGCGAAGAGCTGGGGCAGCAGCAGCCAGCCGGCCACCACTCCGCCGCCGACGGCGAGCAGGGTGCGGGGGCGGAGCCGCTCCAGCCGGACCGGGCGGACCGGCGCCTGCGGCCGGGTGCGGAGCACCTCGGCGCGGATGGCGTCGAGCAGGTCGGGAGGCGCCGCCGCCGCGGTGTCGGGCGCGTCCGGCGCGCCCGGTGCTTCGGGGGTGCCGGCTGCGGCGTGCTCGCCGGGTGCGGGGCGTTGGGGCGGGACGGCCGCCGGGGTCGGGGCCGGGGTCGAGTCCGGGGCCGGGTCCGCGGCGGACCGCTTGAGGGCGTGCCGGGTGCTGCGGGCCAGGGCGATCGGCTGCAGCAGCGGGAGGGCGGCGCCGACCGCGTCGGGGCCGAGCACCGCCACCGCGGCCCGGACCGACCGCTCGGCGCCGGTGCGCAGGGCGAGGGTGGTGAGCAGCTGGGCGATGTCGCTGCGCAGGACGAGGTCGCTCGCCGCGATGTCGCCGTCCGCGAAGTCCACCAGGTGCACCGATCCCGCCTCGTCGACCAGCAGCGCGGACGGCACCAGCGCCCGGTGCGAGATCTCGCGCCGCTGGAGCAGCGCGAGCTGGCTCCAGGCGTCGGCGAGCAGTGCGTCGGTGACCTCGTCGTCGGCGAGGTCGTCCAGGGTGCGGCCGGGCAGGCGCTCGTACGCGACCAGCGCGGTGTCCCGGCCGAGTTCGGCGGTGGCGGCGATCCGACAGGTGCGGACCCCGGCGGCGACGGCCGCGTAGGAGACCAGGGCCTCGTGTTCCAGGCCGGTGCGGAGCGAGCGCAGGGCCCTCGGGTGCGGGGCGGTCCGCAGCCGCAGCCGGCGCCAGGCCCGCTGCACCAGGGCGGCCGTGACCGCCTGCCGGTCGAGCACCTGGACGTCGAGGTCGGGTCGGCCGGTCTCCTGGTGGACGAGGTAGCGGTCGGGGCCGACCGGGGCGGCGGCGACCGGGCGCAGGCCCGCTTCCCGCAGGCTGTGCAGGATCTGCGCGGGCCGGGGCCGGGGGTCCGGGGTGCCGACGGCGTAGCGGGTGCCGTGGGCGACCGTCCAGCCGATCAGCAGGCCGAGCAGCAGGGCGGTCGGGGTGGCGAACCCGCCGGCCAGTCCGGCGAGCCCGGAGAGCGTGAGGAGGGCCCGCGGCACCCGCCGCTCGCGGGCACCGGAGGCGGTGAGGAAGGCGAGGACGGGGGCGAGGTAGCCGTAGACCGGCTCGGTGCGGGCGAGGGTGCTGCCGGGCAGGGGCTGGGTCAGCGCGGAGACCAGGGAGAAGGGCGCGGTGCCGTCGATCCAGAGGTCGAGGGCGAGCGAGACGCCGTACGCGAGGACGGCGGCCAGCAGGCCGTCGGCGAGGTGCTGGAGGACGTGCCGGCGGTCCGGTACCACGCCGAGCAGCCGGCGGGCGGCCGAGTACGCGGGGACGAGGAGTAAGGCGGCGGTGGTGAGTCCGGCGGCGAAGCCGGCCAGCGGGCGCGGCACCAGCTCGGCGGCCTGGGAGACGTCGGCGGCGATGCCACCGGTGGTGGCGCGGGCGTAGTCGGCGAGCAGGAGGGTGAGGGTGATCGCGCCGAGGCCGACGAGGAGGCGGATCAGTGCCACGGGCTGCCGGACCCGGCCGGTGCGGGCTATGCCGGGACGGCCGGGTGGGCCCCCGCCGACGCTCGTCGGCGCAGGGCCGGACGCCTCGACGGTGGGGCTGCCACCGGTGTCGCTGTTCGTTCTCCCCGTCACGTCCGCCACGGTTGGCATGCTCCCACGCTGGGATCGGGCGGCGGGCGCGGGTGCCCGGTGCGGGGCCGTGGCGGCTGGACTATGTAGACCGATCGGTAGATTCACGGGTATGTAGACCGGTCGGCATATTCTTGCTCTGTAGACCGGTCTGCATATTTCCGGGTCGGGTGGCGGCAGGGTGGCGGCCGGCGGGGCGGCGGCCGGGCAGGGCGGGGCGAGGCCGGACGGTGGCAGCGGCCGGACGGCGCGAGGTGGTGCGGGGCCGGGCGTGTACGGAGCGGAGCGTGTCTTGGGGCGCGGGGCGGGGTGGGCCTCACTACTCTGCGTCCATGAGTGCCTGCGAAGACCTCGCCGCCGCACCCCGGGACATCGCGCCCCTCCCGCCCACGGACGGCTGCGCCGACTGCCTGGCCGAGGGGCGCCGGGACTGGGTGCACCTGCGGGTCTGCCTGGACTGCGGCCACATCGGCTGCTGTGACTTCTCGCCGCAGCGGCACGCCACCTCGCACTTCCACAACAGCTCCCATCCGGTGATCCGCTCGTACGAGCCGGGCGAGGACTGGCGCTGGTGCTTCGTCCACGAGGTGATGGGCTGAGTCGCCGGTCGGCCGCCCGTTTTACCACCTGGTTCGCCGTCCGGTTGGCCGCCCGGTCCGGCGGCGGGGCCGGTGCCGTCGGCGGGCCGCCTCGGAGCGATGGCGGGCGCGGCAGGTGTAACCCGGTGAAAATCGGGACATAACGCCCGTGCGGTCCCTCCGGCCGACATCCGTCGGGCCGGCCACCGCCGAAGGGAGGCCGACGATGACCAAGCGAACGCCGGGCAGTACCCACAAGCTCCGCAGGGGCACCCAGGAGCTGCTGGAGCGCCGCGGCATGGCGACGAGCCCGACGACACTCCCACCGAGGCCGAGCACCGGCGCCTCGGCGGGCGCCGCCGGCGCGTACGGGGGTGACGGGGCCTTCCGGCACGGCGGCCGGGACGCCCCCGTGGGGTCCATGCACTCCGCGCCCGCGATGCACGCCGAGCTCAAGGGCCACCGCCACCGCGGGGCCGAGAAGCACTCCGCGCACTGATCGCGCACCGGGCGCGCACTGATCGCGTACCGGGCGCCGCGCCGGGCACGCCGGCCGCCCACCGGTCGGGCGCCGTTCCGTCGGAGGGGGCGGGAGCCGCACCGCGGCTTCCGCCCCCTCGACGTCCGCTCAGGGCGGCGGCCCCGCACGACGAGCCGGGACGAGAACCGTCCGGGAACGTCGGCAGGCGGAACGGCGGTCGGAGCGGGGGCGGTGCTGTCGGTGGCCTGCGGTACGTTCGTGCCGATCACGGACAGGGCGGGAACGGGGCGGGACGGGGGCAGGACGATGGCCGACCTGATGACGGAGGAGCCGGTCGAGCTCCAGCTGGAGCGGTACCGGACCGAGTTGACCGGGTACTGCTACCGCATGCTCGGCTCGGTCTTCGAGGCCGAGGACGCGGTGCAGGAGACGATGGTCCGGGCCTGGCGCGGGTACCGGGGCTTCGAGGGCCGCGCGGCGCTGCGCTCCTGGCTGTACCGGATCGCCACCAACGTCTGCCTCGACGCGCTGAACGGCCGCAACGGCCGCGCCCGTCCGATGGACCTGGCCGGCCCGTCCACGGTGGCCACCGCGACCGACGCGCAGCTGCCCGAGGTCACCTGGATCGGCCCGGCGCCGGACGGCCGGGTGCTGCCCGAGACGGGTGACCCGGCCGAGGTGGCCGCCCAGCGGGAGTCGGTGCGGCTCGCCTTCGTCTCCGTGCTCCAGCGGTTGGCGCCCCGGCAGCGGGCGGTGCTGATCCTGCGCGAGGTGCTCGGCTGGAGGGCCACCGAGGTGGCCGAGCTGCTCGGCGTCACCGTCGCCTCGGTCAACAGCGCGCTCCAGCGGGCGCGCGCCACCCTCGCCGCCGACACCGCCGCGGCCCGCCCGGCCTCCGCGCTGGACGAGGACCACCGCGCGCTGCTGTCCCGCTACGTCAGCGCCTTCGAGGCCTACGACATGGACGGGCTGGCCGCCCTGCTGCACGAGGACGTCACGCTCAACATGCCGCCGTTCGCGCTGTGGCTGACCGGGCACGCGGACATCCGCGAGTGGATGCTCGGCCCGGGCCACGGCTGCCGGGGGTCCCGGCTGGTGCCGGTGGAGGCCAACGGCAGCCCGGCCTTCGGGCAGTACCGGCCGAGCCCGGCGGGCGGCCACGAGCCGTGGGCCCTGATCGTGCTGGAGGTCTCAGAGGGCCGGATCGCGGGGCTCACCAACTTCCTCGACACCGACACGCTCTTCCCGCTGTTCGGCCTGCCGCCCCGGCTGGAGGAGGGGCAGCGGACCGGCCCGGAGGGCGGGCGGTAGGTCGGCGGGGGCATCGGGCGGGGCGGCGACGTCCACGGGGCCGGCGCCCTCCCCTGCGCCGTCCTCCGCGGGGAGGACGGCGGCCAGTCCGCTGAACGCGAGCAGTTCCCGCAGGGGGCCGCTCGTGTTCCGCAGGACCAGGCCCACGCCGTGCCGGGCGGCGGCGAGCCGCAGCCGGGCGAGGGCGTCGACGACGGCGAGGTCGGGGGCGGCCAGGGCGCCGAGGTCACAGGTCACCGGGCCCCGGGTGTCCGGTTCGGTCTTCGGTCGAGTGTTCACGTAGGTGAGACCGGTGCGGTGGGCCCGGCTCATCGGCCGACCGGAAAGATTCCCGAGGATTCTCGAAGATTCCCGAAAGAAGTCCGCCGGGGAGCGATGAGTTTCGGGTGGCGCTCCGGTCTACCCCTCTGAAAGCGCGACACCGGGCCGCGAACGCGGCGGAACACACCAGAGGGACGGACGACATGAGCGAGAACAAGAGCGGGATCCTGGGCGAGCTGACCATCACCCGCGAGCTGCCCGCGGCCCCGGCGGACGTCTTCCGCGCGTACGTCGAGCCCGAGCAGTTCGTCCGCTTCTGGGGCCCGGTCGGCACCCACGTGCCGCTGGACACCGTGACCATCGAGCCGAAGGTCGGCGGGCGTTTCGACAGCACGATGGTGATGGACGCGACGGGCGACCGCTACCCGGTGCGGGGCACCATCACGGCGATCCGGGAGGGCGAGCTGCTGGAGTTCGTCGAGGACGGCATCGGGATGACGGGCCGGCTCACCTTCGTCGACCTGGGCGGGGGCCGCACCGAGGTGGTCATGCAGCAGCTGGACGTCCCGGAGATGTACCTCGGCCCGGAGGCCGAGGCCGGTCTCAACTCCAGCTTCGACCGCCTGGTGGAGCACCTCGCGGGCCGGGACTGACCCCGCGGACGGCGGGCCGGCCCGCGGGGACTTCGGCTGCCCGCGGCGGACCGGGATGGCAGAGTGGGGCGCAGTCGTCCCCTGAGCCGGAGGAGGTCCGCCGTGGCGGCCGAGCCGTTGAAGTCCCGTGAAGAGTGGTTGGCCTCGCTGCCCCGGATCTACGCGGCGGCGGGGTGCGTGCTGCGGGACGAGTCCGGGCGGCTCCTGATCGTCAAGGCCGGTTACCGGGAGTACTGGCAGTTCCCGGGCGGGACGATCGACCTCGGTGAGGGGCCGGCCGAGTGCGCGGCCCGGGAGCTGGAGGAGGAGACCGGGATCGTCGGCCGGGCCGGCGACCTGCTGGCCATCTCCTGGACCCACCCGTCGGACGAACTCGACCACCCGGCCCAGCACTTCCTGTTCGACTTCGGCACCGTCCCGGACGGCACCCCCGTGACCGTCCCGGCCGGCGAACTGGACGACCACCGCTGGGTCGATGACGCGGAGGCGCTCGAACTGCTGGGTCCGGCGCGGTCGTTGCGGCTCCGGGCGGCGATGGAGGCGGCGGCCGACGGTCGGGTGCGGATCGTCACCACCCACGTGTCGGGGTTCTGAACCCGTTCCGAACCCGCTCGCCGGGAGTTCCGGGGCCCCGCCCGTCCCGGGGCCCCGGAACGGTCCGGTCACTCCTGGGTGTCGGCGTTCGTCGCGATGAACGCGGCGAGGAGGTCGGCGATGAAGGTCTCGGTCTCCGCCTTCTCCACGCCGAGGTCGTCGAGCACGCCGGCGCCGTTCTCCAGCTCCAGCAGCGCGAGCAGGATGTGCTCGGTTCCGACGTAGTTGTGGCCGAGCTTCAGCGCCTCGCGGAAGGTCAGCTCCAGCGCCTTCTTGCCCTGGGCGTCGTACGGGATGAGCGCCGGCACCTCGGCGGCCGCGGCCGGGAGCACCGCCGTCACGGCGGTCCGGACGGCCTCGGGGGTCACGCCCTGGGCGGCCAGCGCCCGGACGGCCAGGCCGTCCGGCTCGGCGAGCAGGCCCAGCAGCAGGTGTTCGGCGCCGATCTCGGCGTTGCCGGCCCGGCGGGCCTCCTCCTGGGAGGACATCACGACGTTGCGGGCCCGGTCGGTGAACCGGCCGAAGCCCTGGCTCGGGTCGAGGTCGTTCGGCGTGGCCGGGTCCTTGGGGACGAACCGCTTCTGGGCGGCCTGCTTGCTGACGCCCATGCTGCGGCCGATGTCGGTCCAGGAGGCGCCGGAGCGGCGGGCCTGGTCGACGAAGTGGCCGATGAGGTGGTCGGCCAGTTCGCCGAGGTGGTCGCCGGCGATGACCGCGTCGGCGAGCTGGTCGAGCGCGTCGGTGTGGATCTTCTTGATCGCGTCGATCAGGTCGTCGAGACGCAGCGGAGTGGTCTTGGGAACGATCGGATTCTCCATGTCGTCAACCGTAGGTTGTCGACCCCGGATCGTCAACCATCGGTTGACGATCCGGGGAGTTGTGTCCTCCGACCGACCCCGACGGGCCCGGAGCCGGGTTGCGTCCGGCTCCGTCCGCGCGCCCGTTCCGCCTGCCCCGGGCCGGGGTTCAGCCCCGGTTCTCCCACACGTACGCCGCCGACACGGGGTGGCTGCGGTACTTCTCCCACTTCGGCTTGAGTGCGATCCACTCGTCGTCCACGACCGCCTCCGCCATCTCGACCAGCGTCCAGCCGGCCGCCAGTCCGGCGGTCAGGTGGTCCGAGACCAGGTGGATGTGGGTGGTGATGGCGATGTCGGCGCCGCCCTCACCGGTGAAGTGGGTCGGCATGCCGGCCGCCATGATGAAGTACGGGTGCAGGCCGACCAGGACGAAGCGCCCGCCCGGGCGGGCCAGTCGCCGGGCCTCGCGGTAGTACGGGCCGAGGTCGGCGAGGTGCTCGTCGATCAGCGAGGAGATGACCAGGTCGTACGCTCCGGAGGCCAGCCCGGTGGAGGCGACGTCGCCCTCGGTCAGGCTGTCGTGGGCGCCCCGCGCCTCGGCCGCGGCGAGCATCTCGGGGGTGAGGTCCACCCCGTCGAGCACCAGGCCCTCGGCGGCCCGGCCGCGCAGCCAGGCGCCCGTCCGGCCGGTGCCGCAGCCGAGGTCGGCCGCGCGGCCGACCTCCGGCCAGGTGGGCACGGTGAGCCGGTCGAGCACGGCGAGGTCCATCGCGTCCTCGACGGTCTGCTCGTACGTGGCCACCCACTGGGCGTAGCCGGTCCTGACGTCCACGGTCGGGTAGTTGCGGGTGTCGAAGTCGGAGAAGTGCACCATGACGGGAAGTATCGTGCGCGCCGACGGTCGGCCGCGAACGATTATCGGGAGCGGGTCGGATCGGGTCGGAGTAGGCCGGTGCGGGGCGGCGTGGGTCGTGGCGGAGCGGGCCGGCGTGCGTCGGGGACGGGCCGGGGCCGGTGCGGGCGAGGGCGGGCGCGCGCTGCCGACCCTCCGTCAGAGTGCCAGCTTGAACCCGTCGTGGCTGCGCTCGAAGCCGAGCGAGGCGTAGAACCGGTGGGCCTCGGTGCGGCGCTTGTCGCTGGTCAGCTGGACGAGCGTGCAGCCGCGTGCGCGGGCCCGCTCGACCGCCCGGGTCAGCAGCTCGCGCCCGAGGCCCTCGCCCCGGCGGTCGGCGCGGACCCGGACGCCCTCGATCAGCGCGCGTTCCGCGCCGCCCCGGCCGAGGCCCGGGATGTAGGTCAGCTGGAGGTAGCCGATCACCGGGCCGCCACCCCCGTCGAGGACCAGCATCTCGTTGCGGGCGTCGGCGTCCACGTCCGCGAAGGCGCGGGCGTAGGCTTCGTCGACCCGGACGTCGGCAGGATCGGTCACGCCGGTCTCGTCGGTGAGGAGGGCGATGACGGCGGGCAGGTCCTGAGGGGTCGCGGTGCGGAGAATCACGCCCGGAGTCTGCCAGGTCGGCGGCCGGGCCGGTCGGTCGGAGGAGCGGCGATGCGGATACTCACCCTTCCGGAGGCCGAGGTGCCTCCGGAACTCAAGCTCCAGGTGGCCGAGTTGCAGGAGCAGGTCTGGCCGGGCCCGCCCGGGCCGTCGGCCGATCCGGTGCACGACCCGGCGCTGCGCCCGCTCTCGATGCTCCTGCTGGACGGCGACCGGGTGGTGGCCGCGCTCGACGTGCTCTCCAAGTCGCTGGCCCACGCCGGGCGGACCTATGCGGCGAGCGGGCTGAGCGCGGTGGTCACCGACCGCGCGCGGCGCGGCCGCGGCCACGGGCGCCGACTGGTGTCGGCGGCCCGCGCCGCGATCGGGGAGGGCGGCGCGGACCTCGGGCTCTTCACCTGCGACCGGGAGCTCCGGGGCTTCTACGAGAGCGCGGGCTGGGAGCTGCTGCCGGGTGCGGTGCTGATCGGCGGGACGGTCGAGCAGCCGTTCCCGAGCGACCAGGACGGGTTCGACAAGCTGACCATGGCCGCGTTCCTGACCGGCTCCGCCCGGCGGCACCGCGCGCATTTCACCGGGGCCCGGATCGCCCTGTACCCGGGAGGGATCGACAAGCTCTGGTAGGAGCAGTCGATGTGACGTGACGTCAGGCAGTGACCAGGCGGGTCCTGGTCGCCGCGAGGTCGGCCGGGTCGACGCCGGCGGCCAGCAGGTAGCCGGTCGGCTCGAAGCCGTCGAGGGCGGCGTGGAGGGCTTCCTCGGCGGTGGTGCCGGCCTCGGTGAGGACCGCGTCGATCCGGCGGTACTGGTCCGGCAGGCCGAGCATGCCGTACAGCGGGCGGACGTTGGGCGCGCTCAGCAGGTAGTCGGCGACGATCTCGGTGGGCTCGACGCCGGCCAGGGCGAGCAGCAGCAGGGCGGCCAGGCCGGTCCGGTCGCGGCCGGCGCCGCAGTGCACGACCAGGCCGCCGGGGCGGGCGCCGGCGATCGTTGTGATCAACTCGGCTGCGGCGTGCGGACAGTGGTCCAGGTAGGGGCGGAGCGCCAGGGGGGTGCCGTCGAGGTGTCCGTAGGCCTTCCACCAGGCGGGGCCGGCGAGTTCGTCCAGCGGTACGCGGATCAGCTCGATGTCGTCCGGGAGGGGGAGGAGCGGCTTGTACTCCTCGATGTTGCGCAGGTCGACGACGGTGCGGACGCCGTGGTCGAGGAGGGCGTCCCATCCTTCGGCGGTGAGCCGGTCCAGGTTGTCGGCCCGGGCGATCGAGCGGCGGGTGGTGTGCGCGCCGGTGGCGGTGCGGAGTCCGCCCAGGTCACGGACGTTGAGGCAGCCGTCCCAGACCAGGGTGCGGTCCTCGGTGGTGGTCTGCGCGTGTGCCCGGCTCATTGGCTCCCCGTTTCCTGATCGGAGGTCCGTTACCCCCTCGTTATATGGACTCCCGGGGGATCCGGATGGTTCCTCCGATGGTCCGATGATCGATGTTCAGGCGATCGTATAGCTGATGGAACGTCAGATGAGTGCCGATCGACGGGAGGAGTGGCGGGGGGCCTGGTCGCGCGGGGGGCCGGACGGCGGCCTCGGCGCGGACGAGCTTCTCCATCGGCCGGGCGGCGGCTCGCCGGGTCGGGGCTCGCCGGGTCGGGGCTCACCGGGTCGGGGCTCACCGTTCCGGGCGGCCGGTGTCGGGGCCGGGGCCCCGGTCGGTGTCGTGGCCGGAGTCGTCGAAGTCCCAGAGCGGGCGTCCGAGCGAGTCCAGGCAGCGGACGGTGCGGAAGCGCTCGTCCTCCGCCGAGAGGAAGCCCCGGGCGACTCCGCGCAGGACGGTCCGCGCGGTCGCGTCGGCCCTGGTCCAGGCGCCGGTGAGGACGAGTGCCTTGTCCACCAGCTCGGCGCGCTGGATCCGGGCCACCGCGACCGCCGACAGCGTCGCGTTGACCTCTTCGAGTTCGGTGGGGGAGAGGTAGGTCCCGCCGCTCCCGCCGCCCCGGTCGCGCTCGGCCCGGCGCCGCAGTTCGGGCAGGCCGTAGTGGCGGACGGCGGCGACCGAGTCGTCCAGCGCCACCCGCCAGCGCGGTCCGGGCAGCACCTCCCACCAGACGTCCTCGCCGACCGGCAGCAGTTCGCCGATCCGGGCCCGCCAGGACTCGATGCCGTAGACGGCGCGCGGGTCCGGGCGCGGGCCGGGGAAGGCGGCCTCGGCCCAGTCGTTCCGGCGGACCAGGCTGAGGTCGAAGGTGTAGCGGACCCGGTCCTCGGTGTGGTGCTCGACCAGGCCGAGCAGTGCCCAGTGGGTCTCGTCGGGGAGGTGGAAGGTCCGGCGCCGTCCGGTGAGGCCCAGGAGGCGGAGGGCGGGTGCGAGGTGGTCGCGCAGGCCGCGCTCGTAGAGATCGTGGGCGGTCGTCATGGCGGGTCCTGAACGGTCGTGGCGGGTGGCGGGTGGCGGGTGGAGACGGGCCGGCGGGGGCCGTGACCGCGCCCGCGGCCGGGCGGCGGACTGCGGCGGGCAGAGGGCGGCGCGGCGAGCCGGGAGCGGACGGCGGCGGTCGCGGCGAGACGGCGCACCCGGATGGATCGTCCACCTACAACGTAGGCAGGAAGGCGCCTCCGGGGCAGCGGGCGAAGGCCAGCAGGCGGCAGGACCTTCGACCCGAAGGCGGGTCGCCCTTGGTCCGGCCGCATCGGTGTCCCCGGCCGCCACCGGGGACCGGTCGGGGCACCCGGGACCGCCCGTTCGTGGCCGCGCGTAACGGTCCGACTTCGTCGGGGCGGGCTGTTGGCCCGGATGGCGCATGATGTGGCGGGTGCAGAGTGCAGAACGCCCCGGAGCGGGCACCGACAGCCCCGTCGGCCGGTCCGTACCGGTGACGACGTCAGGCCCGCCGCTCGGCCCGCCCGCAGGCGCGGCCACCGCCCCCGTCGACCTGACCGCAGCCGTGCGGGCCGCGCAGGACGGGGACGAGGAGGCCTACCGGCTGCTGTTCCGGAGCGTTCAACCGGGCCTGCTCCGCTACCTGAGGGTGCTGGTCGGCGGCCGGCCCGAGGGCGTTCAGGACGCCGAGGACATCGCCTCCGAGGCCTGGCTGCAGATCGCCCGTGACCTGCGCTCCTTCACCGGGGACGGGGACGGCTTCCGGGGCTGGGCCGCCACCATCGCGCGCAACCGGGCGCTGGACCACCTGCGGGCCCGGCGCCGCAGGCCGGTCGCCGACCTGCCGTTCGAGTACCTGGCCGAGCTGGCCGCGGGGGACGACACCGCGGGCGCGGCGCTCACCGCGGTCGGCACCTCGGACGCGCTGGCGCTGATCTCCCGGCTGCCCCGGGACCAGGCCGAGGCCGTGCTGCTCCGGGTGGTGATGGAACTGGACGCCGAGAGCGCCGCCCAGGTGCTGGGCAAGCGGTCGGGCAGCGTCCGGATGGCCGCGCACCGGGGGCTGCGCCGGCTCGCCAAGCTGCTGGAGCAGCCCTTCGCGCCGGGCGCGGCCGGGCCGGGGATCCCCACCGCGCGGGCGGGCGGGGCCGTCGGCAGGCCCGTCCGGGAGGGCGTCGGGAAGCCGGTCGAAAAAAATTCTCCGCAGGGTGTGACAGAACGCCGGGCCGCGACGCTGAAGGACATGAGATGAGCACCAACCGACCCCGTCGGATCGACCGTGACACCGCCGAGCAGCTGCTCGCCGGTGCCGTGGGAGGCCCGTCGGCCGGGCAGGGCGCCTCGCTCACCGGACCGGACGGCAGCACCGTGCACCCCGGGCCCCGGCCGCCCGAGGCCGGGCACGCGGGGCGGGTCGCCCGGGTACTGGCCGCCGCGGCGGCTCCGGCGGAGCAGGGCGAACTGGCCGGGGAGGAAGCGGCCCTGGCCGCGTTCCGGGAGGCCCGTCTCGCACCTGTCCCAGCAGTACCCGCCGCACCTGCCGTACCCGCACCCGTCCGGAGACGAACGATGGCGACCGCCGCGCTGACGAGGGCCTTCAGTACGAAGGCCGTCGCCGTCGTGCTCGGCGCCACGGCGCTCGGCGGGGTCGCGGTCGCGGCCGGGACGGGCAACCTGCCGTCCGCGCTGGGCGGCGGTTCGGACGAGCCGCACCGCAGTCCGGTCGTACCGGTCGCGTCGAGCCCCTCGTCCGCTCCGGCGGTGCGGCCCGGAGCACCGACCGGTGCGTCGACGGCCGCGCCGTCCGCCGCTCCGTCCGGCGGCGCGTCCGCGGCCCCCTCCGGAGGGGCGTCCACCGGGTCGTCCGGCAGCCCGTCCGGCGGTCCGGCCGACGGCCCTGCCGCCTCCGGCCCGCCCACCGGGGCCGACCGCCCGCAGGAGCCGGGCCTGACGGCCCCGCCCTTCGGGGAGGGCCGGGGCCTGTCCGGGGCCGGGGTGTCGGCCGCCCTCTGCAAGGCGTTCACGGAACGGGCCGGCAAGGGGGAGCGGCCGCGCCTGCTGGTCAAGGAGCCGCAGTTCGGCGCCCTGGTCGCGGCGGCCGGTGGCCCGGAGAAGGTGGAGGGCTACTGCGCTGACGTGCTCCGCAAGTCGGACGACGACCGCCGGGCCGGCTCCTCGGCCCGGCCGCGGCCGGGCGGGAGCGGATCCGGCAAGGGGTCCGGGGACGACCTCGGTGACCGCGACCGGCGCGACGGATCCGGTGACTCGGGCAGCTCGGGCAGCTCGGGTGGTTCCGGCGGATCCGCCGGTTCGAGCGTTTCCGGCACCTCGGGCACCTCGGCCACCTCGGGCGGTTCCGGAGACGGCCGCGGCGCCGGCAGCGGCAGCGGTGGGACGGACGACGGCAGGACGAGCACGAGTGCGGCCACCCCGTCCGTGACCGCGCCGGTCCCACCGACCGCGGACGGACCGAGCGGCCCGTCCGCGACCGTGACGGTGACCGCGCCACCCGGCGCGTCGGCCTCCCCCCGACCGACACCCGACCGCGACGGCTGGCCCGACAACGCCTCGCCCCGGAGGTGACCCAGAACTCCGGGTGGGCGGTGAGCGAATCCCCCCGGGCTCGCCGCCCATCCGGACCGTCCCACCCGGCACGACCCGCACGACCCGGTTCCACCGCAGTACCCGGCACCACCCGGCACCACCGCAGTACCCAGTTCCACCCGAAGACTCCGGGTGGCCGGTCGGCTCCCCCGTGCCCACCGTCCACCCGGCCGGCCCCGGCCGGACCGGCAGGCGCACATCCCGGACGCGCCGCCGGCCCGGCCGGGCCGGAACCCGCCGGCCCGCCCAGCCCGCAGCCAGGGCGGGCCGGCACCCCCGCGCACGACCCGCTCCACCGCTCCACCGCTCCACACCTGGACCCGACCGTGACCGTCACCTGGTACGACCACGAGCCGGCGGCCGGGGATCCGCTGCCCGGTTCCCCGGCCGTCTCCCCCTTGCGGCGGCCCGCCGGGACCACCGCCGCCCCGGTGCCCACGGACTCCTCCCGCCGCTGCCGCCGCCCGGGCGAGCCACCACCGGGGGCTATCGTGCACACGTGCACGAGGCGGTCCGGGGCCCCGGACAGGGCACGTGAGGGGAGTTCCAGGTGATCGGACGGGCGCTGAACGGGCGTTACGAACTCGTCGAGGTACTCGGCGTCGGCGGCATGGCCACCGTCTGGCGCGGGGTGGACCACGTGCTGGGCCGCCAGGTGGCCGTCAAGGTGCTCAACGGGGGCCTCGCCGACGACCCGCGGTTCGCCGAGCGGTTCGGCCGCGAGGCGCAGCACGCCGCCATGCTGGTCCACCCGAGGATCGTCATGGTCTTCGACTCGGGCGTCGACCAGGGCTCGCCGTACATCGTCATGGAGCTGGTGCAGGGCCGCTCGCTGGCCGCACTGCTGGCCCAGCGGCCCGGGCTGCCGGTCGAGCAGGCGGTCGGGATCGCGGCCGCGGTCTGCGAGGGCCTGGCGGTCGCCCACGGCGCGGGCCTGGTGCACCGGGACATCAAGCCCGGCAACATCATGATCACGGACGACGGCGGGGTGAAGGTCGTCGACTTCGGCATCGCCCGGGCCGGGTCCTCCCACAACCTCACCCAGACCGCGTCCGTGCTCGGCACCGCCGCCTACCTCTCGCCGGAACAGGCCACCGCCGGCCCGCTGGACGGCCGCACCGACCTGTACGCGGTCGGCTGCGTGCTGACCGAAATGCTCACCGGCGCACCGCCGTTCACCGCCGAGACCCCGGTCGCGATCGCCTACCGGCACGTCGGCGAACTGCCGCTGCCGCCCTCGGCCCGGCGCCCCGGCCTGCCGCCCGCACTGGACGCCGCCGTGCTGCGCCTGCTCGCCAAGAACCCGGCCGACCGCCCGGCCGACGCCGCCGCCGCGCGCGCCGAACTGCTGTCCTGCATACCGGGCCTGGTGGTCGCCGACCCGACCACCGAACTCCTCGCGGCGGTGCCCCTGCCGCCGGCTTTCCCGGGCGCCGACCAGCAGCACACCACCCTCCTGCCGCCGCAGCCCCGCCCGCCCGCCGCGACCTCGGTGATGGCGCCCGTACCGGCGCCCCGGCCGATGCCCGAGCCCGTCCGGGAGGACCGGCGCAAGCCGCTGGTCTTCGGCGCCCTCGGCCTGGTGGGCATCGCCGGCGCCGCGATGATCGGGCTCACGGCCTTCGACGACCCGGGCGCCCCGGCCGCGGCCGCCAAGCCCACCACCAGCGCGTCCGCCACCGCCACGCCGACGCCGAGCGCGTCCTCCCCGACGGCGACGCCGACCCCGACCGCGACGCCCACGGCCACGCCCACCAGCGCCCGCCCCACCACTCCCGCGCCGCACGACCCGGCCCCGCTGGTCCAGATCAACGCGCTGCGCCAGAGCATCGCCCAGACCCAGGTGGAGAAGGACCGCGGCCGCCAGGTCGACCTGCTCCACACGCTGGACGACGCGACCGCCCGTCTCAACGAGGGCCAGACCGACGCCGCCGTCCGCGAGTTGAAGGGCGCGCAGAAGACCGTCCGCGACCTCGCCCGCAAGCACGCCATCGACGGCCAGACCTACCAGAACTGGAACTCCCGGCTGTCCTCCCTGATCACCTCCCTCAACGCCGCGGCGGACACGGAGGAGGACTAGCGGCTGACGCGGAGGAGGACCGGACCCTCGGCCGGACGGGCCTGGGCCGGGCGGACGTGAGGCCGGTCCTGCACCCCGGCGGGCCCGCCGTCGTCCTCCGCCGGCTCCACGATGAGGAGCGTGCCCCGGCTGCCCTCCCGGACGGTGTGGCGGGCACCCGCCGGTACCAGGTACAGCTCGCCCGCCCGCACGGACAGGTCCGTGCCCTCCACGGTCAGCTCCAGCAGGCCGTCGAGGACCAGCAGTGCCTCGGCGCCCTCGTGCGCCTCCTCCGGGACCGGCGTCCCGTCCATCCGCAGCACCTTGACGCGGGCCGTCCCCACGTCGCCCAGTGCGCGCGAATCCCAGGCCTGCGGGAGTGCGTCGGCCGTGCTGAACAGGTCGACCGGGTTCATGGCATGCCTCTTTCCGCTGGAAGCTCGCGCTTCGTTTCGGTGGATGCCCCGACGCTAGCCGGGTACGGCCCCCGGGTGGTCGACCGTTTGGCAAAATCACGCGCATGCTGAAGATCGGTTCGGTGGTGCTCGGAGTGGCGGACGTACGGCGGGCGGCGGCGTTCTGGGGCGGCGCCCTGGGGTACGTGCCGCGGGACGGCGAGGAGGTCGGGGACCGCTGGGTGGTGCTGGGCCCGCCGCCCGGCGGGGTCGGGGTCCAGGTGGCGCTCGGACGCAGCGGGTCGCCCGTCCAGGAGCACCCCCGGGTCCACCTGGACCTGTACGCCGTCGACGCGGCGGACCAGGCGGCCGAGGTCGAGCGGCTGGTGGGGCTCGGCGCGCAGCGGGTCGACTGGGACCTCTACCCGGAGGACCCGGACTTCGTGGTGCTGGCGGACCCCGACGGCAACAGGTTCTGCGTCATCGACACGAGCCGGTGAGCCCGGGCCCGGGCGGGGGTCAGCCCGGGCCGTGCCGCCGCACCCGCTGTTCGACGCCGGTGCGGACCTGTCGGCTCAGCACCCCGGCGGCGGCGGCCAGGAAGACGAAGTTGTAGACGATCTGCAGGATCACCACCAGGCGCGGCCCCTGGCCCTCCGCGGTGATGTCCCCGTACCCGACCGTCGCCATGGTGACGATCGTGAAGTAGAGCGCGTCGAGGCGGGTCTCCAGGCCGTCGAACTCGCCGGGATGGGCGGCGAGGACGTAGTAGCTGCCGGCGAAGACGGTCATCGCGAGGCAGATCAGGAACACCAGCCAGACGCCCGGGTGGTGGCCGGTGCCGCGCAGCATGTCGGCGATCCGGGCGAGCAGGAGGGCGGAGAGCAGGACGAGCGCGGCCGCGAAGACCAGCCAGCTGAGCACCGGGCGGTCGTCGCCGAGGGTGCGCAGCGGCAGGTTGAAGTAGCCGAGCATCAGCAGTGTGAACGAGCCCAGCAGCAGGCCCCAGGCCCGCAGGTCGACGCGGTCCCGGGGCGGCAGCTCGGGCGGTTCCCCGGACGCGTCCCCGGGCAGTTCCCGGGGCGGCTGCGGTGGCGGCTGCTGGTCGGCGGACATCCCCGCCAGCCTGTGGCACGCCGCCCGGTGGCCGCGCGCCGGGTTGCTCCGTCCGGGGCGCGGGCCGGGTTCAGCCCGCCAGGCCGTGCCGGATCGCCAGGACCGCCAGCCGGACCCGGTTCGGGCTGCCGGTCTTGGCCATCAGGTTGGACACGTGCGTCTTCACCGTGGTCACCCCGAGGTGCATCCGTTCGGCGATCTCGATGTTCGACAGTCCGTCCGCGATGTGCCGCAGCACTTCGTGCTCGCGCCCGGTGAACCTGGCCACCGGCTGCCGCCGGCCGTCCTCGCCGGTCCAGTCCGAGGCGGCCCGGGCCACCACCCTGCGGAGCACCTCGGGGCTGTACGGGCTCTCCCCGGCCGCGGCCCGCCGGACGGCGTCCAGGACGCCGGCCGGTTCGACGTCCTTGGCGAGGAAGCCGCAGGCACCCGCGGCGAGCGCCGGGTAGAGGCGGTCGTCGTCGTCGAAGGTGGTGAGGACGACGGTCCGGGTGGCGGGCAGCAGGCGGTGGAGTTCGCGGGTGGCGGTGATGCCGTCGGTGCCGGGCATGTGCAGGTCCATCAGCACCACGTCCGGGCGGAGCCGCAGGGCCAGGTCGACGGCTCGGGCGCCGTCGGCGGCCTCCCCGGCCACGGTGAGGTCGGGGGCGGACTCGCAGAGCATCCGGACGCCGGCCCGGACGAGTTGCTGGTCGTCGACGATCAGGACGCTGACGGGCGGGGTGCTGCCGGCCGTGGCTCCGCCGGTCGGGGCTCCGCCGACCGGGCCGCCGGCGATCGGGGTGACGGTCATGCGGCACCGCCGAGCACCCGAGGGGGCGACGCGGGCGACGGCACGGGTGCCGTCGGCGCCGCCGGCCGGGGGCCCTGGGGGAAGGGCCAGGAGGCGGCCAGCCGCCAGCCGCCCGGCACCGGGCCGGCTTCGATCGTCCCGCCCACCAGGGCCACCCGTTCGCGCATCCCGAGCAGTCCGTGCCCGCCGTCCATGTCCGTCCGCTCCTCTTCCGCCGTGCCGTCCGGCAGTTCGTTCTCCAGCTCCAGCCGTACCCGGGCGTCCTCCGTGGTGGCCCGCAGCCGTACCCGGGCGGCGGGTCCGGCGTGCTTGGTGACGTTCGCCAGGCCCTCCTGCACCAGCCGCAGCACCGTCAGGCCGCCGAGCGCGTCCAGCTCCGCGAGTCGCCCGCCGATGTCCGCGTCGATCCGCAGCCCGGCCTGCCGGGACCGTTCGACGACGCCGTGCACGGTGGCCGGCAGGTCGGCGGTGTCGGCGAGCAGCGGGGCCAGCTGGACGGCGTCGGGCTCGCGCAGCGCGGTGAGCAGCCGCCGCAGGTCGGCCAGCGCGGTGGTGGCGGAGGCGTGCACGTCGTCCAGGACGGCGGTCAGCCGGGGGTCGGCGGTCGGCAGGACGTGTCGGGCGACCCCGACCCGCAGCACCGTCGAGGCCAGGTGGTGGGCCACCATGTCGTGCAGTTCGCGCGCGATGGCGGCGCGTTCGCCCATCCGGGCGCCCCACTCGGCGAGGTCCCGGTTCCGTTCGGCCTCGCGGGCCCGGGCCTGGGCCGTCCGGGTGGCCTGCTGGGCGGAGCGGATGTAGCCGGCCAGCAGTACCGGGACGCCGCCGACCACCGCCGCCCGGTAGAGCGCACCCGCCAGGCTGCCGGGCAGGCCCGTGGAGGCGTGCGCGAGCTGGACGGCGAGCAGGGCCGCGACCGCCCACCGGACCTGCGGGCCCCAGCGTCGGACGGCGAGGTCGAAGAAGGCCGCCGCGGTACCGACCTTCACCTCGACCTGGACGGTGTGCGCGACCAGCGGCACCGCCAGCGCGCACTGGCCGAGCGCCACGGCGAACGGCCACCGCCCGCCCACGGCCGCCAGCACCAGCGCGCCCGCGCCCACCGCCCAGTCGGCGGCGCCCAGCCGGCCCGGGCCGCCCGGTCCGTCCGCCAGCAGCAGGTAGCCGAGTCCGGACAGCACCAGCGCGGGCCGCAGCAGTCTGATCCCGATCCCTCGCGTTCCCCACACGTTGTCGAGCGTAGGACGGCGGGGGGCCGGACTGATCGTCCCTCAGGCCGATCCCGCCCCTCCTCCTTCAGGCCGGGGCAGGCCGCCGGGGCGGGCGGGCCCCGGCGGCCTGCCTCCGGCCGCGGCCGTTCAGGCCGGGTGCCCCGCGCCGCCGCCCGGCTCGTCCAGGAACTCCAGCACCGCCAGCACCGCCAGCAGTCCGAGCGCCAGGCAGAGCGTCACCAGGGCGGTCGGGTAGCTCCAGAGGACGAACGCCAGCACCGCGCCGGCCACCGCGGCCCAGCCGAGCCACGCCTTCCACCGGTGCACGAACCGGCCGACCGGCCCGAACCGCAGCCCGGCCCGCTCGGCGCTGTGCCGGACGGCGCCCAGCCCGGACCCCCACATGCCCCGGGCGGCGACGGCCCACCGGCCGGCGCCGCTGAGCCAGGCGCCCAGGGCGACCAGCAGGCCCAGCGCGATCACCACCCGGACGGCCGAGCGCAGGTACCGCACCAGCGTGTCGTACACCGCCCCGGCGGCCGCCTGGTCGACGCCGGCCGGCAGCTTGTCGAGGTAGACGGCCCGGAAGACGGTGAGCCCGATCCCCAGCACCAGCGCGCCGCCGGCCACGAGCAGCGCGGCGGTGACGGCGGCCCGGCGGCGCCGGACGGCCAGCAGCACGCCGCCGACCGCGCAGGCCACGGTCAGCACCGGCAGCCAGAACCCGGCCAGGTCCAGCAGTCGGAAGGCGGTCCGGACCTTGGGGATGGCGTCCGACTGGACCAGGGTGAAGTCGGTGTGCACCTCGGGGATCTTGGAGGCGACCGACAGGCCGTCGGCGATCAGACGGGTCTTCGCCCGGTCGATCAGCGGCGCGAGGTCGAGCACCACGGTGTCGTTCTTGATCTCGATGGCCCCGCCGCCGTGCCCGGTCAGCATCTTCTCGATGGCCGCGTGCGCGTTCCGGTTGACCTCGGTCCAGACGGTGGCGAAGGCGTCGCTCTGCACCAGTTGCTCGACCCGGTCGTGGACGAAACCGGTGAGCCCGCTGGTGAGCGCCTGGCTGAGGGGGCCGATCAGCGCGTCCAGCCGGGGGCGGTCGTCGGGGGCGACCGACTCCAGCAGGGACTCGATCGGGATGTGCTTCATGATCTCGGTGGTGGCCCGGTTGGTCACCGCCGCCTGGATCGCCGGGTCCTGGGCGAGCGGCGCCATCGTGGCGACGTACCGGTCGGTGTCGGTGATCTGGGACTTGGTCCAGGCGGCGGCCAGGCTCAGCGGCGTCAGGACGCAGGCCAGCAGCACCAGGAGGACGGCGAAGGAGGAACGGACGCGGTGGTGCCGGTGGGCGGCCTGGGCCTTCAGCTGGGCCGTCAGCCGTGCGTCGTGGTCCTCGACGGCGCTGAGGCGGGCGCGTAGCTCGGCCAGCTCGTCGGAGGGCCGGTCACCGGGGGGCGGGGTGGGCGGGCCGACGGGCTGTCGGGCGGGCGGCGGCTGGTCGGGCTGGTCGCCGGGGCGGTCGGCCGGCTCGTTCGTCGGCATGCCTCAACTCCGTTCCTCCGGTTGGTACATATCAGGAGATAACGGATCAAGTGGGACGGCCAGTCGGGACGGCCACTCAGGCCGGAGGCGGAGGGGGCTCCGGCGCCCGGCGCCCGGCGTCGCTGGCCGGCCGGGGGTGGCCCGGCCGGCCCGGGGGCCCGGTCGCCCCGGGCGGTCGGCCTGGTCGGCCCCGGGTGGCCTTCCCTGGGGGCCTGGGCGCCCGGGTCCGGCGGACGACGCGGTCGGGGGAGCCCCGGACACGACGAAGCCCCCGCCGTGGTGGCGGGGGCTTCGGACGGCGCTCGGACGGCCCCGTGCGGGGCCGGTCTCAGGCGGTGGTGGTGGACCGGGGCTGCTCGGTCGCCTTGGTCACGTTGGTCGGCGTGACGGCGGGGCGCGCCTGCTCGGCGGCCGGCTGCGCGGGCTGGGCCGCCGGCTGGGCCGGGGCGGCGGTGCTCTGCGCGGTGCTCTGCGCGGTGCCCGGGGCGGCGTCGGCGGCGGTGGCGGGGGTGTCGTCCTCGCGCATCGCCTTCGTCTCCGCCTTGAGGATCCGCATCGACTTGCCGAGGCCGCGGGCCATCTCCGGCAGCTTCTTCGATCCGAACAGCAGGATTACGACAGCCAGCACCACGAGCACGTGCCAGGGCTCAAGACCGTTCCGCAGCATCCCTGGCCACCGGTCCCTTCTTGTCTAGAGGCGTACGTCACAGTTGGGCAAAGCGCCCGACCTGGCCAGTATGCCTGTCCGTAGCGGCGAACGTATACACCGGCCGGGAAACGCTGGTCAAAAACCAGATGTTGCAGGAACGGCCGAGGGGCAGTCGTCGGGGCCGGACGGGCGGGCCCGGCCGTCGTCAGCCCGAGTAGCCGATGATCAGCCCGCAGAACACCGCGGCGACCAGGGCCACCCCGACCGAGAGTACGAACAGCGTCGGCGTCCTGGGCAGCGGGGCCCCGGTCCGCATCGCCGTCTCGACCTTCGTCCACCTCCGGTACGCGGTCACCCCGAGCACCGCCCCGCCGAGCGCGCAGACCACGGACAGCGCGATCCGCAGTTGCGCGGGCGCGATGCCGGGGGTGAGCTGGTCGACGGCGATGCCGCCGGCCAGCAGGGCGAGCGCGGTGCGGATCCAGGCCAGGAAGGTCCGCTCGTTGGCCAGCGTGAACCGGTAGTCGGTCTCCGGGGTGCCCGCGGTTCCGTCGCCCTCGTCGCCCTCGTCGTCCGGGGCGTCCGGGGCGTCCGGGACGGCCGGCCCGCTGGGCCCGTCCGGCCTGTCCGGGCTGTCGGGCTCGTCCGCAGGTCGGGCCGGCGGCTCCTCCGGCTGCGGCATCGGGCCTCCGTTCGGCGCCGTACTTTGGCCGGTTCCGGACCGTGCGGGACCGTGGCGGGCGCTCCCCGCCGACCCTAGGACGGGGCCCGCTCCGTCGCAGCTCGGGCGACGGCCGGTCCCGGTCCCGGTCCCGGCCCGGTCGGCCCCGGCGGCCGGTCAGTCGCGGCGGGCCAGCAGGTAGCCCCGGCGGGTCTCCGCCTCCTGCGGGTAGGGACCGCGTTCCAGCCGGGCCGTCACCGTGAAGCCGGCCTCCTGCAGCAGCCCGGCGACCGCCTCCAGCTCCAGGAAGTGGAAGTCCACGTCGACCGGGTGCCCCCACCACTCGTCCAGCCGCCGCACCTCGCTGCCCAGGTGGAACGCGACCAGCAGCACGCCGGACGGCCGCAGCACCCGCCGCATCTCCTCGAAGGCGGGCCGCAGCTCGTCCGCCTCCAGGTGGATCACGGAGTAGAGCGCCACCCCGGCGGCGAACTCGCCGTCGGCGGCCGGCAGCCGCAACAGGTCCCCGACCCGGAACTCCACCTCCGGGTGGTCCCGCCGCGCGACCGTCACCATGGCCGGCGAGAGGTCCACCCCCACCGCCGTCACCCCTTGCCCGGCCAGCCATCCGGCCACGTGCCCGGGGCCGCACCCCAGGTCCGCCACCGCGCCGCCCGCGGCCTCCTCGACCACCGCTCCCAGCAGTGCCCGGTCCACCACCTTGTACGCGAGCTCGTCTCCGATCCGCTCCCGGTACTCCTCCGCGACGACGTCGTAACTCGCCCGCACCCGACCGTGGTTCACCTCGTCCGACATGCGGGCAGCCTGGCACGTCCGTTCGGTCCGGTGCACCCGGATAACCGGCGTACCGGAGCCGGAGCCAACCGTGGTGGTGGTGGTGGTGGTGGCGGCGGTGACGGTGACGGTGGCGGTGACGGGCGCGGGGAAGGCGAGAGCCCCCGTCCCGGGTGACCGGGCGGGGGCTCCTGATGACGCGCGTGCGGGGATCGGGGCCTGCGGCGGGCTCAGGCGGCGGTGCGGGCCGGGAGGTGACGCATCAGTCGGTAGGCGAGCAGGGCGGCGCCGACCGCGAAGACCAGGCCGACCACGGCGGCGACGTGCAGGCCGTCGGTGAAGGCGGCGCGGGCGGTGTCGAGGAGGTCGCTGCCGATCCGGCCGGGGAGGTGGGCGGCGACGGTGACCGCGCCGCCCAGGGTGTCCTGCGCGGTGTGGGCGGCCGCGCCGTCCAGGCCGTCGGGGAGGGCGCCGTCCAGCCGGGAGCGGTAGACGGCGGCGCCGGCCGCGCCGAGCAGTGCGATGCCGAGCGAGCTGCCGAGCTCGACCGCGGTCTCGGAGGTGGCGGAGGCGGCCCCGGCCTGCTCGACGGGTGCGGCGGAGACCACCATCTCGGCGGTGAGGGTCATGGTGCCGACGGTGCCGGCGGCCAGCACGCCCGCCGCGGTGAGGACGAGTGCGAGCGGTGAGTCCGCGCCGACCTGCGTCATCATCCCGAAGCCGGCCGCGCCGACCAGGAAGCCGCCGGCCATCAGGACCGCCGGGCGGACCTTCCCGGCGAGCGCCGAGCTCACGCCGACGGCCGCACCCACGCCCACGCTGGGGACGAGCGACCAGAGCGAGGCGGTCAGCGGGCTCATGCCCTTGACCAGCTGCAGGTACTGCGAGGTGAAGAGGGTGAAGCCCATCATCGCGAACATCGCGACGGTGTTGACGCTGATGGCCCCGCTGAAGGCGCGGATCCGGAAGAGGCTCAGGTCGAGCAGCGGGTGGGCGGCGGTGCGCTGGCGCCAGTAGAAGGCGCCGGTGAGGAGCAGGCCGGCGGGGACGGCGAGGGCGGGGAGCAGGCTCCAGCCGTCCACCGCGAGGGTCTTGACGCCGTAGACCAGCGGGAGGACGGCGGCGAGCGAGAGGACCGCGCCCGACAGGTCGAAGCGGCCGCGCTGAGGGGAGCGGTACTCGGGCAGCAGGGCGGGGGCGGCGAGCAGGACGAGGGCCATCACCGGGACGGCGAGCAGGAAGGCCGAGCCCCACCAGAAGTGGTCCAGCAGCAGGCCGCCGGCGACCGGGCCGAGGGTGGCGCCGGTGGTGAGGATGCCGCCCCAGGCCCCGAGGGCGATCTGGCGCTGCTTGGGGTCGTGGAACATGTTCCGGATCAGCGCGAGGGTCGACGGCATCACCGTGGCGCCGGCGACGCCGAGCAGGGCGCGGGCGGCGATCAACTGGCCGGCGCCGTCCGCGTAGGCGGCGAGCAGCGAAGCGCCGATGAAGCCCGTGGCGCCGATCATCAGCAGCCGGCGGCGGCCGATCCGGTCGCCCAGCGCGCCCATCGTGATGAGCAGCCCGGCGAGCAGGAACGAGTACATGTCCATGATCCACAGCTGCTCGGTGCCGCTCGGCGCCAGCGTGGTGGAGATGTAGGGGACGGCGAAGAAGAGCACGCCCATGTCCATGGTGAGGACGAGGGTCGGGAGCAGGAGGACGACGAGTCCGATCCATTCGCGGCGGCCTGCGCGGCCGGTGGTTGCGGTCATGGGGATGACAGTACGGATGCGTCAGACGCTTGTCTAGTACGTACGTCTTAATCACCCGTGTGAGACATTCGAGCCAGACATTCGTGCAAGACATTCGTCCAGGAGCGACGTAGCATTCGGAGCATGGGAAATCGCGAGGACCTGATGGCCGGCGCCAAGCGCTGCCTGTACGAGAAGGGCTACGGGCGCAGCACCGCCCGGGACATCGCCACCGCCTCCGGCGTCAGCCTGGCGGCCATCGGCTACCACTTCGGCTCCAAGGAGGCGCTGCTCAACGCGGCGCTGGTCGAGGCGACGGAGGAGTGGGGCGCCCGGGTGGCCGCCGTGGTGGCGCAGGCCGACAAGGTCTCGGGTGACCCGGAGGAGCGGTTCGTCGCCGTCTGGGACGGCGTGAAGGAGACCATCGCCGAGCACCGCGGCCTCTGGGCGGCGCAGTTCGAGGCGATGGTGCAGGTGGACCGGGTGCCGGAGCTGCGGACCGCGCTCACCGAGGCGCAGCGGAGCGGGCGGCTCGGACTGGCCGCGCTGTTCCAGGGGCTGGCCGAGGTGCCGGACACCGAGGACGAGATGTCCCGCGGCATCTTCTACCAGGCCCTGCTGGTGGGCATGGCCGGGCAGTGGCTGGCCACTCCCGACCTCGCGCCCAGCGGCCGGGACTTCCTGCGCGGACTGGAACTGGTCGGCGGCTCGGTGCTGAAGGGCGGCGCGGGGGCGGACTGGCACGGCCCCGCCGCGGACCGGCCCGGACCCGCCGGCTGACGGACGGCCCTGCGTTCGGGGCGGCCGGCCAGGCGACCGGCTGACGGCCGGCCCGGCGCTCAGACGGTGACCGCCGTCAGCAGCACCACCGAGTCGACGTGGGCCAGCAGGCCGTGCCGTTCCTGCGGCACCGGGTGCAGCTGGCCCGCCGACAGCTCCACCCGCCGCCCGGTGATGGTCAGTGAGACGCGGCCGCGGAGCACCTGGAGGCTGGCGGCGGTCGGCGCGTTGTGTTCGTCCAGCGAGGTGCCGGCGGTCAGCGCGATCACGGTCTGCCGCAGGACGCCGTCGTGCAGCACCAGGTGGGCGCTGCGGCCGTGCGGGCTCTCGGCGGCCTTCGCCGCGTGCTCCGCGACGAGTTGTTCGAGATCGACCATCACGCGTCCTCCTGCGGCGGGCGTGCCGGGGTCCGGCGGGCGTGCCGGGGATCCGGCCGGGGCCGTCTCCTCCGGCCCAGCGTCGCGGACGCGCCGCGCACCCGCACCCGGAGCGCCGCGCGGGTCCGGGCGCCGCGCCCGCCCGTCACCGGACGGGACCACTCGGCGTGCGGAGGCGGCCGGCTGCACCCATGGTGGAGCCATGGCGACCAACGAGCGTTTTCTCAGCGGATTCCAGGTCAACCGCTCGCTGCTGGCCGGCGGCGCGGTGCTCACGGGCATCGGCGCGCTGCTCGGGGCAGCCGGAGCGGTGATGGTGTGTGCGGCGCTGGCCACGGCCGGCCGCACCTGGGTACGGGGCCTCGAAACCCCGCCGACCGCGCTGGCCCAACGGGCGCTGCGCGAGGCCAAGGTGGCCTCGGCGGCCGGCTGGGAGGCGTGGCGCACCGAGCACCACTCGCCCAACTGAGCG
Source organism: Kitasatospora sp. NPDC042419 (assembly GCF_056437345.1). Taxonomy (NCBI): domain Bacteria; kingdom Bacillati; phylum Actinomycetota; class Actinomycetes; order Kitasatosporales; family Streptomycetaceae; genus Kitasatospora; species Kitasatospora sp. NPDC042419. The sequence continues at coordinate 161,844 of NZ_JBWKAW010000002.1, forward strand.
GGGCGGGTCCGGCGCACCCGGCGGGCCGTCCGGGCCCGGTGAGCCCGGACGGCCCCCGCCCGCGTTCACCCGTGCGGCGGAGCGGCCGGGGGGGGCGGTGCCCGGCCCACCCGTGACCCCCGGGTCACCCGTGCCCCCCGGGTCGACGACCCTCGGGCCGACGACCCCCTGGACCGGCCGTCCCCGCGCGGACGCCGGGCCGGGGACAGGGCCCGGCCCGGCTACAGCCCGAGCGACTTGGCGACGATGCTGCGCATGACCTCGCTGGTGCCGCCGTAGATCCGGAAGACCCGGTTGTCGGTGTAGAGCCGCGCGATCGGGTACTCCAGGATGTACCCGTAACCGCCGTGCAGCTGAAGGCACTTGTCGATCACGCCGGACGCCGACTCGGTGCAGAACAGCTTGGCCGCCGCCGCGTCCGCGACGGTCAGCTCGCCGTTCTGGTAAAGCTCCAGCGCACGGTCGACCATCGACTGCTGCGCGACCACCTGCGCCTCGCAGTCGGCCAGCGTGAACTTGGTGTTCTGGAACTCGGCGACCGCCTTGCCGAACACCTTCCGGTCCTTGACGTACTGCACGGCGAAGCGCACCGCCGCGGCGGCGGCCGCGTACGCGCCGACCGCGATCGCCAGCCGCTCCTGGACCAGGTTGTGGGTCAGGTAGGCGAACGCCCGCCCCTCCTCGCCGAGCAGGTTCTCCACCGGCACCTTGACGTCGCCGAACGCGAGCTCGGCGGTGTCCGAGGTGCGCAGGCCGATCTTCTGCAGCTTGCGGCCGACGCTGTAGCCGGGGGAGGTGGTGTCGACGCAGAGGATGGAGAGGCCGGCCCGGCGGTTCTCCGGGTCGTACGGCGAGGTGCGGCAGACCACCAGGACGAGGTCGGCGAGGACGCCGCCGGTGATGAAGGTCTTGGCGCCGTTGAGGACGTAGTGGGTGCCGTCCTCGGAGAGCCGGGCGGTGGTGGTGATCCCGGCGAGGTCGGAACCGGCGCCCGGTTCGGTCATCGCGATGGCGGTCATGATGTCGCCGGAGACGAAGCCGGGCAGCCAGCGGCCCTTCTGCTCCTCGGTCGCGTACTCCAGCAGGTAGGGGAGGACCAGGCCGGTGTGCACGCCGGAGGAGCCGAAGCTCACGCCCGCCCGGGCGGTCTCCTCGGCGATCACCGCCTGGTACTTGAAGCCGCTCTCGCCCGCGCCGCCGTACTCCTCGGGCACCTCGATGCCGTAGACGCCGAGGTCGCCGAGCTTGCGGTAGAAGTCGCGCGGCGGGTGTCCCTCGGTCTCCCAGCTCTCGTAGACGGGGACGACCTCGTTGGCGATGAAGTCCCGGATGGTCTCCCGGAAGGCCTCGTGGTCCTCGGTGAACACGGTGCGGCGCACGACGGCGCTCCCTTCGGTGGGCCGGACGCGGTGGGCCGGACGCCGGTGGTCGGCCGGCCGGGTGATCGCCCCACAAGTTAATCCCGGGTAGCTTCGACTGTCCAGGGTCGGAGCGGGGCCGGAGGACCGGCGTCCGTCCCGCTGCCGGAGCCGCCGGCGCGGGCTTCGTACGGCGGCGAAGTGAATCCCTGCTAGCCTCGCCGGTCGAGGTCGGACGGCGACCCCGGGGCGGTACGTCCCGGCGGCGGGGTCAGTACGTCGGGGCAGTGCGTCGGGCCGGTGGACCGCGGCGGCCCGCCGGGACGCGAACCGGGACGCGAACCGGGACGCGAACCGGGGCGCGGTGAGGGGAGGACCAGGCGTCATGGTGGTGCGACGACCACCCGCACGGGCCAGGCGGGCGCAGATCCTGGCCGTGGCCGCCGAGCGCTTCCACCGCGACGGCTACCACCGGGTCTCGATGACCGAGGTCGCCGCCGGGGTCGGCATCACCGCACCCGCGCTCTACCGGCACTTCCGCGGCAAGCCCGAACTGCTCGACCGCACCGTCCGGGTGGGCCTCGACGCGCTGGCCGACGCGGTGCGCGCCGCGGAGTCGACGGCCGCCCTCGCCGCCGCGCTGGCCGCCGTCGCGGTCGGGCACCGGCCGCTGGGCACGCTGGTGCAGCGGGACGCCCGGCTGCTGCCGCCGGACCGGCGGGCGGCGCTCCGCCGTGAACTCCGGGCCGACGTGGCGCTGATGGCCGCCGTGCTCCGTGCCGAGCGGCCGGAACTCACGGCAGGTGACGCCGAGTTGATCTGCTGGTCGGCGCTGTCGGCCGGGGCCGGGCTGTCCTACCTGTCGGCCGCCCCGCAGCCGCGCCGGGCCGAGCGGCTGCTCCGTGAGCTGCTCGCGGCGGTGCTGGCGGTCCGGCTGGACGGAACCGTGCCCGATCGCGGGCCGGCGGATGCCCGGCCGGCCCGGGCCGCCGCCGGGCCGAGGCCGCAGCCGCGTCGGGAGGAGCTGCTGGAGGCGGCCGTCCGGCTGTTCCACCGGCGCGGGTTCGACAACGTCAGCACCGACCGGCTCGGCGCCGCCGTGGGCATCTCCGGCCCCAGCGTGTACCGGCACTTCGACAGCAAGGCGCAGTTGCTGGCGGCGGCGCTGGTGCGCAGCCGGGAGCGGCTCTGGCACGAGGTCGGGGGTGCGGTCGCGGCGGCGCCGGGCGGTCCGGAGGCGGCGCTGGCGGCGGGGCTGGCCGCGTACGTGGGGTTCGCCCTGGAGAACGGCGACTACCTGGGTGTGGTGCTGAGCGAGACCGAGCGGCTGGCGCCGCCGGACCGGCGGGCGGCCGTGGACTTCCGGCGGGACTTCCTGCGGACCTGGGTCGACCTGCTCTGCCTGGTCCGCCCGGAGGAGGACGCGGTGGCCGCGCGGATCCGGGTGCACGCACTGTTCTCGCTGGTCAACGACGGGGTGCGGAACAGCCCGCACGGTGCCCGTCCGGATCTCGGCGACTGCCTGCTGAGGCTCGGCCGGGCCGTCCTGGGGGTCGGCCCCTGATCGGGGCCGCGGCCGGGGCGGTTCCGGGGGGCCCGAGCCGCGACGGCCGCGGCCGGGTGCCCGCCCCGCGTCGGCGGGACGGGCACCCGGCCGGGGATCGGCGGGTGCGCTCAGGGGCGGAGCGCCGCTCAGCCGCCGAAGTGCGGGGCGATCAGGGCGGCGAGGTTGCCGTTGCCCTGCAGCGCGCCGACGTTGCCGGAGTTGCCGGCCACGGCGAGCCCGTTGTTCTGGTTGCTGGCACCGGAGCCGGTGGCCGTCTGCTGGGTGGTGACCACGTTGCCGTGGACGTTGCCGATGATGTTGTTGGAGCCGGTGTTGCTCACCACGCTGCTGTTGGAGTGGTGGTCCGCGCCGGCGCCGTTGTCGGCGTGGGCGGTGCCGATGCCGGCGAGGAGGAAGGCCCCGAGGGCGGTGACGGCGGCGGCTGCGCGGATACGGGACACGGTGGTCTCCTGGGGGTGGAGTGCGAATGGTGGCGCGTTCCGGAGTGGCCGCCCCGAAGCGCCGTTGCCTGACGTCGCACGACCAGCATTCACCAGCGCCGCGGACGAACTCCACCGAATGGGTGGCAATTCGCCCGATGGTGTCATCGGAAGGGCTTTTGCGCGGTTCCCGCCGAAGCGGCCCCCACTTGTGGGTGAGCTGTCAAAAGCCTTGGTATGGCCGGGAGTTGGAGTCGTATCGGAGTGTTCCGGCGCCGCCCGGCTGTCAACTCCAGGTTGACCGAATCCCTGTCACAGGAAAGAAATGGTCGCCGGATAGTCGCACTGGCACACTGGGGACCCATGTCTGAAGGTCTCCCGCCCGACCATGCCCCCGCCGAGGATCTGCGTACGACCGAGGTCGATCTCGGCGGACTGGTGAACGTCCTCGCCACCCACCTCTACTCCACCCCGCTGGTCGCCCTGCGCGAACTCGTCCAGAACGCCCACGACTCGCACACCCGGCGCAGGCTGGAGGACCCGGACGGCGCCCACCGCTCGCTGATCCGGGTGCGTGCCGACGCCGGCCGCCGCACCGTCGGCATCGAGGACACCGGGGCCGGGCTCACCGAGCCGGAGATCCACGCCTACCTGGCCACGGTCGGCACCGGCTACACCCGGATGCTGCGCGAACTCACCGGCAGCCAGGAGCTGATCGGCGCCTTCGGACTCGGCTTCCTCTCCGCCTTCTCGGTGGCCGAGGAGGTTACCGTCACCACCACCTCGCACCGGGAGCCGTGGCTCGGCCACCGCTACCGCAGCCGGGGCGGCGAGCAGTACAGCGTCGAGCCGGTGCCCGCCCGGCCGCTCCCCGGCACCCTGGTCGAGCTCGCGCTGAAGACCGAACACGCCCACCTCGCCGACGAGTCCGTGCTCCGCGAGGTGCTCGGCCGGTACTGCGTGCTGCTGCCCGTCCCGGTCCACGTCGGCGACGACGAGCAGCCGGTGAACAGCGTCCCGGTCCCCTGGCGGCAGCCCGCCGGCGAGGCCGGACCGGCCGGTGACGGCGGGAGTTCCGGTGACCGCGCCGCGGCCGGCGACCGGCCCGCCGGCGGTGACGCGTACGCCGCCCGGATGCGCTTCGCCACCGCCTTCGGCCGCCGCTTCGAACCGCTCACCGCCTTCCCGGTCCGCCCCGCCGAGGACGGCCCGGCCGGGGCCGGCACGGACGCGGTCGGCCTGCTCTGGGTGCAGGACGGCGGCACCTACGGCAGCAGCGACAACCGCGACCTCGCCGTCTACCTGCGCGGCATGCTGCTCGCCGAGGACGCCCGCGACCTGCTGCCCAGCTGGGCCGGGTTCATCGGCGGCGTGGTCGAGTCCAGCCGGCTCACCCCGACCGCCAGCCGCGAGGACCTCCAGCGCGACGACCACTACCGCGCCCTCCAGCGGGCGCTCGCCGACGCGGTGGTGGACGGGCTCTACGAGACCGCCCGGCTGCGGCCCGCCGTCTGGCGCCGGATCCTCGCCCGGCACGGCCAGGACCTGCTCGGCGCCGCGCTCTGCGACGACCGGCTGTTCACCCTGCTCGCCGACGACGTCCCGGTGCCCACCTCCCAGGGGGACCTCACCGCCGGCGCGCTGCGGGCGGCCGGCGGGGGCGCGGTGCACGTCGCGCTCGGTTCCGGCGGCGGCTTCGAGGAGATGCTCTACCGGGCCATGCAGGTGCCGATCGCACGGGGCGACCGGTACGCGGTGCTGCCGTTCCTGCGCCGCTACGCCGCGCTGCGGGACTGCCGGCTGGTCGAGCTCGGCAGCGAGAGCGGCAACCGCGAGCTGTTCCGCGACCCGGAGCGCCCGCTGCCGGCCGACGAGAGCGCCTGGCTGGCCGCCGCCCTCACCGATCCGGGCGAGCAGCTCGTCCCGGCCCGGTTCGACCCGGCCGGACTGCCGCTCGTGCTGGTGCCGGACCGGGAGGCCGAGCTCAAGGCCCGGATCGAGGACGACCAGGCGGACGCCCGGATCCCGTCCGCGGCGCTCCGGCTGGCCCGGGCGTTCACCGCCCGCACCGACGGCGAGGTCAAGGCCCGGCTCTACCTCAACCTGGCCTGCCCGGCCGTCCGGGACCTCCTGGCCGCCTACCGGGCCGGCCACACCGGCAGCGCCACGGCCGCGGGGCTGCTCCGCTCGCTCAAGGTGATCATGGCCGCCGCCTCGGCCGGCGGGGCCGCCGGCGGCACGGCCGGGGACCTCACCGCCGCGCTCGGCGGGATCGGCACCGCCGTCTCCGCGCTGACCGCGGCCGTCCCGCCCGGTCTGCCCGCCGTCCCGGACACCCCCGGCGGCCTCGCCGGGGAGGGGTGACCGGTGGCCCTTCACACCGGGGCGCCGGCGGGACGGCCGCCGGCCGCCGCCGCGCCCGCCGCGGTACCCGACGCCGCGGTGCCCGACGCCGCCCCGACGGCGGAAGCACCGTCGGCGAACGACTTGTCAGTGGCGCCTGCCACACTGCCCACCAGTACAGCGCACGACCCGCAGGGGGAGACGGAAGCGGTATGAGCACCGACATCTGGGCCTGGGTCCACGACACCCACCGTCAGCTGACCGAGGCCGGCCACCGCCGGCTGGCCGACGCCATCTACGAACTCCCCGGCCACGCCAACGAGGGCCGCAACGAGCAGCTCGACGCCGTCTACCCCGAGGCGGTCGCCGCCGCCCGCAGCCTCGACCTGCCCTGGGTCGAGGTCTACCTGCGGCACTGGCGGATGCAGAACCTGCTGAACAAGCGCCACCAGGGCGAGCAGGCGCTCCCCGAGGCGGTCGACCTGCTGGAGTTCGCGCACCGCGAGCAGACCGCCGACTGCCCGCAGTCCGTCTGCGTGGTCCAGGACTTCGCGATCTGCCACGCCCGGGTCGACGGCCCCGGCTACGTGCCCGAGCGGCTCGCCGTGCTGAGCGAGACGCTGGAGCGGATCGAACCGGCCCGGGCCTGCTTCGACTGCCTCTCCCGGGAGTACTCGGACGCCCTGGAGGACGACGGCCGCCCGGCCGAGGCGCTCACCTACCTGGACGCCGCGGCGGGCCGGATGCTGGCGGGCGGCCAGCAGCTGTCCCTCCACTTCCAGCACTCCCGGGCCGGCAGCCTGCACCTGCTCGGCCGGCACGAGGAGGTGCTCACCCTGCTCGACACCGCCGAACAGGCCGAGCGCGCCCGCGGCCGGGAGATCGACGAGAGCGACCGCCGCTGGGGCGACCTGCTGCGGGCCCGGGCCCTCGCCTCGCTCGGCCGCACCGACGAGGCGACCGCCCTCCTGCCCGACCAGGAGGACGCCGAGCGGCACGCGGACCTCCGGCCGGCCTGGACCACCACCGTCGAGCTGCTGGTCGCCGCCGGCGCCCGGGAGAACGACGCCGCGCTGGGCGCCGTGCTGGCCGGCTGGGTCGGCTACCTCGACGGCACCGGCTCGCACCGCCCCTGCGTGGACCTGCTGCTCGCCGCCGGGCGGCTGGCCCTGGCCCGCGGCGCCCGGACGGTCGCGCTCACCCTGGCCGCCACCGGTGAGCGCAAGCTGGACCGGCTGCGCAAGCGGGACGGCGTCGCCGAGCGGGTCGCGGAGCTCCGCGCGGCCGCCGAGGCGCTGCCCCGCCCGGACCTGCCGGTTCCGCCGGAGGAGCTGGCCGGGTACCTGACCGAGGCCGAGGTGCCCTACGAGGCCGGTGCCGACCTGCTCTCCGTCGCCCTGGACCGGTACCGGGGCGAGCGGGCCGGCGCCACCCCGCTGGCGCTCCTGCTGGCCAGGGTGCTCGGCGGCCTCGGCCACCCCCGGGCCGCCGCCGACCTGCTCTGGCGGCAGCTGGACGCCGACCCGGCCGGGGAGGAGCTGCCCGCCGCGCTGGGCGCCGCCCTGATCGAAGCGGGCGACGCCGACGGGGTGCGCCGGCTCGCCGACCGGCTGGCCGAGACCAGCCCGGCCGACGGCCACTGGGTCCGGGCCCGCTGGGCCGCCGCCGAGGGCCGCTGGGCCGAGGTGGTCGAGCAGTGCGAGGCGATCCTGGCCGTGCAGCCGGACCGGATCAACACCCGCCGGCTGGCCGCCGGCGCGGCCACCGAGCTGGGCGACCACGCCGCCGCGCAGCGCTACTACCAGGACCTCCTGGTCCACGCGCTGCCCGCCGACGCGACGTCCGAGGACGAGCGGCACCGGGCGGTCGGGCCGGCCGACCTCTGGCACCTGATCACCGCTGCCACCGCCAACCGGGACTGGGCGGTGGTCCGCTCCACGGGCGCCCTGCTCGACATCGGGTTCGACGAGCCCGAGGGCCCGGTGGACGAGGAGTGGCAGCTCGTCACCGTCCGGGCCACCCGGCGGGACGGCTCCACCGCCGACCTGCCCGCCGTCCGCACCGGCCCGGCCACCGCCCGGATCCTCCCGGTGCTCGGCGACGAGGTGCCGCTCAACCACGGCGACGTGGTGGTCTTCGCCCCCGCGCTGCTGGAGGGGCCGCCCGCCGACTCCGCCCCGGAGGAGGAGCGGCGGAGCTGGCGCCCGGTGTTCGAGCTGCTCACCCTGCTCGACCCGGCCGGCTACACCACCTACTGGGTGGACGGCGCCTGGCCGGGCGACGAGGCCTGGGCCGAGCTGCGCGAGCGCCTGCGGGGCGAGGGCTACGCGGTCTGGGCCTACAGCGGCGACCACTACCTCGTCACCGACCCGGCCGACGAGGACGCCGAGCTGCCCGGGATCTACGCCGCCCTCGCGGTGCCGCCGGCGGCGCGTGCGGCCGACGCCGACGCGCTGCTCCACCGCCTCACCGCCTCCTGGCCCCATCCGCTGTCCTGGCTGGAGCTGGCCGGGGAGGCGGGCGCCGACACCGACCGGCACCGGGAGGTGATCGAGCGGTACGGGCTGTAGGCGCTCCTCCGGAGCCCTCGCGGGCCACGGGGCGGACCTGCCGGTTCGGGGAGTTCTTGGTGAATGCTTTACTGTTTCATTGCCAAGAGTCGACCTTTCAGGAGTCCGCCCCGTGACCAGCCTCGCCCTCGGCCCGTCCTGGCTCGATCCGACCTACCTGATCTCCACGTTCAACCTGGTCGGCATCCTGGCCATCGTCTTCGCCGAGTCCGGCCTGCTTATCGGCTTCTTCCTCCCCGGCGACTCGCTGCTCTTCACCACCGGCCTGCTGGTGGCCGACGGCACCTACCTGCACCAGCCGCTCTGGCTGGTCTGCGCCCTGATCGTGCTCGCCGCCGTGATCGGGGACCAGGTCGGCTACCTGTTCGGGCGGAAGGTCGGACCGAGCCTGTTCCGGCGCCCCGACTCCCGGCTGTTCAAGCAGGAGAACGTGGAGAAGGCGGCCGCCTTCTTCGACCGGCACGGACCCAAGGCGATCGTGCTCGCCCGCTTCGTGCCGATCGTCCGCACCTTCACCCCGATCATCGCCGGGGTGAGCAGGATGAACTACCGCACCTTCGTCCTCTTCAACGTCATCGGCGGCGTGCTCTGGGGCGGCGGCGTCACCGTGCTCGGGTACTTCCTCGGGCAGATCCCGTTCGTCCGGGAGAACATCGAGGCGATCCTGGTCGGCATCGTGCTGCTCTCGGTGATCCCGGTGGCCGTCGAACTGCTCCGCGCCCGCCGGTCCGGGGCGTCCGCCCGGTCCGCCCGGCCGGCGGGAGCCGCCGTCGAGTCCGGTGGGCCCGTCGAGTCCGGTGGGCCCGTCGAGTCCGGTGGGTCCGGTGGGTCCGGTGGGTCCGCCACGCACGTCCCGCCGGTGTCGTCCGGCGGCCGGCACCGCGCCGGGTAGGCCCCGCGCCGCACGGCGACCCCGCCGGGGAGGCACCCGCGCTGGGCCGCGCCCGCCGTCGCGTACATGTGCGTCCGGCAGTTCGATCAGGCAAGGTGTATCCCGAGATCGAACGGCGGCCCGGGACGGCCCGGCGCCCGCCAGGGGCGGCAAGGAGCGGAAGTGCCTAAGCGGGGCCGGTCGGGCGGCGGCAAGAAGGCCAGGGGAGGCCGAGGGGGCCGGCCCCAGCGGCAGACCCGCCCGGCACCCGGGGCAGGGCCGGTCCACCCCTCCGACGCACCGCCCACCGAAGGCCTGCTCGGGCACCCCGCCCCCGTCGCCGAACCCACCGTGACGGTCCCGCTCGTCCTGCCGGCCCCCGAGACCAAGGGTCTGCTCGCGCCCGAGCCGGAGCCCGAACCGGGGCCCGCTCCCGAGGAGCAGCCGCCGTCCCCGGTGTACCGCCGCCGCCCGGGCGCCGAGGACACCCTCACCCCCGAGGAGTGGCGCGCCGCCGGCTACACCCCGCCCACCGGCATCGCCGTCCCCGCACTCATGCCCGGAGCGCCCGGCGAGGCGCCCTGGCCGGACCGGATGCGCACCCTGCTGCGCACCCCGATGTCCGAGCGCCCGTCCTTCGAGCGGACCGCACGCGAGCTGCACCCCTCCGCCGGCCGCAACGTCCCGCGCATCCTCGACCTGACGCTCCGTATCGGCGAGCTGCTGCTCGCCAGCGGCGAGGCCGCCGAGGACGTCGAGGCGGCCATGCTCGGCATCGCGCACGCCTACCGGCTGGACCGCTGCGAGCCGCAGGTCACCTTCACCCTGATCGGCATCTCGCACCAGCCCTCGCTGGTCGAACCGCCGATCACCGCCGACCGCGTGGTCCGCCGCCGCACCTCCGACTACACCCGGCTCAACGCGGTGTACGAGCTGGTCGCCGACATCACCGCGGAGAAGGTGAGCGTCAACGACGCGTACCGCCGGCTCGCGCTGATCCGCCGCAACCGGCACCCGTACCCGGCCTGGCTGCTCGCGCTGAACACCGGACTGCTGGCCGGCGCGGCGACCTTCCTGGTCGGCGGGCGGATCGACGACAAGGCCTGGCTGGTGTTCGCCAGCGCCTTCGTCGCCGCCGTGCTCGGCGACCGGCTGGCCTCGCTGATCGCCCGCCGCGGGCTGCCGGAGTTCTACCAGTTCGTGCTGGCCGCGATGCCGGCGGCCGCCTCGGGCATCATCCTCTCCTTCAACGACCTGGGCCTGCGGGGCTCCGTGGTGATCACCGGCGGGCTGTTCGCCCTGCTGCCCGGGCGGGCGCTGGTCGCCGCCGTCCAGGACGGTCTGACCGGCTTCTACATCACCGCCGCGGCCCGGCTGCTGGAGGTCATCTACCTGGTGGCGGGCATCGTCATCGGCGTGATGCTGATCCTCTACCTCGGGGTCGGCTTCGACGCCAAGCTCCGGCCGGACGAGTCGCTGGTCGGGGTCAACTACCCGCCGGTGCAGATGATCGCCGCGCTGGTGCTGACCCTGGCCTTCGCGATGCTGCTGCAGACCGACCGCCGCTCGCTCGCCCTGGTCACCCTGAACAGCGGCGTCGGCTGGGCCAGCTACGGCGTGCTGGTCTACAACGCCGACGTCTCGCCGATCGTCGCGACCGGGGTGGCGGCCGGCCTGGTCGGCCTCTTCGGCCAGCTGATGGCCCGCTACCGCAACGGCTCCGCGCTGCCGTACGTGACCGCCGCGATCGGGCCGCTGATGCCGGGTTCGGCGCTCTACCTCGGCATGCTCTCGTTCACCCAGAGCCACGCGAGCGCGGGCCTGGTGCAGGTCACCCGGGCCGCCGCGATCGCCCTGGCGCTCGCGATCGGGGTGAACCTGGGGGGCGAGATCGCCCGTCTCTTCATGAAGCTGCCGGTCGGTGTCGAGCGGCCGTCGCTCGCCCCGGTCGTCCCCCGGCGGGCGGCCAAGCGCACCCGGGGCTTCTGACGCTCGTTGCGGTGGTGCCGGGCCGGCCCGGAGCACGGGTTCGGACACCGTTGGCCCCCGGGCCATGTCGCGTCAGGCAGGACGCAGTACCAGGAACGAAGGTAAGACGCATGACCACACTGCTGGACGGCTACCGCGAGCACATCCTCGCCGCGCACAAGCAACCGCTGCTCCTGCTGCTGGTCGGGTTCATCACCTCCTTCGTCTTCATCCGGTTCAGCGTGCGGATGATCAGGGCCCAGGTGCGCTGGTGGCCCGGCAACGTGACCCCCGGCGGGCTCCACATCCACCACATGGTCTTCGGCCTGGGCTTCCTCCTGGTCGGCGGCATCGGGGTGTTCGCCACCTACGGCGGGCACCCGTGGATCGACGTCTTCGGCCTGCTCTTCGGCATCGGCTGCGGCCTGGTGCTGGACGAGTTCGCACTGATCCTGCACCTGGACGACGTCTACTGGAGCGAGCAGGGCCGCAAGTCGGTGGACGCGGTGATCTTCGGGATCCTCTTCACCGGCCTGCTGCTCATCGGGTACGTGCCGCTCGGTGTGGTGCCCAGCGAGGAGACCAGGTGGGGGCTGGTCACCGTGATCTCGATCAACGCGCTGGCCTCGATCGTCACGCTGCTCAAGGGCAAGGTGTGGACGGGTCTGCTCGGCATCATGGTGCCCGGCCTCTCCTGGATCGGCGCGATCCGGCTGGGCCGGCCGAGCAGCCCATGGGCGCGCTGGCGCTACACCAAGCGCCCCCGTCGGCGGGCACGTGCGCTCCGGCGTGAGCGCCGACTGCACCGGCGTGCGGACATCGCCCGTACCTGGCTTTTCGACCTGATCGCGGGCGCCCCCGACAAGGTTCCGGCCAACCACCCCGCCGCCCACCGGGTGGCCGAGCGGATGGCCGCCCGGGCCAGCGCCCACCTCGACGCGCACACCGCCCGGGCGCTGGCCCGCCGGTCCGCGCGGCTGGCCGACCGCCGCTCGGCGGCGGGCGCGGCGGAGCCGGGCACGGGGGGCCACGGCACCCGCGGGTTCGGTCCGGGCGGGTACGGCGCTCCGGCGGACCCGCCGGGCCGGGAGGGCAGTGCGCGGCAGCGCCGGCGGACCGTCCGGGCCGGCCGCAGCCGGACGTACGCGGTCCGTCCGACCGGGCTGGAGCCCAGGCCCGACCGACAGCGCCGACTGCGGACCCGCACGCCGCGGATCCGCCGGTAGTTCGTGTACCTTGCGCCGGGGGAGGTTCGGCGTATTTCTCGGGGGTTGGGGCTGAGTGTCAGTCGGATCATCTGATAGTCACCCGGCTGGCGGGTGCGGGCGTGAGGTGTGAAAGCCGCCCGGCTTGAGAACATGGCGGTCAGTGACCGTCTTGTCACGCAATGGGATGTTTCGCCGGGCTGCCGGTGAGCGGGGCCACCAGGCCTCCGGGTCGTCGGGCCACCGGGTCGGGCCACCGGGCCGTCGTCGGGCCCTCGTCGGGCCGTCACCGGTCGGGCGTCGGGGCCGGGGCACCGGTCGGGCCTCCTGCCTTCGCCGACCCGGCGCCGACCCGGCGCCGACCCGGCACCGGCACCGGCGTCGCCGAGGTCGGGCGCGGCCGGCCGGCCCTCCCTCGTGACCGTTCGAAGGGGTGACCCGTGGCGCGCAGGCTCCTGCCGACCCTCCTGATTGCCCTCTCCGCCGTGCTCGGGCTGATCCCCGCCGCCACCGCCGCCCCCACCGAACCGGGGCCGGCCCCCGCCGGACCCGGCTCGGGTGCTCCCGCCGAACCGGGCGCGGCCGCCCCCGCGCCCGCCCCCGGCCCGGGGGAGGAGGCCTACCCGTCCGCCGAGGAGATCGACGAGTCCCGGGCCGAGGCCGAGCGCCGGGCCGGCTCGGTCGCCGCCATCGAGGCCGGCCTCACCGCGGCCAGGGCCGAACTGGACCAGGCCGGCCGGACCGCCGAGCAGGCCGTGGAGGCCTACAACGGCGCACAGCTGGCCCTCACCCGGGCCCGCGCCGAGGAGTCCGCAGCCGGTGACCGGGCCGCGGCCGCCGAGGCCGACCGGGCCGAGGCCGCCGAGTGCGCCGCCCAGCTGGCCGCCGAAACGTACCGGCAGGGCACCAGTGCCGAACTCTCCGCCATCAACGCCCTGCTCGGCGCCCGCGGACCGCGCGAGGCCGGGGACCGGGCGGCCGTGGTCGGCGTCGCCAGCGACCGCACCCGGCAGATCCTGGACACCGCCGTCTCGACCGCCGCCGCCGCGAGCCGGGCGTCCGCCGCCGCGCGGGCCGCGACCGAGGCCGCCGCCCGGGCCGCCACCGAGGTCGGCGCGGCCCGGGAGCGTGCCGAGGCGCGGCTGACGGCCCAGCAGGAGCAGGTCGTCGCGGTCGGTCGGCGCCGGGAGCAGCTGCTCGCCGACCTGGCCGCCGCCCGCCACACCACCGTCGAACTGGAGCGGCAGCGGCGCGAGGCGCTGGAGGAGATCGCCGCCCGGGAGGCCGAGGCCGCGGCCCGTGCGGCCGCCGAGAAGGCCGCGGCCGAACGCGAGGCGGCCGAGCGGGCGGCGGCCGAGCGGGCGGCGGCGGAGCGGGCGGCGGCCGAGCGGGCGGCGGCGGAGCAGGCGGCGGCCGAGCGGGCGGCGGCGGAGCAGGCGGCGGCCGAGCGGGCGGCGGCGGAACGGGCCGCCGCCGAGCGGGCCGCGGCGGAGCGGAGCGCCGCCGACAAGGCAGCCGCCGAGAAGGCCGCGGCGGCTGCGAAGGCCCCCGCCGCCGGGCCCCTCGCGCCGCCGCCCGCCCGGTCCTGGTCCGCCGAGGGCGCGGCCGCCGCGGTGGCCTTCGCCCGGTCCAGGATCGGCCTGCCCTACGTGTGGGGCGGCGAGGGCCCGGCCGGCTACGACTGCTCGGGGCTGACCATGATGGCCTGGCGCCAGGGCGGCAAACCGCTCAACCACTTCGCCGCCGACCAGTACGCGCAGTCCACGCCGATCACCTACCGTCAGCTCCGCCCGGGCGACCTGGTCTTCTGGAGCTCCAGCGGCCGCGCTGCCGACATCCACCACGTCGGCCTCTACATCGGCAACGACCAGATGATCGAAGCCCCCCGCCCGGGCACGCGGATCAAGCAGGCCAGCCTCTGGATCATGGGCACCCCCGACTTCTACGCCCGCCCCTGAGCCGCCGCCCTTGAGCCGCCGTCCCCGAGCCGCCGCTCCGGCCGGTCGTCACCCCGGCCGGTCGCGTCACTCCGTGTCGAAGTCCGTCCCCCGGGAGACCTCCTCCCACTCGGTGAGCTCGGCCCGCACGGAGTCCAGGTGCGCGGTCAGGAAGTCGACGGCGTCGCCGCCGAGGGCGAGGCGGAGCGGGGTCCTCCCGGAGTCCAGGGCCAGCAGGATCGCCGCCGCGGCCTTCGCCGGGTCGCCGGGCTGGCCGCCGTCGCCGCCCTGCACCAGCTGCCGGGTCGCGCCGACCTTCTCCGCGTACGCGGGGTTCTCCTCGGAGAAGTACGCCGCGCCCTTGCCGAACAGGTTGGTGCGGAACGAGCCGGGCTCCACGATCAGCACCTTGATGCCGAACGGCGCCACCTCGTCGGCCAAGCCCTCCGACAGCTGCTCCAGCGCCGCCTTGGTCGCGCTGTACGCGGAGAACCCCGCGAAGGACAGCTGCCCGCCGAAGCTGCTGATGTTCACGACCGACCCGCTGCCCCGCTCCCGCATCTGCGGCAGCAGCGCCCGGGTCAGCCGCGCCGGGCCGAACACGTGCAGCTCGAACAGGTCGCGCAGCTCCCGGTCGGTGGTCTCCTCGAACGCCCCGACCTGGGTCCGGCCGGCGTTGTTCACCAGCACGTCCACCCTGCCGTAGCGGGCCAGGACGTCGGCGGCCACCGCGTCGATCCGCTCGCCGTCGGTGACGTCCAGGCTGATCGCCTCCACGCGGTCCGGGTGCGCGGCGACCAGGTCGTCCAGCGCCTCGGTCCGCCGGGCCGTGCCGATCACCGTGTCGCC
Source organism: Kitasatospora sp. NPDC042419 (assembly GCF_056437345.1). NCBI lineage: Bacteria > Bacillati > Actinomycetota > Actinomycetes > Kitasatosporales > Streptomycetaceae > Kitasatospora > Kitasatospora sp. NPDC042419. The sequence goes on from NZ_JBWKAW010000002.1 coordinate 176,931, forward strand.
GGCGGCGAGCGCGGCCTCCGTGACGGCCCGCCCGAATCCGCTGCTCGCGCCGGTGACCAGCCAGACCTTGGCGTTCTCGCTCATCTTCGTCTCCCTCGTCAACTGCCGTGCGGGGCCGCCCCGTCGACAGGTCCCATCCTTCGCCAGGTACCGGGGCGGCGTCCAAGTCCGGTTGTGATAGCCATGAGTTATGAACGTCCACGGGCGCGACCTCGCCTACTTCGCCTCGGTCGCCGAGGAATTGAGCTTCACCCGGGCCGCCGAGCGGCTGTTCGTCTCCCAACCCGCCCTGAGCAAGCAGATCCGGATGCTGGAGAAGCAACTGGGCGCGGTCCTGTTCGAACGGGACCGGAGGACAGTGCGGTTGACCGCGGTGGGGGAGGCCCTGTTACCGCACGCCCGCGCGGTGCTGGCCGCCTGGCAGGCCGCGGAGGCGGCGGTGGAGGAGGCGAGGACCGCCGAGCGGTGCACCCTGGTGATCGGCATGTCCACCAGCCCGGGCCGCGGGCTGCTGCCCGCCCTGCGGACCCGCCTCGTCTCCCGGCATCCGGACGCGAGGCCCGTCCTGCGCCAGGTCAACTGGGCTGATCCGAGTGCCGGGTTGGCGGACGGATCGAGCGACGTCGCCTTCGTCTGGCTGCCGCTGCCGGACGACGACCGCTACCGGTACGCGGTGGTGGCCCGCGAGCCCCGGCTGGTCGCGCTCCCGGACGGACACCCGCTGGTGGCGCGGGCCACGTCCGACCCCGGGGGAACGGTGGACTTCGCCGACCTGCTGGACGAGCCCTTCCTCGCCCTCCCCCCGGAGGCCGGCCCGCTGCGGGACCACTGGCTCGCCCTGGACGCCCGGGACGGCCGCCGGCCGCGGATCGGCGGGGTGGTGGCCAGCGCCGAGGAGACCCACGAGGCGGTCGCCGGCGGCCAGGGGGTGGCGCTGCTGGCCACCGGCAACGCCCCGCTGGTCGTCCGGGACGGGGTGGTCGCCGTGCCGGTCCGGGGCGTCTCGCCGTCCCGACTGGCGGTGGCCGCCCGCCGCGACGACGAACGGCCGCTGGTTCTCGCCTACCTCGCCGCCGCGCGGGAGGTCGGGGCCGCCACCTGCTGACCCGGTGCCCGGTGCCCGGTGCCCGGTGCGCGGCGGATCCCGCCGGCCCCGCTTCCACCGGCAGCCGCCACGGCCGTGCCGCGGGCGGCGTGGTTCCACAGGGACGTCCGGCCCCCGAGCAGCAGCCTGGCCACCCGCTCCCCGAGCCCGGCCACCCGCCCTCCCGATGCCGGCCACCCGCCCTCCGAGGCCCCCGTCGCACGGGGAATAAATCGGATGCCGCTGCCGAAATCCCGCCGTACGGTGGGCGAATGGGCAACGAAGCACGCGGCACGACCCGTGATCCGGGCAGCGGCCGACCGACGGAGCAGACCGACACCACCGGCGGGATCGAGATCCGGGCGATCGCCGAGGACGAGATCGAGGCGTGGGACCGGGCGCTCGCCGTCGGCTTCCTGCGCTCCCACGTCGGCAGCGCGGCCGACTACCGGCGCCGGCAGTGGGAGCCGGGCCGGATGCTCACGGCCGTGGACCAGGGCAGGTTCGTCGCCACCTTCCGCAGCTTCGACACCGAGCTGACCGTCCCCGGTGGCGCGGTCGTCACGGCGAACGCGCTGACCGCCGTCACCGTGACCGCCACCCACCGCCGGCGCGGCCTGCTCCGCGGCATGATGACCCGGGACCTCGCGGCCGCCCGTGAGCGCGGTGCGGCGGTCGCCGTCCTGATCGCCGCCGAGTACAACATCTACGGCCGCTTCGGCTTCGGCCCGGCCACCCGCGGCCACGGCTGGAACATCGACCTGCACCGCGCGGGCGGCCTGCGGGCCGGCCTGCCCACCGTGCCCGGCGGCCGGATCGACTTCGCCACCATGGCGGAGCTCCGAAAGCTCGGCCCGGAACTGCACGACCGCTGGCGGCTCACCCAGCCCGGCGCGATCGCCCGCGACGAGGTGATGTGGCAGCGCTACACCGGCGAGATCGAGGTGCCGGGCTTCGACTGGAAGGAGCCCTTCGCGGCCGTCCACCGGGACGCCGAGGGCACCGTCACCGGCCTGGCCGTCTACAAGGTCGACGACAACTGGGACGGCTCCTACCCCGACTGCACCCTCACCGTGCTCGACCTCATCGCCCTCGACCGGGGCGCCGCCGCCGAGCTGTGGCGGCTCGTCCTCTCGGTCGACTGGGTGCGCAAGGTCGTGGTGGAGAACATCGGCCCGGACGACCCGCTGCCGCTCCTGCTGAACGACCCGCGCGCGGCGACCCCGTACGCGGACAACGCGGACTTCATGTGGCTGCGGGTGCTGGACGTCGAGGCGGCCTTCAACGCCCGGACGTACGGCGTGCCGGGCCGGCTGGTGCTGGAGGTCGAGGACCGTGAGGGCCACGCGGCCGGGCGCTGGGCGATCGAGGCCGCCGCGGACGGCACCGGCCGCTGCACCCGGACCACGGACGAGGCCGATCTGGCACTGGACGCCTCGGTGCTGGGATCGATCTACCTGAGCGGCGAGACCGTGCCCCGGCTGGCCGCGGCCGGCCTGGTCACCGAGCTGCGCCGGGGCGCCGTGGCCGACGCCGACCTGTTGCTCCGCACGCCGCTGCTGGCCTGGAACATCGACGGCTTCTGATCCGTCGGACCGGATCGGATGGGGACCGGACCGGACCGGCCGGCCCGCCTCGCGCGGACCGGGCCGATCCCCGGGCCCGTGGCGGGCCCGCCGGGGTTACTTGACCGCCGTCTTGCCGATGGTGGGCAGGATGAAGTCCTGGATCAGGCCCTTGGCGTCGCGGACGATCGGGCGGAACACCCGGTAGCGCGAGAGGTTGATGACGCGCGCGGCCATGGGCGTCGAGCGCCGGACGAACTCCCGGGTCCGCTCGGTGTCCTCGGTCCGGTCGAAGACCCAGTACAGGACCACGACCATCAGGTGCAGCCACAGGACGTCGGGCAGCAGTTCCACCAGCTCGGTGTCCAGCTTGGGGGCCAGGTCGGAGCCCTCCAGCACTTCGCGGAACAGCGCCACGGCGGTGGCCCGGGCCGGGTGGGACTCGTTGGAGAACGGGCTCAGCGAGCTGGTCGGGTCGGCGGCGGTGCGGAAGAACTGTGCCGCGAACTCGTGGTACGGGGCGGCCGTGTCGAGCCACGAGACGAGCGCGATCTCCAGCCGCTCCGAGAACTCCCGCGTGTGGGCCATGCGGTTCCTGGCGTCCGCCGCGTGGTCGTACGTCATCCGGTCGTAGAACCCCTGGATCAGGAATTCCTTCGCCGAGAAGTAGTAGTACGCGTTGCCGACCGAGACGCCCGCCTCGGTGGCGATCGCCCGCATGGTCGTCTTCTCGTAACCGCGTTCCTGGAACAGCCGCATGGCCGTTTCCAGGATCAGGGCCCGGGTCTGCTCGCTCTTGTCGGTCTTGGGCTGGGCGCGGCTGCCGCGTGCCTCGGCCGGCGGCGCCGCGGGGTTCGGTCCGGCGCCGTCGGCGCTGTCCGTCCCGCTGCTGCCGCTGGTCCCGTTCGTACCGTTCGTCGCTGCCACGTCGTCCACGCGCCCGAGCCTAGCCCGATCGGCCGGTCCCGTCCGGTGCCGGTGCGGACGGCACCGGACGTCCCCTCCGCGTCCGGTGCCGCCGCGCCGCCCTGATGCCTTTCGAACGCGTTCAAAAGCACGGGGCGACTCTAGCGGTCGGGGTTGAACATGTTCAACTCCGGAGGTGTGGCAAGCTCGTCACATGATCACTACTATCCGGCGGGGCATCGCGGGGGACGCCGAGGCCGTGGCCGGGCTGCACGCCGACAGCTGGCGGACCGCCTACGCCGGCATCGTCCCCGCGCAGGCCCTCGGCGACGGGCTGGCCGCCCAGCGGCACGAGATCTGGGCCCTGCGGCTGACCGTGGACTACGGCGCGCCGGAGGTCACCCCCGAGCTGCTGGTCGCCGAACGGGCGGGCACCGTCGTCGGGTTCGCCTACCTCGTCCCCCAGCCCGACGGCCGGGTGCTGCTCGACAACCTGCACGTCCGTCCGGGCCTCACCGGGGGCGGCATCGGCCGCGAACTGCTGGACGCCGCACTCGCCCACGTCGCCGCCCACCACCCCGACGCCGACCTCTACCTGGAGGTGCTGAGCGCCAACACCCGGGCGATCGCGTTCTACGAGCGCGCCGGCGGCCGGCTCACGGCGGCCGGCGAGGGAGTCTTCCCCGGCGGCTTCCGACTGCCCGAGCGCGAGTACACCTGGCCGGCCGAGGAGCGCCGGGCGGGGGAGGTCACCGCCGGTCAGTCGCGGTCGTAGACCGTCACCGCCACCCCCCGGTCCACCAGGCGGGAAGTCACCAGCGGTTCCACCGGCTCCCACCGGCCGCCGGCCAGTCCGCATCCGATCCTCGGCATGTGGACGGACGCGCCCAGCCCGGCCGCGTGCCCGCCGAGCGAGGCCAGCGCGGTGTCGATCGCCTCGTACCGCACCGGCGGCGGCCCGGTCGAACCGGCCGTCCGGATGCCGCGCTGCCCGACCATGTTCGCCACCCAGAGGTACGGCTCGACCTGGACCAACTGCACCGCGCCCAGGCCGAAGTCGTTCCCCGCCCGCTCCCGGTGCCAGCGGCGGAACGCCCGCTCCGGCTCCGGCCACCTGCGCGACAGCGCCAGCACGAACCCCTTCCCCCACCCGCCGAGGTCGTTGCAGACGTGTGCGATCACCTTCACTCCCCGGCCCTGGGGCGCCGTGGCGTCACCACGGAGGTACCGAAGGGCCGGAACGGCCGTCTCCGTCGTCATGCGTCGAACGCTAGTGCGCCCCACTGACAGTCCGCGCGGGAGTTTCCGGGGCCGTGGTGGCCGTCCTTCCGGTGACCGTTCCCGAAACGGTCTCCACGACCGTTCCCGAGGCGGCTTCCACGGCCGTCCCCGACGCCGTCCGCGCGACCGTTCCCGCAGGGGGTTCCGCCGCCGCCCCCGCGCCCAGGTGCCGCCGGCCGGCCACGGCGATCAGCAGGGCGAGCGCGGCGGCACCGGCCGGCAGCCAGTAACCGGCCGCGGGGCCGGCGTGCTCGGCGACCACGCCGGCCAGCGAGGACCCGGTCGAGATCCCGATCACGATCCCGGACACCGCGACCGCCATCCCCTCGTTCAACTGCCGTGGCGGCAGCAGCTCCTGGACCAGCGTCATGCCGGTGACCATGGTCGGAGCGGTCCCCGTCCCGGCGACGAACAGCGCCACCCCGAGCAGCGCGAGCCCGGCCCCGCCCAGTCCGGCGGCCAGCGGCAGGAGCAGCAGCCCGGCCATCGCCGTGACGCCCCGCAGGAAGCGGACACCCGGCGCGCGGCGCGGCCGGAGCATCCCGAACACCAGCCCGGCCACGCAGGACCCGCCTGCCACCAGCGCTAGCAGCCCGCCGGCCACCGGCCGCCGGCCGAGCGCGTCGGCGTACGCGACGGTGGTCAGCTCCAGCGAGCCGAATAGCACCCCGGTGGCGAGGAAGGTCAGCACCAGCACCCGCAGCCCGGGCACCCGCAGCGGTGATCCGTGCCGCTCGCCCGCCGACCGCTCCGCGAGCGGCGGCTCGGTGCGCCGCTGGGCCGCGAAGAGCAGGGCGCCGCCGGTGCCGAGCACCCCGGCGCCGAGCATCCCGGCTTCCGGGGCCACCGTGGTGCAGAGCAGCATGCCGAGCACGGGCCCGGCCATGAAGCAGAGCTCGTCCAGCGACTGCTCGAAGGAGTTGGCCAGGTGCCGGGCCTCCGGGTCGTCCCGGTAGAGGTGCGCCCAGCGGGCCCGCGCCATGCCGCCCAGGTTGGGTGCGGCCGCGCAGGCCGCCCAGCAGGCGTACAGCGTCCAGTCGGGCGCCTCGAACCGGACGCAGAGCAGCAGACCGGTGAACGGCAGGGCGTTGTACAGGGCCGCGGGCACGGTCACCCGCGCCTGCCCGTACCGGTCGACGAGGCGTCCGATGAGTGGCATGCCGACCGCTCCCGCGGCGAGCCCGGCCGCCGCGACGGTGCCCGCCAGTGCGTACGAGCCGCGCCGTTCGGCGAGCAGCACCACCAGCGAGACACCGGTCATCGACATCGAGACCCGGCCGAGCAGCCCGGCGAGGGTGAAGGCGGTGGCGCCGGGCCGGCCGAACAGCCGTCGGTACGAGGCGAGCATGGGACTCCGAGGAGAGAGAGGGGGGGAAGGCCCTCAGTCTCGATCCGCCGGTCGGCCGCGGTCCAACACCTGTTGCGCCGCACTGACAACAGAACGCTGTCAATCGGACCGGCCCCGACCTCGTTGCTAGCCTGCCGCCATGTCCCGTGACCTGCACCCCCGCCTCCTCCGAGGCTTCGTCGCGACCGCCGAGACGCTGCACTTCGGCCGTGCCGCCGAGCGCCTGCACGTGGCCCAGCAGGCGCTCAGCCGGGACGTGCGCGCGCTGGAGCGACTGCTCGGCGACGCGCTGTTCACCCGGACCACGCGCAGCGTCGAACTCACCCCGGCCGGGCTCGGACTGCTGCCCCAGGCCCGCCGGTTGCTGGCCCTGCACGACGAGATCCTCACCGGCGCCGCCCACCGCCCGCTGCTGCTCGACCTCAACAGCGACGTCACCGGACCGGACCTCACCGGCGACCGGGTGCTCGAACGGGCCCGTGCCGCCTGGCCGGAGGGCGAACTCCTGGCCCGCTTCCACGGGGGTCTCGCGGCGGCCGCGGCCGAGCTGCTCGCCCACCGGCTGGACGTCTCGTTCGGCCGCTTCGCCGGTCTCCCGGCCGGCGTGCGGGCCCAACTCGCCCAGGTGCCGGTCCGGTTGGACCGGATATCGGTGATGATGACGGTTGCGCACCCGCTCGCGGACCGGCCGGTGCTGCGGCTGGCCGACCTGGCCGGCCACCCGGTCGACGTGTGCGCCGGCAACCCCGCCACCACCGAGTGGGCCGATCTCGGGGTCCGGCTGCTGCGTGAGCACGGGCTGACCCCGGCCGCGCCGTACGTCCCACCGGTCGGGGTGGACGAGACCGGCCGCTACCTCACCCGGCACGGCGACCCGATGCTGACCACCGTCGGCGGCCCGCTGATCCCGGGGGCGGTGAACGTGCCGCTGGTCGAGCCGGTGCCGCTCAGCCTGGTGAGCCTGGTGCACCGCCCGGACCTGCGCCACCCCGGGCTCGCGGCGCTGCGGGCGGCGGCCGCCGAACTCGGTGCGCGCGAGGGGTGGTTGCGCCGACCGGCGGACAGTTGGCTGCCGGCGCCGGACGCCGCGCTGCTCGCGCCCTGAGCGATGCGCCGGGCGGGTTGGCCGGGCGGGCAGGGCGGGTTGGGGCGAGTCCGGACGGTCCGGGCGACCCGGGCGGCGCGTCGAAGGGAGTCCCGGGCGGTGCGTCGAAGGGAGTCCCGGGCGGTGCGATGAGCCGCCGCCCGGCGAGGTGCGGGGGCGGCCGTCAGATCCGTGTGCGAACCGGGTGCGCGGCAGGAATCACCGTGCGAACGACGGATGTTGTGGACGGATACCACCTCGCCCCTGCCGCTCGGGGGTCGGCAGGGGCGAGGTGGGTGCGGGCGCGCGGTCGGCCGGGGGAGCCGGCGGGCGCGCCCGCGGTCCGCGGGGGCGCAGGGCCCGTGGTCGGGGTCGGCCGGGTCAGGCCGCCTGCACGGCGGAGATGTCGAAGCTGAGCTTGACCTTCTCGCCGATCAGCACGCCGCCGGTCTCCAGCGCGGCGTTGTAGGTCAGGCCCCAGTCGGTGCGGTCGAGGACGGCCGAGCCCTCGAAGCCGACCCGCACCGCGCCGTAGGCGTCGGTGGCACTGCCGGTGAAGTCGAGGTCCAGGACGATCGGGCGGGTGGTGTCCTTGATCGTCAGCTCGCCGGTCATCCGGTAGGAGTCGCCGCGCACCTGCTCGGCGGAGGTGCTGCGGAAGCGCATCTCGGGGTAGGTCTCGGCGGCGAAGAAGTCGCCGGTGCGGAGGTGCTCGTCGCGCTGGGCCTGGTTGGTGTCGATGCTCGCGACCTTGATCACCAGTTCGGCGCTGGACTCGGTCGGGGTGGTGCCGTCCAGGTGGAGCCTGCCGTCGTACTCGGTGAAGCGGCCCTTGACGTTGGTGACCATCGCATGACGGACCGAGAAGCCGATCTCGCTGTGGGTGGTGTCGATCGTCCAGTCGCCGGTGAGGTGGCCGAGGTCGGGGCCTGCCGGAGTGTCGATGACGGCGGTCGCGGCGGTGGTCTTGGTGCGGTTGAACAGGCCCATGGCTCCTCCTCGGGTTCGAAGCCATTTGTTTAGGCTTCAACTTGATGGCTCCACCATAGACCCACTTCGTTCAAAGTTCAACCAATGAGGCGACGGCCCCGGCCCGGAATGTCCGGGCCGGGGCCGTCGCGGGGCGCCGTTGCGGTGGGGGGGGGTGCCGTCGTGGCCGGGGCGCGGCCCGTCAGCCGGCCTGCGTCAGCTCCTCGTCGACCAGCTCGAACGCGGTCCGCCCGTCCAGCGACTCGCGGATGATGTCGGCGTGCCCGGCGTGCCGGGCCGCCTCCTCGATCAGGTGCAGCAGCACCCAGCGTGCGGTGCGCCGCGAGCCGGCCGGGAACCACGGAGCCTCCGGCAGCGGCGCGTCGACCTCCAGGTCCGGCAGCTCCCCGATGATCCGCTCGGTCTCCGCCGCGACCTCCTCGTACTGCTTCAGCCAGCCCGCCAGGGTCTCGCCCTCGGCCAGCGCGAAGGAGCTCTCCTGGTGGTCGTGCCGGCCCTCCGGGCGGCCCAGCAGGATGCCGACGACCCATTCGCGCTCGCAGATCGCCGCGTGCTTGACCAGCTCGGCCAGCGAGAGCGCGCTGGCGCTCGGCCGCGCGGCCGCCTGCTCCTCGGTCAGACCGAGGACGGCCCGGCGCAGGCCGCCGCGCTGGGCGGCGATGAAGGAGAGGAGGGCGTTGCGCTCGTCGGTCTCGGCGTTCACCAGGGTGGGCACGGTCGGCAGGCCTCTCGTCGATGGGGTGTTCCCGCTTCGGTAGTACCGAAGGTATCGGCCGAGTAGGTCAGATTCTGTCCTCGTCGTGCCGCGCTTCCGAGGTCGTCCGCGAACCGCCGCATCGGTATCGTCGGACCTCCGGCGCCCGGCTTCCGAGCGGGCCCGGCCGCGCGGCCCGCCCCCGCGCCTTGACCCTCGACCTGGTCGAGCCCCCAGAGTCCCCGGTATGGAGAGCGACCTGCGCAGCATCGGTGAGCTGGCCCGCGACAGCGGCCTGAGCGTGAGCGCGCTGCGCTTCTACGACGGCGCCGACGTGCTCGCCCCCGCCTGGGTCGATCCGCAGACCGGCTACCGCTGGTACGCGCCGGGGCAGCTCGCCGACGCCCGGCTGCTGGCCCGGCTCCGGCGGGTGGGCCTGCCGCTGGCCGACATCCGCGCCGTGCTCGGCGCGGCCCCCGGCACCGGCACCGCCCACCGGGTCGTCGACGCGCACCTGCGCCGGCTGGAGGACGGCCTCGCCGATGCCCGCCGCGAGCTCTCCCTGATCCGCAGGCTGATCGACCAGAGGGAGAGCCCCGTGACCACCACCGCCACCGAGCACCGCTTCGCCGTCCCCGCCCGGGAGTTGGCCGACGCCCTGGACGCCGTCCGCTTCGCCGTCGGCAGCGACCCCGAGCTGCCGGTCCTGTCGGGTGTGCTGTTCGACCTGGACGGCGGCCTGCTGCGGCTGGTCGCCACCGACCGCTACCGGATGGCGCTCGCCGAACTGCCCGTGACCGCCGACCCGGTGGCCGGCGGCTCCGACGGCTCCGGTGGCTCCGACGGTCCCGGCGCCACCGCGTCCGTCGCCGCCACCGCGTCAGTCGCCGCCATCGTGCCGACCGCCCTGGCCGACGCCGTCCGGGCACTGCTCGGCTCGGGCGCCGAGCGGGCGGAGCTGACCCTCGGCGCCGGGGTCGTCCGGGTCGAGACCGGCGGCCACCGCGTCGAGGGCGCGGCCCTCGATCACGACTACCCCGACTACCGCGCGCTGGTCCGGCTCGACCCCGTCCGCCGGGTGGGCCTGTCCGCGGCCGAACTCCGCGACGCCGTCCGGTCCGCCGCCACCGGCAGCCTGCCGTCCGGCCCGCACGGCGCCGACTGCGAGGTCACCGTCCTCACCCTCGACGCCGACGGCCGGCTGACCGTCGCCGCCCCCGACGCCGACCCCGCCCCCGAGGCCGTCCGGGTGGCGGTCAACCGCGACTTCCTGCTGGAGGCCCTCCCGGCCGACGCGCCCGGGCAGCTCGTCCTCGAACTCGGCGGCCCCGTCGCCCCGCTCGCCATCCGCACCCCCGGCCACCCCGGGACGTTCTCGATCCTGATGCCCGTCCGCCTCCCGGCCTGAGCCGCCGACCCGCCCGACCCGCCGACCCGCCCCGACCCGACCTCCGCGCCCAGGGGGTGGGACGCGGCATCGGTCGTCGTCCCGCCCGATCCGACACCCGAGGGCCCTGGGTCCCGCGTTCGGCGGTGCGATTCAATGCCTGGGTGGCGAACTGGGCAGAGGTGTACGACTGTCGCTTCGACACCGATCGCGTCCCCGAGCTCCTGGAGCGCGTGGAGGGCGGGGACGACGCCGATGCGTGGAAGGAGCTGGGGTACCGGCTGGTCCTCGAACACGACTTGGTGTCGCCCGCCGGCTTCGTGGCGCTGCCGCGCCTCGTGCGCCTCGCGTCCGGCAGCGCGTCGGCGCGTCGTCTGGCCGGCGAGATCCTCGAACGCGCGGCGGGACACCACGGCTGCGACGATCTGCTCGCAGACTGCGCGGACGCGGTCTCGGAGTTCCGGGAGCTGCTGGACAGGCACCTGCGGTCGCGGCCGGCCGACCACCTCGCAGCCTTCCGCGCACTGCTCGCAACCGAGGGGCAGTTCCACTGGGCGGCCGTCCTGGGGGACTTCACGGACGACTTCTACCGCGTGGACTGCCCCCACTGTGCCGTGGAGGTGACGATCGCCATCGGTGACCACGGGCGTTACTCGACGGTCCGGGACTGGCACCTGGGAGACGTGAACCGACGTGACCTGCGGCCGGTGTCCCCGGCGGCTCTCTCCGGCGTCGGCCGGTGGATGCACGGGATCGCCGCCCGCGACGGGGAAGACGCGCTCTCCGAGGGGATCGCCCACCTGTTCGGCGATGCGGAGTGTCCCAGCTGTGCCTGCGTGTTCAACGTCGCGGATGAGTACACCTCGGCCAACCGCCCGGTCCTGACCTAAGGACCGCTGCCGCCGGCCGGGCGTTTGCTGGCGCTAGCGGCCTGCTTGCATTTGCAAGCAGCGTGGGGCAGGGTGGTCGCATGGCCTCACTGAACGTCGGCTCGCTGGGCGAGTACATCCGCGAGCAGCGTCGGAACGCGCAGTACTCGCTGCGGCAGTTGGCGGAGGCCGCCGGCGTGTCCAATCCGTACCTCAGCCAGATCGAGCGAGGGTTGCGCAAGCCGAGCGCGGAGATCCTGCAGCAGATCGCCAAGGCGCTGCGGATCTCGGCGGAGACGCTCTACGTCCAGGCCGGGATCCTGGAGGAGCGGCGCGGTGAGGGCCTGGAACTGCGGGCCTCGATCCTCGCCGATCCACTGATCAACGAGCAGCAGAAGCAGGCGCTGCTCGCGGTCTACGACGCCTTCCTCAAGGAGAACGCCACCGACGGGAAGCCCGGCGCGGGCGAGCGCACGGACGAGGACGAGGGCAAGGCACCCTAAACACCACGGGAGGACCGGCCATGCCGATCACGGACGACATCAAGAAGACCCTGACCGACCCGACCCCGCTCTACGCCCTCGCGGGCGCCGGGGACATCGCCTACGAGAAGCTGCGCGAGGTCCCGGGCAAGGTGGAGGCGCTCGCGGCGGACCGCAAGGGCACCCAGGAGAAGGCCGCCGCCCGGCTGGCCGAGGCCCAGGCCAGGCTGGTCGAGGCGCAGGCGAAGGTCGCCGAGTCGGTCACCACCCTGCCGACCGACCTCAAGGTGCTGCAGGAGAAGGCGCAGAGCTTCGCGCTCCAGCAGGTCGGCCGTGCGGTCGAGTTGGCGGTGAAGGCCAAGGAGACGTACGACGAGCTGGCCGAGCGCGGCAAGGTCGTGGTCGACCGGGGCCGGGTCGACGCCGACGGTGACGCGGTCGAGCCCGAGCCGGCGGGTGCCGAGCCGATCGAGGCGGAGCTGGTCGAGGAGGACGCGCCCGCCCCCAGGAAGGGCGGCCGCACCCGCAAGTCCGCCGAGTAGGAGCCGGGCAGACGTCCGGTGGGAGCCACGCGGGAGCCGGGCCGAGCGCCGCGGGGCGGACCGGGGCACCACCGGCGCCGCCGGGACGTTGACACCCTGGCGGGCGGCTCACCGTGCCAGGATGGGCGGCAGGGGGCCGCAGTCGAGACGCAGAGGAGGCCGTGATGGCCGGAGTGGGCCAGATCCTGGTCTTGGACTACCTGAATCCGTTCTGGTGGCTGGCCGTTGCCATCCTGGGCTACAAGCTCTACGCGCTGATCGACGCGGTCACCCGGCCGGAGGACGCCTACCGGGCGGCGGACAAGAAGACCAAGGGGTTCTGGCTGGCGGTCCTCGGTATCGCGTTCGGGCTGGACCTGCTCTTCGGGGCGGACTTCCTGACCAGCTTCCTCACCCTGGCGGGCCTGGTCGCGGCGATCGTCTACGTGGTGGACGTCCGCCCGGCGATCCGGGCGCTGACCGACCGGGGCGGCCGGGGTGACCGGCGCAACATGGGGCCGTACGGGCCCTGGTAGGGGCAGGCGGCGGAGGGAACTCCGAGCCCCGGTCTCCGCAGGTCCGTCCTGCGGGGGCCGGGGCTCTTCGCTGCCCGCCCGCTGCCCGCAGCCGCCCGTCACCTTCCCGCGGCAGTCCGGCCGACCGCCGTCCTGCCGACCGCCGTCCTGCCGACCGCCGCCCTGCCGACCGCCGTCCTGACCGTTCCGTCCGTGCAGGACGGGACGGCCGGGACGGTCTGGACGGCCCGGGGCGGCCTCAGCCCAGGATCAGCTGCACGGGGTTGCGCTCCAGCAGCAGCACCGCGACGTCGTCCGTCAGCGCACCGCCGTTCAGCTCCTCGACCTCGGCGATCGCGCTGTCGACCAGCCGCCCCCTGGTCAGTCCGGCGGACTGGTGGTCGCCGACCAGGTCCGCCAGCCCGTCCTGGCCGAGGCGGCGGGACCCGGCGCCGACCCGGCCCTCGATCAGTCCGTCCGTGTACAGCATCAGCCGCCAGCCGGGGCGGAGTTCGAACCGGTGCGACGGCCAGACCGCCTGGCCGTCGTCGCAGGGGAGGAGGCCGAGAGCGGGGCCGGCGTGCTCGGACGGCAGGGTGACGGGTGCGTGGTCCGCGCCGAGCAGCAGCGGCGCGGGGTGGCCGGCGAGGTAGAGCCGGGCCCCCTCGGCGCCGCCCGGGGTCCCGGGGTCGCCCGGTTCGATGACCAGCATGCAGAGCGTCGCGAAGATCTCGTCGCTCCGGCGCTCGTGCTCCAGCACGTGCTGGAGGGTGCTGAGCAGGGCCTCGCCGGTGAGGCCGGCGAAGACCAGGGTGCGCCACGCTATCCGGAGCGCCACCCCGAGGGCGGCCTCGTCGGGGCCGTGGCCGCAGACGTCGCCGATCACCACGTGGACGGTGCCGTCGTCGGTGCGCACGGCGTCGTAGAAGTCGCCGCCGAGCAGCGCGCGGCGGCGACCGGGGCGGTAGCGCCGGGTGAAGGAGAGGTCGGCGCCGTCCAGCAGCGGGGTGGGCAGCAGGTGGCGCTGCAGACGGGCGTTCTCCTGGCCGCGCAGTTCGGCCTCGACCAGGCGGCGCTGCGACTCGTCGGCGCGCTTGCGTTCGACCGCGTACCGCAGGGCCCGGGCCAGCAGCGGGCCGTCGGTCTCGTTCTTGATCAGGAAGTCCTGGGCGCCTGCGGCCACGGCCGCCGCGCCCAGTTCGGCGCCGGCGGCGTCGGTGAGCACCACGACGGCGGTGTGCGGCGCCCGGCGGAGCAGCTCGTGCAGGCCCTCCAGGCCGTCGGACGGGTCCGAGGGGTGGGGCAGGTCGGCGGGGGCGTCGAGGTCGAGCAGGACGCAGCTGAAGTCGTTGCCGCGGGACCGGCCGCGCCGGGTGCCGGACGGGGTGGGGGCGAGCATGTCGGCGGCCTGGTCCAGGCCGCGGGCCCAGTGGATCTCGATGGGGGCGCCGCTGTCGGCGACCGCCGCCTTGAGCAGTTGGGCGTCGGAGGCGTCGTCCTCGATGACCAGCAGCTTGAGCGGGGCGGTGGCCGGTGCGGAGGGGGAGCGGACCGGGGCGGTGGGCCTCCCGGCGCTCCTGCCGTCGGCCGCGGCGGTGGGGGCTCCGGTGGCGGCTCCGGCCCTCGCGTTGGAGGCGCCGGTGTCCGACCGGGGGTGAGGTATCGGCGCGGTCGCCGTGCGGGGTGCGGCCGGTTGCTCGGCGTGGGCCTGGGCGGATCGGTCGCGGGCACACCTGGCGTGGGTGCTGTCCACGGCACCGGGCAGGTCCGCGGCACCAGGCGCCCGCCCGTCTCCCGTTGCGGGCATCGGTTGATCCTCCTCTTCCCCGAATGCGTAACGGCCGGCGTCCGTCCGCAGTGCCCGCTTGGCACCCCGCGGCGGGGAACTTCTCGCGACCATAACGTGATCTCCGGGGATTTCTCTGGCCGACCGGCGCCGTTGTGGCTATCGCCACGCCGGTGGCGGTGTGTTGGATGGGAGCGGGGACATCGGCGGAGGCCCGTGCCGACGGGCGTGCGGACGGGCCGGAGGAAGGGGACGGCATGGTGGTGCGGATCACCCTGGTCGAGGGTGACATCACGGCGCAGCAGGTGGACGTGGTGGTGAACGCCGCCAACTCCTCTCTGCTGGGCGGCGGTGGCGTGGACGGTGCGATCCACCGCAAGGGCGGCCCGCGGATCCTGGAGGAGTGCCGCGGACTGCGGGCCTCGCGGTACGGCCGGGGCCTGCCCACCGGACAGGCGGTGGCGACCACGGCCGGCGACCTGTCGGCGCGCTGGGTGGTGCACACCGTGGGGCCGGTTCATCTTGAGGACGAGTACGACGAGCGGGCGGAGCTACTGGCCTCCTGCTACCGCGAGTCGCTCCGGGTGGCGGCGGAGCTGGGCGCGCGCACGGTGGCCTTCCCGGCGGTGTCGGCCGGGGTGTACGGGTGGCCGCCGGCGGATGCGGCCAGGATCGCGCTCGGAACCGTCGCGGAGGTGACGGCGGAGCCGGGGTTCGGCGGTGGACTGGAGGAGGTGCGGTTCGTGCTGTTCGGGAGCGGGATGTACGAGGTGTTCGCGGGTGTGGGGCGGGAACTCGGTCTGGCGGGGCAGGAGTGAGGCCCTGCCCGGGTGCCCCCATGGTGGCGTGGCGGGGCGTCAACACGCCATAGATATTCGATAACTCGTTCGAGTGAATCCGCAGACTCGCTCACCGGCTCCCGGGCGTCGGCGGACCTTCGGGGGCGTCCGGACGCGGTCGGCGGACCGGTCCCGGAACCCGGCCCGACCGGACACGGGCGGCGGGCCCCTCCGGACGTCCGCGACGGGCCCTTCCGGGCACCTCGGGTGCGGGCATCCCGGGCGCGGGAACCCCGGGCACGGGGGCCGCTACGGCGCCAGCGCCGCCCAGGGCAGGGTGGCCTCGCCCTGCCGCCACCGCCCCCGCGCGTCCACCAACGGCCAGTCGCCCGCCAGCGAGGCGCAGGCGGCGACCCAGCGCTGCCGGGCGCCGAACGCCCCGTACGGCGCGGCCGCCGCCCAGGCGCGGTCGAAGTCGCGGAGGAAGGCGTGCACCGGTCGGCCCGGCACGTTGTGGTGGATGAGCGCCTTGGGCAGCCGTTCGGCCAGGTCGGACGGCTGGCCGAGGCCGCCCAGCCGGGCCGCGAAGGTCACCGTCCGGGGCCCCTCCGGGCCGAGCGCCACCCACACGTGCCGACGGCCGACCTCGTCGCAGGTGCCCTCGACCAGCAGCCCGTCCGGAGCCAGCCGGGCGCACAGCCGCTCCCACACCCCGGCCACCGCCGACTCGTCGTACTGGCGCAGCACGTTCGCGGCCCGGATCAGCTGGGCCGGTGCGCCCCCGTCCAGCGGCACCTCGAAGCCGCCGCGCCGGAAGGTCAGCAGCGGCGGCACCGCGTACGGCAGGGCGGCGGCCACCCGGGCCGGTTCGATCTCGATCCCGACCACCCGGACGTCCGGCCGCACGGCGCGCAGCCGTCCGGACAGCTCGACCGCCGTCCAGGGCGCCGCGCCGTACCCGAGGTCCACGGCGACCGGCGGGCGGCCGGCGGAGCGCAGCGCGGGCCCGAGCGCGTGCGCGATCCAGCGGTCCATCCGCCGCAGCCGGTTGGTGTTGGTGGTGCCGCGCGTCACGGTGCCCACCGGCCGTCCCGTCCGCGCGCGGACGGGCGCGGACGGGGAGTCGAAGGAGGCGGCCATGCCCCACAGCGTACGTGGCCCGTCCGGGCGCCCGGCGCGGCTCCGGGGGCCCCGGGCGGCCCGGGCGCGCGGCCCCCGCGCACGGGGTACCCGGCGGATCCGCCGTCCCGTCCGCCATCTCATGCAGCGAGACGGGAATGCCGGTCGGTGACCACGTGGTTGGCACACTGGTGGTGACGCGTGCCCGGACGGGGCGGCACGCCGCCGTGGCGCAGCAGGTGTCGCGGCGGTGCGGCGTGGGCGGAATCGCGCACACCGACAGCACGCAGCAGGCAAGCAGGCTGCAGAGACGGGCAGCACAGAGGAGGCTTCAGCCAGGTGATCCAGCACCCCGTCCGTTCGGTTCGCCGTGCCCAGCCGGCCCCGCCCGCGCGCGGCCGGCTCCAGTCGCTCGTCCAGGGCCGTCAGCGCCGCCCGCGCCGGATAGCCATGCTCAGCGTCCACACGTCACCGCTGCACCAGCCCGGCACCGGGGACGCGGGCGGCATGAACGTCTACATCGTGGAGCTGGCCAAGCGCCTCGCCGAGCTCGACATCGAGGTCGAGGTCTTCACCCGGGCGATCTGCTCGGACGACGCGCCCACCGTCGAGCTGGCCCCCGGGGTGCTGGTCCGGCACGTCACGGCCGGTCCGTACGAGGGCCTGGTGAAGGAGGACCTGCCGGCCCAGCTGTGCGCCTTCACCCACGGCGTGCTCCGCACCGAGGCCGGGCACCGCCCCGGCCACTACGACCTGGTGCACTCGCACTACTGGCTCTCCGGCCAGGTCGGCTGGCTGGCCGCGCAGCGCTGGGGCGTGCCGCTGGTGCACACCATGCACACCATGGCCAAGGTGAAGAACGCCGCGCTGGCCGAGGGGGACACCCCCGAGCCGGCCGCCCGGGTGATCGGCGAGACCCAGGTGGTGGAGGCGGCCGACCGGCTGATCGCCAACACCACCGAGGAGGCCGCCGAGCTGGCCCGCTTCTACGCGGCCCGCCCGGACCAGCTGGCCGTGGTCCACCCCGGCGTCAACCTGGACGTCTTCCGCCCGGGCGGCCCGGGGGGCTCGAACCCCGCCGGCCTCCTGAGCGCCTCGCCCGCGTCGAGCGCGCGGGCCGCCGCGGCGGCCCGTCGTGCGGCCCGGGCCCGGCTCGGCCTGCCGCCGGACGCCGCCGTGCTGCTCTTCGCCGGCCGGATCCAGCCGCTGAAGGCCCCCGACGTGCTGCTGCGCGCGGTCGCCGAGCTGCTGGAGCGGCGGCCGGAGCTGCGGGAGCGGCTGGTGGTGCCGGTGGTCGGCGGCCCGTCCGGCACCGGCCTGGCCAAGCCGGAGAGCCTGCACAAGCTCGCCGCGCAGCTGGGCATCGGCGACGTGGTGAGGTTCCACCCGCCGGTGGGCCAGACACTGCTCGCCGAGTGGTACCGGGCGGCGACGGCGCTGGTGATGCCCTCGTACAGCGAGTCGTTCGGGCTGGTCGCGCTGGAGGCGCAGGCCTGCGGCACGCCGGTGGTGGCGGCCGCGGTGGGCGGTCTGCCGGTCGCGGTGCGGGACGGTGTGACGGGCACCCTGGTCCACGGGCACGACCCGCTGGCCTGGTCGCGCGCGCTGGAACCGTACGTCACCGACCCGGGCCTGGTGGCCCGGCAGGGCGACGCGGCGGCCCGGCACGCGGCCGGGTTCGGCTGGGACAGTGCCGCCGCGACCACGGCCGAGGTGTACGCCGGCAGCCTGGCCCGCCCGGCCGGGCGGCTCGCCGGCTCCCGGCTGCGGCTGGTCTGACGGCTGCGGCCGCCCCACACCGGCGGGCGGTCCACACCGGCGGGCGGTCCACACCGGCGGCCGGTCCGCCGGCGGCGGCGACCGCACGGGCCCTCCCGCGGCGGGCCCGACCCCGGGGGCCCTCCCGCGCGGGCCCGCCGCGGGAGGGGGAACGGCGGGGGTGTCCGGCCGGTGTGCTGCTGCGCCGGCGCCGTACCGCCGAGTAACGTCACCCCCATGGCAATCCGCACCAAGGACGAGGCCCTGACCCTCCTGCGCGCCGCCCTGGACGAGGCCGGGGTGGCCTGGGAGCCGGCCCCCACCGACCCGTACACGCTGGTGGCGACCCTCCCGGGCAACCGGAAGCTCAGCACCACCTGCGCCCTGCGGGTCGGCGACCACACCCTCTCGGTGAACGCCTTCGTGGTCCGGCGCCCCGACGAGAACCACGAGGCGGTCTACCGCTGGCTGCTGGAGCGGAACACCCGGCTGTACGGCGTCGCCTACGCCGTCGACGCGCTCGGGGACGTCTACCTGGCGGGCCGGCTGCCGTTGGAGGCGCTGACCCCGGACACCGTGGACCGGCTGCTCGGCACCGTGCTGGAGAACGCCGACGAGCCGTTCAACACGCTGCTGGAGCTGGGCTTCGCCACCGCGATCCGCCGTGAGTGGGAGTGGCGCACCAAGCGGGGGGAGTCCACCCGCAACCTGGTGGCATTCGCCCACCTCGCCGGCCCGGCCGGCACCGGCGCGACGCCGTCCGCCGGTACCGAGGGCACCGGCGCCGAGTAGCGGCCCGGCTCGACGGCCCGGCTCAGCCGCCCGTCGAGGCCCGCTCCGGCTCGGCGTCCGCCTTCCGGAGCACCTTGGGCGTCGCCGCCCCGGGCGCCGCCGGCACCGGCGCGGGCCCGGCCGCGGCGGTCGTCGCCGGAGGCCCGGTCACGACCGCCGCCAGCGCCGCGCCCGGCCGCCGCCCGAGCAGCACGTACCCGGCCGCCGCGACCGTCCCGCAGGCCGCGCAGGCACCCCACATCACCGCGCTGCCGGCCCGCTCCAGCAGCACCCCGCCGACCGCCGGTCCGAGGAAGGAGGCGAGCGACCAGGAGAGCGAGTAGACGCCCTGGTAGCGGCCGCGCGCCTCGGTCGGCGAGAGCTCGGCGACCAGGCCCATCATGGTCGGGGCGTTCAGGATCTCCCCGATCGTCCAGACCGCCACGGTGAAGGCGTAGAACCACGCCGAGGACCCGGCGAGCGCGGTCAGCCCGAAGCCCCAGCCGATGAACAGCGCGCTGGCGACCAGCAGGGCGGTCCGGTCGCGCCCCTCCATCCACCGGGTGAGCGGGATCTGGAGCACCACGATGAGCAGCCCGTTGAGGCCGATCACCAGCCCGTACTGGGTGGCGGTGATGCCGGCCCGCCCCATGTCCACGGCGAGCGTGGTGGAGCCCTGCTGCGCGACCAGGGCGAGCAGCAGGTTGAGCGCGACCACCGCCATGAAGCGGCCGTCCCGGAACACCGTGCCGAGGCCGATGGCGGGCGTGCCCGGCTTCGCGGCCGGGGTGTCCGGCCTGGTCTCGGGTATCCGGACGAAGATGACCACCGCGCAGACCAGCGTGGAGAACGCGTCCAGCAGGAAGAGCGTGAGGTAGCCGTGGGTGGCGATCAGGCCGGCGGCGGCGGCCGAGAGGCCGAAGCCGATGTTGATCGCCCAGTAGTTCAGCGCGTAGGCGCGGACGCGGTCCTCGGCGGGCACGATGTCCGCGATGATCGCGGAGGTGGCGGGCCGGGTGGCGTTGTTGCAGAGGCCGACCAGGAAGGCGACCACCGCGATGGCCACCTGGCCGTCGGTGAAGCCGAGCACGGCCGTGAACAGCGCCGTCCCGAGCTGCGCGGCGACCAGGGTCGGCCGCCGCCCGATCCGGTCGGTGAGCACCCCGGCGCCGACCGACGCGACGGCCGAGCCGAGGCCGAAGAGCGAGGCGACGAGCCCCGCGTAGGAGGCCGAGTAGCCCCGCTCGGTGGTCAGGTAGAGGGCGAGGAAGGTGACGACGAACGCGCCGAGCTTGTTGATGAGCGTGGACGTCCAGAGCCACCAGAACTGGCGGGGGAGCCCGCTCAGGGCCTCGGTCACGGCTCTGCCGGCGCGGGCGGACAAGGACAGGTCGGGCATGTGGGGGCTCCCGGGCAGGCGGATGTCCGCTGAGCGGGAAGGGCAGGACCGCTCAGCTCGCAAGTAAGTGTCACTAACGCTGTGCACACATTACTCATCCGGCGAGGCCCCCACCAGGGGGTTTCCGGTGCTCCACTAAGCTGGAGGCCATGGCTGACACGACGTACCGACTTATCCTGCTCCGTCACGGCGAGAGCCAGTGGAACCAGAAGAACCTGTTCACCGGTTGGGTCGACGTCGACCTCAACGAGAAGGGCGAGAAGGAGGCCGCGCGCGGCGGCGAGCTCCTCTCCGCCGAGGGCTACCTCCCGGACGTGCTGCACACCTCGCTGCTGCGCCGCGCGATCCGCACCTCCCAGATCGCCCTGGACAAGGCCGACCGCCACTGGATCCCGGTCAGCCGCAGCTGGCGCCTGAACGAGCGGCACTACGGTGCCCTCCAGGGCAAGGACAAGGCCCAGACCCTGGCCGAGTTCGGCGAGGAGCAGTTCCAGCTCTGGCGCCGCTCGTACGACACCCCGCCGCCGGTGCTGGCCGACGACGCCGAGTACTCGCAGGCCGGTGACGCCCGCTACGCCGACATCCCGAGCGAGCTGCGTCCGCGCACCGAGTGCCTGAAGGACGTCGTCGAGCGGATGCTCCCGTAC
Organism: Kitasatospora sp. NPDC042419; assembly: GCF_056437345.1. Classification (NCBI taxonomy): domain Bacteria; kingdom Bacillati; phylum Actinomycetota; class Actinomycetes; order Kitasatosporales; family Streptomycetaceae; genus Kitasatospora; species Kitasatospora sp. NPDC042419. The sequence goes on from NZ_JBWKAW010000002.1 coordinate 197,916, forward strand.
TGGTACGACGCGATCGTCCCGGACCTCGCCGCCGGCAAGACCGTCCTGGTCACCGCCCACGGCAACAGCCTGCGCGCACTGGTCAAGCACCTCGACGGCATCTCCGACGAGGACATCGCCGGCCTGAACATCCCGACCGGCATCCCGCTGGTCTACGAGCTGGACGCCGACTTCAAGCCGGTCGTCAAGGGCGGCCGCTACCTCGACGCGGACGCCGCCGCGGCCGCCATCGAGGCGGTCAAGAACCAGGGCAAGAAGTAACCCACCTGGCGAAACGGCCCCCCACCTGCGCATTCAGCGCTGGTGAGGGGCCGTCTTCATTTCCGGGCCGTCTGTGGGCCGTCAGCCTTCGTGATCTTGAACCCCGAAGACCCCTTCGATCGCCTTCCGGGCGCGGTCCCGGCTGTCCGGCAGCAGGTGCGCGTACACCCGCAGCGTCAGCCCCGGATCGGCGTGCCCCAGGTACTCGCTGACGACCTTGATGCTCTCCCCGGCGTCCAGCAGCACCGAGGCGTAGAAGTGCCGCAGCGCGTGCATGCCGTGCTCCCGAGCGGCGGCGTGGGACTCCCCCTTGGCCCGGGGCGGGATCACCCCGGCGGAGGCCAGCGCGGGCTTCCAGTAGTCCTCGTTGAGCATGCCGCGCCAGACGATCGAGTCCGACAGGCTTGTGAAGATCAGTTGCTTGGTGACCGGTGGCCCGCCGGTCTTCATCCACGGCAGGGTGATCTCCACCGGAGGGAAGCGCTCGATGTGGGCCCGGAGCGCGTCCGCCACCGGGCCCGGGAGCGGCACGCTCCGCAGCGTCCCGCCCTTCGGCGGGGCGAACACCGGCTTGCTGAGGCTGAGCTTCAGCTGCTGGGTGACGTGCATCGTGCCCGCCACGAAGTCCAGCGCGTCCATGGCCAGCCCCAGGATCTCGCCCTGCCGAAGCCCGCAGCCGGCGCCCACGTCGACCGTCGCCCGGTACCGCTCGGTCATCGCGGCCCGGACGGCGAACACCCGGTCCGGCTGCCACGGGACGACCCGCTTCGACCCGACGACCGGCGGCTTGACCGTCTGCGCGGCGCACGGGTTCCTGGGCAGATGACCGTCGTCCACGGCCGCGCTCAGCACGGCACGGACGTTGGAGAAGATGACCCGGGCGTACGAGCCGGAGATGCCCGACGTCTCCAACTGCGCCACGAACTCCCGGATGTGCCCCGGCTGGAACGACCCGAGCGGCCGGGCCCCGATCCGCGGGAAGGCGTGCCGCCGGAGCTGCGAGCGCATCGACGCCTGCGTGTTGGGGTCGCTGGTCTGACTCCTCAGCCAGTGTTCGGCGAACTCCTGGAACGTGGTCTTCGCGGCCATCGGGTCGAGGTACTGCCCGCGCGACATGTCAGCCTCGATCCGGGTCAGCCAGTCCTCGGCCAGCCGCTTCTGGCGGTCGGGGAAGCTCTTGCTCTTCTCGGTGCCGTCGGGCCCGATGTAGCGGGCGCGGTAGCGCTTGCCGGTGCCGTAGCGGTCGGTGCGGACGCGGTGGGGCTTGCCGTCGGGGCCGGTCTCGGTCTTGTACCAGCGGTCTTGGATGTGGCCGGCCATGGGGCCGCTCCTCGAGGTCGGGGGGTGGGTGTGGTGGGGCAGGGAGGGAGGCGTCCGGGGCGGTGATGGGTGGTGGATCCGGGGTGTTCGGGAGGGTGCGTGGGCGCTTCCCTGCCTCCCTGTGGCGGTGTCGCTGCTGATCAGGGACTGTTCGGTGGTCAGGGAGGCGGGGAGGGAGTTCTCCCTGCCTCCCTGGCGGCTCCCTGGCGGTTCAGGCGGCGTCGCGGGTCCGGTCGGTGACCCATTGGGCGACGGCGTCGGGGTGGTAGCGGAGGTGGCGGCCGACGCGGAAGGCGGGCGGGCCGGTGCGCTTGCGGCGCCACTGGTAGACGGTCTCCAGGGGGACGCCGAAGAGGGAGGCGATGTCCTCGGGAGTGAGGAAGCGGGCAGGGAGGGCGGTCACGGCGGGCCGGGTGTCGGCGGGGGTGCTGCGGTTGGCCACGGGCCTCTCCTCGGGGCGGTTGCGGCGGGCGTCAGGATCAGGTGTCAGGGGCCGTCAGCGGCCGTCTGACACCGCGTTTGCCTAGGGGTTTGGGTGTCAGCGGGTGTCAGGTGTCAGGGGGTGTCAGAGCGGCTGGCGGCGGCCGGGGTGGTGCCGGGCGCGGTGCCTAGCACTAGCGGCTGGCGGGGGTGTCGGGGGGTGTGCTGGGGGCGGCTTTCGGGGTGTCGCGGTGGGGCGCCCTTGATCGCTAGGTGGCTGGTCAGGGGCTGGTTTGCTTGGTAGCGGGGTTGCTAGGTCTAGCGAGGGTGGACGCTGGGTCCGGGTGCCGGTTCCGGGGTCCGGCGGGGCGCGGAGGGGGGAGCGGGCGGGGCTTCTGGCGGCCGTCGTGTTGTCCCAGGTGGGGATTTCTGCGTCACCGCGTCACCTGCGACACCCGGGCCCTGTGACCTGGGGTTTTGGGTGACGTAGCGGCGGGGGCCTGCGTCACCCGTGCGTCACCGGCTGCGTCACCGCATGACACGGGGGATCGAGCGGTGCCCGGGAGTTGTCCGAGGTGCGGATTTCTGCGTCATTGCGTCATCTTCGACATGCGGGCCTGTGACCTGGGCTTTTGCATGACGAAGCGGCCGGGGGCTGCGTCATCGGTGCGTCATGGGCTGCGTCATGGCATGTCGCACATGTCGCAGGATGACGCAGCCGTTGGTGTCTGCGTCATGGTCATTGGTGCAGGTCAGGGGCTGTTTTCCGGCTCGCATGACGCACATGTCGCAGCGTTCTCCTACTTAGGAAAAGAGGAGGGGCTGTTGTAGTTGGGGTGTGGTGACGCAGATCTGGGTCTGCGGGTGACGCGGTGACGCAGGGGTGACGCAGAGGATGCCGTCTGCGTCACCCGTGTTGTCGCAGGTCAGAGGCGGTTTTTCGGCTCTGGGTGACGCGGTGACGCAGAGCTTCCCTTCTTAGGAAAAAGGGAGGGGCTGTTCTTGTAGTGAGCGTGATCCTCAGGGCGTGATGAGGAGCCGCTGCGCGGCACGACCTTCGGCGGCTTCGCCGAACAGCAAGAGGAGCACCTGGCGCCGGGCGCGACCGGTGCTCTTCTTGCTTGTCCGCCGGCGCCGGGCGTCCAGTTTTCTGGACACGGCGGCCGCTTCGGAGCGGGCGGTGGGGCGGGTCAGCTTCGGGGCGTGGTCCAGGGGGAGCGCTCCCGGCTGCTGGACGGGGCTGCGGCGGCGACGGCGGACAGGCCTGCGGGCAGTCCGGTGGCGGCCAGGTAGGCGCGGAAGGCGTCGCGGGGGATGCGGACCTGGCCCCGGCCGTTGCCGACCCGGTAGGCGTCCAGGCGCCCGCTGCGGGCCATGCGCCAGACGGTCTCCTGCGACAGTCGCAGGGCGTAGGCGACCTGGGGCACCGTCAGGTAGTCCGTCGGGTCCGGGTCCGTGAGCGGCGCTGGGTCGGCAGTCATCGGCGGGGTGTTCATGAGGGTCTCCTCAGTCGGGTGGCGGGTCGGGAATGCGGTCGGGCCGGATGCTCACCGACGCTCACGGGCGCTCACGACGCCCGTGTCCACCGCTCACGTGGGCGCCGGTCCCGGGGGCCGGGGGCGGCGGTTCCAGGGACCGGAAGTCGGCCCCGCTCATGGGTCGGGAGTTGGGCTTGTAGTCGGGGTGTTCGCCCGTGAGCGGGTCGGCTGTCGGTCGGGTTGTTGCTGCTGGTCAGTGGGCGACCGATGCAGTTCCGTAAAGGGCGGGAAGTGCTTCCGGGAATGCGGGAACGGTCGGCGGGAACGCCGGGAACGGTCCCGTGAGCGGCGGTGAGCGGTCGGGTGTTCACCGGGCCGGTCGGCCGCCGGGGAGTCGGCCGACCAGGGGCGGAACGCGGTCGGCCGACTGGTCCAGGTGAGCGGGTGGTGAGCGCCCGTGGGCGCCGGTGAGCGCTCGCCCGGGTCGGGGTGTTCAGTCGGTGGGCGCGATCCGGGGGGCGGCCGGTTCGGGGGCGGTGACGCCGAAGATGTGGGTGATGACGGTGCCGAGGCGCACCGCGAAGTCGTGGAGGGCGGAGGCGTGGCGGCCGGTGTAGATGTCCATGGCCATCTCGGCGTAGTCCTCGGCCACGTCCACGGCGGTCTGCGCCATGGCGAACCACAGGCACTCGATGACCTTGGACTCGTTGCCGGGCTCCAGGTCCTCGCGCATCAGCAGCGCGCTCGGAGTGAACAGCAGGCGGCCGAGGATCTCGGCGAACGACAGGTGCAGGGTCATCTGCACCGCCACGCGCGGGGCGCTCTCGCTGTCGTCCGGGTCGCCGAACACGCCCACCTGGGAGCGGATCGGGCCGACGGTCAGTGGCTGGGTGGCGAGCGAAGCGTGCATGATGGAACTCCCTTCACTGGGGCATGGAGCGGCGTGCTGACTTGGCGGTTTGAGCGCCGCTCCATGGCAAAGTCCTGGCATGGTCTGCATTGTCCGAACAATGCTGCCGGTGAAGAGATTGGCACGCTCGGCGACCGAAGGTCAAGCGCATCGTTCGCATTGACTAGACAATGCGTCGTGAGCTGCTGTTTCATGGTCTGCATGTCAGCGATGCGATCTGGGCGAGCGCCCATGTACCAGCAGATCTCCGACGCGCTGAGGCAGAAGATCGCGGATGGGACGCTCCCGGCCGGCGCGCAGTTGCCGACCGAGGCCGACCTGATCGCGCAGTTCGGCGTCGGGCGAGGCACTGTGCGGCAGGCGCTCGGCGCGCTGGTCAACGAAGGCTTGGTCGTGCCGATGAGGCCCCGGGGCTACTTCGTGAAGGAGCGCCGGCCCATGGTGTTCCGACCGCAGGCCGAATTCCGCAAGCGCCCCTACTCGGCCGAGATGGACGCCTTCGTCACGGAGCACTCGGCGGAGGGGCGGAAGCCGCGCCAGCTCATCGAGGTGGCCATCGTGGAGCCTGCGCCGGACATCGCGAAGCGCCTGAATCTGGAGGCCGGAGAGCTAGCTGCGGTGCGTCGGCGTATCCGCTGGCTCGACGACGAGCCGTTCAACGTGAACGACAGCTACTTCCCGCTGGACATCGTCCGCGACTCCGAAATCATGCGGCCGGAGGACATCACGCGCGGCGCGAACGAGGTGCTCGCCGAGCTGGGCTACCGCCAGGTGCAGGCGCTCGACGAACTGTACGTGCGGATGCCGACTCCCGAGGAAGCGCACCGCCTTGAGCTGGGGCCGGGAAGTCCCGTGGCGTACCACGTCTGCACCGGATTCACGGCCGACGGCCGACCGGTGCGCGTCGCGGTGACTGTGCTGCCAGGGGACCGGCATGTCATCTCGTACGAGCGGCAGTGGGAGCAGCCGCAGGATGGTGCCGAATGACCGAGCTGGAGATGCGAGCAGCAATGCCGGACGAACTTCCCCTGGTTGAGGGGCTGCTGACCGGCGCGGGCGCATGGCTGGCGTTGCTCGGGAGCGACCAGTGGCAGTTTCCCCCGCGCCGGGAACGGTTGCTTGACTCGATGAGTCGGGGGGAGTGCTTCCTCGCCTTCCGCGACGGCGAGCCGGTTGGAACGCTGACCGTCGACGAGGAGGCGGATCCGGAGTTCTGGCAGGCCGACGACGAGCCGGGGGCGGCGCTGTACGTGCACCGGATGGCCATTGCTCGCGCGGTGGCCGGCCAGGCCGTAGGCGCGCAGATGCTGCGCTGGGCGGCGGCCCGTGCGGCGGCTGCGGGCAAGTCCAGCCTTCGGCTCGATGCGTGGAAGACGAACCCTGGGTTGCACCGGTACTACCTGGGGCAGGGCTTCGTCCTGGTGCGGACCGTGGATTTGTCCCACCGGCAGTCGGGCGCACTCTTTGAGCGGGTCGTAGGTCACGGAAGGTCAACCGAAATGAAGCACGAGTCGTAGTTTTTGTGTGAGTTGCACCACCGGATATTTAACTTCAAAATAGGGCATTCCGACGTTCTCGATGCATTTTTCACGGTACTCTTTGTCTTGTCAGGGTGGGTTGCTTTCGGATATGTGGTAGGGCGGTATCGCTCCAGGTCAGGTGCGTATTCGGTGGCGTGGTGCATGACTCCGGCCGAGGTGAATCCGCTGGCCGAAGGGGTGCCCTGTCAGGACGTTGGGCGGTTTGCGTTGGCGGGGCGCTGACTGAGCATCATGGGGCTTCGAGGAAGAAGCCCGCGCACGTTGCTCAGGGGGTCCAAGCCAAGAGCAATGGGCGCGGGCTGCTGACACCGTGGAGGTATCCCTATGAGTCTGACTCCTGCCCCGCGTCCCCTGTCAACTGTCGATCCCGCGCCCTGGGCTGTCGCCGTCATCGTTGTTGTCGTGGTACTCGCGGTGCCGGCGGGGCATCTACATCAAGCGCTCGTCGACGTTGCTGCTATTGCTGTGCTGCTCTTGGGTGGCAAGCGTGCTTCTCAGGTGCACCGCAGGTAGTTGCCGGCCCGGGCCGTCTGTGGGCCGTCCGGTGCCGATCAAGGGCGGCCAACGATGACGACTATCGACGGCTCAGCCCCAGGTCAGAGCCCCTTGATCAGGCCCGGCAAATCGACAGTCCAAACCCAGGGCAAGAAGTAAGCCACTTGCCGAAACGGCCCCAGAGGGCCCCGCTCCCCGGACTCGGGGGCGGGGCCCTCGTCGTTCCGGCTCCGCCCGTTCGGCGATGGGCGTAGGAGCGCAGGGCTCATCCAACTCCCCTGTCACAGCTGGTTGTTGGGTGTTCCGAAAGTGGTTCAGACCATTGACGACCCTAGTGGCTGCTCCTACCGTGTGAGCACCGGCCCGGCGCAGGCATGCCAAGGGCTCACCCGTAGGCAGCCGCACCCCCACGCGCGCGCGTCTGCGCCCGGCGCACTCTCCATCCACCCCCACGGAGGAGCACCATGCGCACACGTCATGTCGTCGGAGCCGTGATCGCCGCACTGGCGGTACCGGTCGCGGTCGCGCTGCCGGCGCAGTCGCACGGCTACATCACCACCCCGCCCAGCCGCGCCGCGCTCTGCGGGGCGGGCACGGTCAAGAACTGCGGCGAGATCCAGTGGGAGCCGCAGAGCGTCGAGGGGACGAAGGGGTTCCCGACCAGAGGCCCGGCCGACGGTGCCATCTGCGCCGGCGGCAACAGCCGGTTCGCCGAGCTGGACGACCCGCGCGGCGGCGGCTGGCCGGCCACGGCCGTGTCGGCGGGGCAGCAGCGGACCTTCACCTGGAAGTTCACCGCCCGGCACGCGACGACCGACTTCAAGTACTACCTGACCAAGGCGGGCTACGACGCGACGCAGAAGGTCACCCGGGCCAACCTGGACCTGACGCCGTTCCTGACCGTCCCGTACAACGGCGCCCAGGTGCCGGGCACGGTCAGCCACACCGCGACCCTGCCGAGCGGCCGGACCGGCCACCACGTGGTCGTCGCGGTCTGGGAGATCGCGGACACCGGGAACGCGTTCTACTCCTGCACCGACGTGAAGTTCTGACCGCCCGGGGGGCGCGGACCTCCCCGGACGGTCGACAGGTCCCGCCGGCGCCCCGGCGGTGAGGAGGCCGGGGTGCACGGCCGTCTCCCACGGCAGCCGTGCACCCCGGAGCTCCGCAGCGGTGGGTGCGCCTCAGTGGCCGCAGCAGCCGCCGTCGACCCCGCCGCACTGGCAGGGTCCGCCGGACTGGCAGCCACAGCCGCACCCCGCACTGCAGCCGCAGCCGGCCGCGAGGACGGGCAGCAGCCGCGGTGCGGGCGCTTCGACGCTGTCGGGTGCGGGTGCCGGTCGGGTCGGGTTTGCCTTCATCGCGCTACCCCTCCTTCTGACGGGCACACTTCGGTGCCTACGGCATCGAGTGAAACCGCCGACCGGAGGGAGCGTCAACGGGCGCGCAGTGGTGGGGAGTCCACGCGTGCGTGCTTCCCCACCACCCCTGCTCCGGGTTTACTCACCCGCCGGGGTGAGCGCGACCGGGGCGGGGGCGTCCGGGGTCGGATCACTCCAGCCCGGCGGCCGCCTCCGAGGCGGCGACGAACTCGTCCACGTGCTCACCGGTCACCAGGTAGACGACGCGCTTGGCCACCGAGACCGCGTGGTCGGCGAACCGCTCGTAGTAGCGGCCGACCAGGGTGACGTCCACCGCGGTCTCGATCCCGTGGTGCCAGCGCTCGTCGATCAGGTGCGCGAAAAGCTCGCGGTGCAGCGCGTCGATCGCGTCGTCGTCCTGCTCCAGCTCCAGGGCCTTGTCGACGTTCTTGGTGGCGATCACCAGGCCGGCCTTGGCCACCAGCCGCTGGGCGAGCTGGCCCATCTCCAGCACCGTCGAGTGCAGGTCGCTCGGTACCGCCGACGCCGGGTAGCGCAGCCGCGCGACCTTGGCGACGTGCCGGGCGAGGTCGCCGCAGCGCTCCAGGTCGGCGCTCATCCGCAGCGAGGTGACGACGATCCGCAGGTCGGTGGCGACCGGCTGCTGGCGGGCGAGCAGGTCGATCGCCCGGTTCTCCAGCTCGTGGTGCAGGTCGTTGACCTTCTCGTCGGCGGCGATCACGCTCTCCGCCAGTTCCAGGTCCGCGTCGAGGAGCGCGGTGGTGGCCCGGCCGAGGGCCGAACCGACCAACCTGGCCATCTCGACCAGGCTGTCGCCGATCGAGTCGAGTTCCTCGTGGTACGCGTCGCGCATGCTCTCTCCTCAGTAGCTGTGTCGGTGGCGGTGCCGACCGGTCATCCGGTACGACCGCCGTACGGCGCACGGGTGACCGCTGCTGGTGGCGCGAATCGTACGCGCGCACCTCGGGTGACGGACGACCGTTCGGCTCCGTCACCCTCCCCACACGGGCTGCCCGGCCAACTCTGGGCCGTCCGGGCGACCACGCACGACCCGCCCGGTGAACCGGCAGCTACCTGAAGGTGAATTCTCGGCAACGTGCGGCCGATCCCTTGATCCGACCCTTGGGGAGCGCCCGCACCGTGCGCTTAGGCTGGCGGCATGGACGTGAACGTGGCCGCCGCCGCTGCCTGCGCCATAGCCGGGCTCGGCGTCGGCCTCACGGCCTCGATCGCATTCCGTTGGAGCGAGCGCGAGCAGGCCAGGGGCAAGTACGGCGGCACCAACCGGAACCAGGGGCTGAGCCCCGCCCAGGAACCCCCGCTGCCCCCGGGGGTCGACACCGTCCTCTCCGTGCTGCGCTCCTGCGCGATCGTGCTCGGCGAGGGCGACGAGGTGGTCAAGGCCAGCTCGGCGGCGTACGCGATGGGCCTGGTGCGCGGTGGCGCGGTCGCCGTGGACCAGCTGCTCTCGCTGGCCCGCGCCACCCGCCGGGACGGCGAGATCCGCCAGGTCGAGCTGGAGCTGCCCCGCCCGGGCGCGGCCCGCGCCGCCGAACCGCTCGCGGTCTCGGTCCGGGTCGCCCCGCTGGGCTCCCGGCTGGTCCTGGTGCTGGTCGAGGACCAGACCGACCGGCGCCGCGTCGAGGCCGTCCGCCGCGACTTCGTCGCCAACGTCAGCCACGAGCTCAAGACCCCGGTCGGCGCGCTCTCGCTGCTCTCCGAGGCGGTCGCGGACGCGTCCGACGACCCGGAGGCGGTGCAGCGCTTCGCCGGCCGGATGCAGATCGAGGCCACCAGGCTGGCCAGCCTGGTCCAGGAGATCATCGACCTGTCCCGGGTCCAGGACGACCGGCTGATGGTCGACCCGGAGCCGGTCGCGGTGGACGAGCTGATCGCCGAGGCGATCGACCGCTGCCGCCAGCAGGCCGCCGCCAAGCAGATCCTGATCGCGGCCGGCGGCATCGCCGGCCTCTACCTGCACGGCAACCGCGGCCAGCTCGCCGCGGCGCTCGGCAACCTGGTCGAGAACGCCGTCAACTACAGTCCGCCCCGGACCAGGGTCGCGATCGCCACCCGCCGGATCTCCAGCGCGGCCGCCCTCGGCGAGGCCGACGGGGAACTGATCGAGATCTCGGTGACCGACCAGGGCATCGGCATCTCGGAGAAGGACCGCGAGCGGGTCTTCGAACGGTTCTACCGGGTCGACCCCGCGCGCTCCCGGCAGACCGGCGGCACCGGCCTCGGCCTCTCCATCGTCAAGCACGTGGCCGCCTCGCACGGCGGCACCGTCTCGGTGTGGAGCGTCGAGGGCCAGGGCTCCACCTTCACCCTCCGCCTGCCCGCCGGGCAGGCACCCGTGGAACAGCGTCCCCGTGCGGGGACGTCCGCGGAACCCCTGTCAGAAACAACCCCCCAGCTTGCCCCGGAGGCCTGATCGTGACCCGAGTACTGGTGGTCGAGGACGAGGAGTCGTTCAGCGACGCCCTCTCGTACATGCTTCGCAAGGAGGGCTTCGAGGTGGCCATCGCCGCCACCGGCCCCGACGCGCTGGAGCAGTTCGAACGGAACGGCGCCGACCTCGTCCTGCTCGACCTGATGCTGCCGGGGCTGCCCGGTACCGAGGTCTGCCGCCAGCTCCGGGTGCGCTCCAACGTGCCGGTGATCATGGTCACCGCCAAGGACAGCGAGATCGACAAGGTCGTCGGCCTGGAGATAGGTGCGGACGACTACGTCACCAAGCCCTACTCCACCCGTGAGCTGGTCGCCCGGATCCGCGCAGTGCTGCGCCGCCGCGGCGAGAGCGAGGGCCCGGGCGACGGCGGCGGCCCCGGCGCGCTGGAGGCGGGACCGGTCCGGATGGACGTCGACCGCCACGTGGTGACGGTGGACGGCGCCAAGGTCGACCTGCCGCTCAAGGAGTTCGACCTGCTGGAGATGCTGCTCCGCAACGCCGGCCGGGTGCTCACCCGGATGCAGCTGATCGACCGGGTCTGGGGCGCGGACTACGTCGGCGACACCAAGACGCTGGACGTCCACGTCAAGCGGCTCCGGGCGAAGATCGAGCCGGACCCGGGGGCGCCGCGCTACCTGGTCACGGTCCGTGGCCTGGGCTACAAGTTCGAGCCGTAAACCGCACCGCGGCCCGAGTCCGCGACCCGCGCGCGACCCGCACGCGGTCCGCAGCACGGCCCGCACCGCAGCTCGCACCGCAGCCCGTACCGGACGCCGCACCGTGAAGCGCGCGGCCGGCGTTCGGGCGGACGCGGGCCGGCGGAGCGAGCAGGACGAGCGGGGACACGGGGAACGCCCCTCCGGCATCAGCCGGAGGGGCGTTCCCCGTTCCTGCCGGGGCTACCGCCGGGTGCCGCGCCTCAGTGGGCGGCGGCGGACGGCGTGGCCGAGGCGCCGGCGGCCGGGGTGGCGGCCTTGGAGGGCGCGGCCCCGGGGGCGGCGGCCGGGCCGAAGCCCTTGTAGATGCCCTTGTTCGGGTAGACCGCGGCCTCGGTCTCGACCTTCTCGTGGTTCCGGAACGCGAACGAGGTGTTCACGAAGCCGCCCACGCTGAGGGTGGTGGAGGCCAGCTTGGCGGACGGGTTGCCCTGGCCGCCGAGCAGCACCGCGCCGCCGGCCGGGACGATGACGCCGGTCAGCGGGGCGCCCTTGTCGTCGGCGAAGGTGGCGGTGGCACCGTTCCCGACGGTGATGGACTGCAGCTCGACCGGCTCGGCTCCCGTGTTGCTGATGTTCACCGTCACGTTGGCGGGGCCGGTGTGCTCACCGGAGGACTCCTCCCCGGTGACCACGACGATGTTGTTCAGGCGGATGTCGGTGCCCAGGGTCGCCGACGCGTTGTCGGGCTTGATCTCCAGGGTCTCCGGCGTGTTGCCGGCGGCACAGGAGGACAGCGAGGCGATGGCGAGGGCGGCGATTGCGGCGATGCTGCCGCGTCGAAGGCTGCGGCTCACGGCGGCGGCTTCTCCCTAGGTCACGTGTCGGTGGATCAGGTCTCGGTCGGTGGATCAGGTCTCAGATTATCGACCTCGCTTATGCCGTCCTCACGGGGTGGTCCCCGTGTCGCGCCCCGGAAGGTCGAGGGGCGTCCGTACGGCCCCACGTCCGCGTGTTCAGGTCAACAACCGACCAAGATCGGATCACGATCGGGAAACGGCCCGATAAACGGTGAAAACTCAAGATCCAATCACGGTTTCGGGAGTGTTGCGGCAGGTTTCGGTGGGCACCGGAACCGCCTCCGACCTGCGGGAAGCCCGCGTCGAACACCGGTCGCAGCACGTCATGGGGGTGCTTGTCAAGCCCCGAGACCGGCCCTGACCTGCGAAAACGCCCTTCGGGTGCGCTGAAAAGCGTGTTATTCTGGAAAGCCACGGAAGGGGTCCTGTCACATGACGTTCAAGGTTGGCGACACGGTGGTCTACCCCCATCACGGGGCTGCGCTGATCGAGGCCATCGAAATTCGCCAGATCAAAGGTGTGGACAAGACCTACCTGGTGCTCAAGGTGCAGCAGGGAGACCTGACGCTCCGCGTGCCCGCCGAGAACGCGGAGTTCGTCGGCGTTCGCGATGTGGTCGGCCAGGAGGGTCTGGACCGGGTCTTCGAGGTGCTTCGCGCACCGTACACCGAAGAGCCGACCAACTGGTCCCGTCGCTACAAGGCGAACCTGGAGAAGCTCGCCTCGGGTGACGTTATCAAGGTCGCCGAGGTTGTGCGCGACCTCTGGCGCCGCGAGCGTGAGCGCGGTCTCTCGGCCGGAGAGAAGCGCATGCTCGCCAAGGCGCGCCAGATCCTCGTCAGCGAGCTCGCGCTGGCGGAGAACACCAATGAGGACAAGGCGGAGACGCTGCTCGACGAGGTGCTCGCCTCGTAGCGGCCGTCCGCTCCACAACGCTCACAGCGCCCGATGCCGGCGCGCCGCTCACCGGACCGATGGCCGGTGGGTGGTGCAGTGGCACTTCGGGCGCTGAGGCGTGTCCGGACGACGCCCCCGCACCCGGTCGGCCCGGTCGGCCCCGGGTCTGCATGACCGTTTCTGCTGAGTCCGCGGGCGGAGGACGGTGGTGCTTCGGAAGGGGTCCGCGCCCGTCGTGCACGCCATGGCCATACCCACTTCTCCGAAGGAGTGAAACCTGAACGCCACAGCAGCAGTCGCAGCAGCAGTGGTGCCCGCCGCCGGACGCGGCGAGCGGCTGGGGCCCGGTGCCCCCAAGGCCCTGCGTGACCTGGGCGGCGTGCCGCTCCTGGTGCACGCCGTCCGGGCGCTGACCCGCAGCCGCGCGGTCGGCCTGGTCGTGGTCGCCGCACCCGCCGACGGGGTGGCCGAGGTGGTCGCCCTGCTCGACGGCCACGGGCTGGAGGGCAAGGACATCCGGGTGGTGGCCGGCGGGGAGACCCGCCAGGAGTCCGTCCGGCTGGGCCTGGCCGCCATCCCGGCCGAGGTCGGGATCGTCCTGGTGCACGACGCGGCCCGGCCGCTCGTCCCGGTCGAGGTCGTCGACGCGGTCGCGGCCGCCGTCCGGGCCGGGGCCGAGGCGGTCGTTCCGGCGGTTCCGCTGGCCGACACCGTCAAGCGGGTCGAGCCCGTCCAGGGCGGGCCCGAGCCGGTGCTCGACACGCCCGACCGGTCCACCCTGCGCGCCGTGCAGACCCCGCAGGGCTTCCGCCGGGAGACGCTGGCCGAGGTGCACGCCAAGGCGCTGACCGAGGAGGCCGGGGGCGCGCTGCCGCCGGTCACCGACGACGCCGGCCTGGTCGAGCGGTTCGGCGGCCGGGTCGTGGTGGTGCCCGGCCACGAGGAGGCGTTCAAGGTGACCCGTCCGCTGGACCTCGTGCTCGCCGAGGCCGTACTCGCCCGCAGGAGGGCCTCCGATGCCTACTGAGCCGACCGCCGGCGCCGTCCCGGTGATCCCCCGGGTCGGCATCGGCACCGACGTGCACGCCTTCGAGGCCGGCCGCCCGCTCCGGGTCGCCGGCCTGGAGTGGCCGGACTCCGAGTACGGCCTGGCCGGGCACTCGGACGCCGACGTGGCCGCGCACGCCGCGTGCGACGCGCTGTTCTCCGCCGCCGGGATCGGCGACCTGGGCGCGCACTTCGGCACCGACCGGCCGGAGTGGGCCGGGGCGTCCGGGGTGACGCTGCTCGGCGAGGCGGCGCGGCTGGTCCGCGCGGCCGGTTTCGAGATCGGCAACGTCGCGATCCAGGTGGTCGGTATTCGGCCGAAGATCGGCAAGCGCCGTGAGGAGGCGCAGGCCGCGCTCGCCGCGGCGGTCGGTGCGCCGGTCTCGGTCTCCGGCACGACCACCGACGGGCTCGGCCTCACCGGCCGGGCCGAGGGGCTGGCCGCGATCGCCACCGCCCTGGTGTACGAGCGCCGTTGACGTTTCCGGCGGCCTGCCGCCCGGTCCCTCCGGAGGCTCTGCCGGGGGTCTTCCGGGCGGCGGAGCCCGGCGGTAGCGTCACCGGATCGGGTGGCCTGCCCGGGAATAAGTGACGGGTGACGGGTGTTCAGGACTGCTGCCTGGGGCCCGAGTCGCTACCGTTCGGTGCGGGCCCCAGCCGGGCCCGGCCCCGCCCACCGGGCGACCTGTCCACCGCCGCTCGACGAGAAGAACGAGGTCCCGATGGCCGCACACCTCTCCGACCAGGCCAAGTCCCTGATCGACGGCAAGAGCTTCGCCGTGATCTCCACCGTCCAGCCGGACGGCAGCCCGCAGTCCTCCGTGGTCTGGGTGAAGCGGGACGGCGACGACATCCTGTTCTCCACCGTCGAGGGGCGCCGCAAGCACCTCAATCTGGTGAAGGACCCGCGCGTCTCCCTGGTGGTCAACCCGCCGGAGAGCCCGTACACCTACCTGGAGGTGCGCGGCGACGTCACGCTGACCCGCGAGGGCGGCCAGGACCTGATCGACGAGCTGGCGCTGAAGTACCGCGGCGAGCAGAAGTACACGTACGACGGCCCGGACGACGTGCGGGTGGTCGTCCGGCTGAGCCCGCGCAAGGTGGTCGGCTCGATCTGACCGGCCCGGAGCGGAAGGGGTGCCTCCTCTACGTCACGGAGTGGAAACGGCTCTGCCGCGGTATTGACATTCCGGAATGTCGCGGGGCACCCCCCGCTGCCCACTACGCTTGACGCTGTGAGCATTCGCCTGTACGACACCAGCACCCGCCAGGTACGCGACTTCGTCCCGCTTGTACCGGGTTGTGTCTCGATCTACCTGTGCGGCGCTACCGTCCAGTCGGCGCCACACATCGGGCACATCCGGTCCGGCCTCAACTTCGACATCATGCAGCGGTGGTTCGCCTACCGCGGCTACCAGGTGACGTTCGCCCGCAACGTCACCGACATCGACGACAAGGTGATCGCCAAGGAGCGCGAGCTCGGCACGCCCTGGTGGCAGATCGCCTACGCCAACGAGCGGGCCTTCAACGACGGTTACACCGCGCTGGGCTGCCTGCCGCCGACCGTCGAGCCGCGGGCCACCGGGCACGTCCCCGAGATGATCGAGATGATGCAGGGGCTCATCGCCCGCGGACACGCCTACGTGGCCGAGGGCAACGTCTACTTCGACGTGAAGTCCTACCCCGGGTACCTCGCGCTCTCCAACCAGAAGCTGGAGAACCTGCTGCAGCCCGAGGGGGAGGGCGAGACCGGCAAGCGGGACCAGCGCGACTTCGCCATGTGGAAGTCGGCCAGGCCCGGCGAGCCCAGCTGGGACACCCCGTGGGGCCGCGGCCGCCCGGGCTGGCACCTGGAGTGCTCGGCGATGGCCCACAAGTACCTGGGCCGGGCCTTCGACATCCACGGCGGCGGGCTCGACCTGATCTTCCCGCACCACGAGAACGAGATCGCCCAGTCCAAGGCGTTCGGCGACGACTTCGCCAACTTCTGGGTGCACAACGCGTGGGTCACCATGCGCGGCGAGAAGATGAGCAAGTCGCTCGGCAACTCGGTGCTGGTCTCCGAGATGGTCCAGCGCTGGCGGCCGATCGTGCTCCGCTACTACCTGGCCGCCCCGCACTACCGCTCGATGATCGAGTACAGCGACGAGTCGCTGCGCGAGGCCGAGGCCGGGTTCGGCCGCATCGAGGGCTTCATCCAGCGGACCGTCGAGCGCTGCGGCAAGGTCGACGCGGCGCCCGAGGTGCCGCCGGCCTTCGCCGAGGCGATGGACGACGACCTGGGCGTGCCCCAGGCGCTGGCCATCGTGCACACCGCCGTCCGCCAGGGCAACAGCGCCCTCACCGCGGACGACAAGGAGAACGCGGTGGCGCGATTGGCCGAGGTCCGTGCGATGCTCGGAGTACTGGGACTCGACCCGCTCGACCCGCAGTGGGCCGGGGCGGAGCGGGGGGAGGACCTGCACGGCGTCGTCGACTCGCTGGTCCACCTGGTCCTGGAGCAGCGGCAGGCGGCCCGGGCCCGCAAGGACTTCGCCACCGCGGACGCCATCCGCGACCAGCTCGGCCAGGCCGGACTGGCCATCGAGGACACCCCGTCCGGCCCGCGCTGGACGATCAACAGCCAGTAACCCCCGGGCGACCGAGGGGTGAGGTGGGGCCGTACCGGACCGGTGCGGCCCTCCCGCATGACGGAGCGCATGCCGTCGGCCGCCACCGGCTTCCACCGGAGGCGGCCGGCCATGCCGGACAGACAGACAGGAAGTACAGCCATGGCCGGCAACAGCCAGCGCAGGAACCGCCGCAACCCCGGGTCGAAGAAGGGCGCGAGTGTCGGTACCGGCGGCCACAGCCGGAAGGCGCTCCAGGGCAAGGGCCCGACCCCGCGGGGCGAGGAGCGCAAGGGTCACCCCAAGCAGCGGGCCGCCAACGCCGCGGTCAAGCGCGAGCGTGACGCCAAGGCCCGGGCCGGCATGCGCCGCGCCGGCGGCGGCGGTCGCGGCGGCCGTGGCGGCGCCGGTGCCGCGGAGCTGGTGGTCGGCCGCAACTCGGTGGCCGAGGCCCTGCAGGGCGGCGTGCCGGCCACCGCGCTGTACGTCATGCAGTTCATCGACACCGACGACCGGGTCCGCGACGCCTTCCAGGCCGCCAACGACCGCGGCATCCCGCTGATGGAGGCCCCGCGCCCGCAGCTGGACCAGATGACCGGCGGCCTGAACCACCAGGGCCTGGTCCTCCAGGTCCCGCCGTACGAGTACGCGCACCCCGACGACCTGCTGGGCGAGGCCGCGGACGCCGGCCAGGACGCGCTGATCGTGGCCCTGGACGGGGTCACCGACTCCCGCAACCTGGGCGCCGTGGTCCGCTCCGCCGCCGCCTTCGGCGCGCACGGCGTGGTCATCCCCGAGCGCCGGGCGGCCGGTATGACCGCCGGTGCCTGGAAGACCTCCTCGGGCGCGGCCGCCCGGCTGCCCGTCGCCCGTGCCACCAACCTGACCCGGGCGCTGGAGGCGTACCAGAAGGCGGGCCTGCTGGTGGTCGGCCTGGCCGCCGACGGCGAGGCCGAGATCGGCGACCTGGAGGCGCTGACCGGCCCCGTCGTGATCGTCGCGGGCAGCGAGGGCAAGGGCCTCTCCCGGCTGGTCTCGGAGACCTGCGACCTGCTGGTGCGGATCCCGATGTCGGGCCTCACCGAGTCGCTGAACGCCGGTGTCGCGGCGAGCGTCGTGCTGTACGAGGCGGCGCGGCTGCGGTCCAAGGTCGGCTGACCGGAGACCGAGCAGGGACGGGGCCTCCGGCGCCGGCGTTCTCCGGAATTCCCCGCCCTCCGTCCGCAAGACGAGTGAAAGCGATCGGGCCCGACCGGGCCCGATCGCTTTTCTCATGATCACTTCAAGGGGACTCCCGATATCCACCCGGGAGAGTGTCCTAACCGGGCGTCACCCGGTTAGACGGGTGTGGACACCAGAACACCTCGGCGCCCCCTCCTGGGCGGCGGCAGCACCGGGATAGAGGCCGGCCCCGGCTTCACCACCGTCAAGGTGCCGTCCGACCCGGCGCGCCTCAGCAGCACCCAGGCGAGCTTCCGGCTCAATCTCGGCACCCCGGTGGCGCCACTGATCGAGGCCCCGGCCGGACTGCTGTCCACCGGCGCCGCGTTCGGCGACCCCTACGCCACCCAGGGGCTGATCCGCCGTCCGCTGGTCACCCCGCAGGTCGTCGTGCCCGCCTCCGCCGTGTCGGCGCTCACCGGCGGCGCCGGCGGGCCGCGCCGCAAGGGCCGGGTCACCCCGGTCACCTGGACCGGCGAGGCACGGCCGGGCGACGTCGCGGCCACCCAGCTGCTGGAGGCCGTCCGGCTGGGCGGCGTCCCGGCGCCGGCCGGGGTCGGCGGACGGGGCGGTTCCCCGGCCGACGACGACACCCGGCTGATCCCGCCGTACGGCGGCTCCCGGACCGTCCCGCGCCAGCCGCGGGAGGGGGCCGGCAGCGCCACCGAGGCGGGCGTCGGCCCGGTCGGCGCGCCCCAGGGCTGGACGCCCAGCGGCGAGCTGCCCGAGGTCTCCGCCGCCGGTGCGGAGGGCAGGCAGCCCTGGTACCCCGGCCGCCGGGTCGACCTCGGCCTGGTGCTGCTGCCGCTGCGCGCGGTGCTCGGCGCGCTCTCCGTCTACGCCGGGTTCAGCAAGCTCTGCGACCCGGTGTACTTCGACGGCGGCGAACGCGGCTCGATGATGCGCTGGCTCGGCTCGCTGCACCCGTGGAAGGTCGCCGAGCCGCTGCTGGCCTTCGCCATGGCGCACCCGGTCGGCTCCGGCCTGGTGGTGTCGTTCACCGAGATCGTGGTCGGCGTGCTGACCGTCCTCGGCCTCTGGCAGCGGCTCGCGGCCGGCGCGGCGATGCTGCTCTCCGCCGCGCTGCTGTTCACGGTCAGCTGGCGGGCCGTCCCGGTCTACGACACCCCCGACCTGATCTTCCTGGCGGCCTGGAGCCCGCTGCTGATCGCCGGGGCGCCGTTCGGTTCGCTGGACGGGCGGCTCAACCTGGAGGCCTGGCGGCGGTACGGGACCGAGGCCCCCGCGGCGCTCCGCCGCCGGGTGCTGCGGCGCGGCGCGGTGGTCACCGCGGTGGTGGTCGGCCTGACCCTGCTGGTCGGCTCGATGCTGGGTGCGGCGGTCCGTACCGGTGCCCGTCCGGCGCCGGCGCCGTCCCGGCCGGCCACCGACTACGGCACCCCGGTCTGGCCGAGCGGCGGGCCGTCCGTCACGCCCGGCGGGAAGGGTGCGTCCACGCCGCCCTCGCCCGCCGCGTCCCGTCCCGCCTCGCCGTCCGCCCCGGCGCCGTCGGCCCCGCCGTCCAGCGCCCCGGCCTCGCCGAAGGCGGCGACGGCCACGCCCAGCGGCAAGGCGAAGTCGGCCAAGCCGGAGAGCGGTGCGGCCAGCCCGACCGCGCCGGCCGCCTCGGCACCGCCCGCCGCCCCGGCGCCGGCCGGTTCGGCGCCCGCACAGCGCAGCACGCCGGCGTCGGGCAGCGGCTCGGGGGCGGCGCCGAAGCCGAGCCCGAGCAGCGGCGCCGGCAGCGCCCCGACCGGCTCGGGCTCGGGTACGGGCGCCGGCTCGGGTTCGGGCTCGGGCCTGCTGGGTGGTGTGCTCGGCAGCGGGCCGCTGTCCGAGCTGTCCGGCGGCGGTGCGCGGAACTCCCGTCCGGGGGTGCCGACGGCCACCTGACGGTCCGGCCGCCACGACGACCGGCCGGGTGCTCCGTGGGGGAGCACCCGGCCGGTCGCCGTGATGCGGTGTCCGCGCGCTCGGGGCGCGGGCGCGGGTGGCGCCGCGGGGGCTACTGCGGGGCGCGGCCGGCTCCGGCGGCCAGCTCCTTGGCGGCCTCGGTGAGGTCCTTGGCGGTGTCGATGGCCCGCCAGTAGACGCCCTGCGGCAGCTGGTAGCCGGCCAGCCGCTTGCCGCGGGCCAGCTGCGGGAAGGTGGTCCGCTCGTGGTCGCCGACGTCCGGCAGCAGCTCGGCGAACTCCGGGCTGAAGACGTAGAGCCCGGCGTTGATGAGGAACGGCGAGGGCGGGGCCTCGATGAAGTCGAGCACGTTGCCGAACTGGTCGGTCTCGACCGCGCCCCACGGGATCCTCGGGCGGGCCAGTGCGAGCGTCGCGACGGCGTCCCGCTCGTGGTGGAAGGCGGCCATGTCGCGCAGGCTGAACCGGGTCCAGATGTCGCCGTTGGTGGCGTACCAGGGCTCGTCGGGGCGGGGCAGCGCCTTGGCGGCGTACTTGAGGCCGCCGCCGCGGCCGAGCGGTTCGGCCTCGATCACCGTGCGGACCTTCAGCGGCAGGTCGGCCTTGTCGAGCCACTCCTCCAGCACGTCGGCCAGGTGGCCGCAGGAGACGACCGCGTCGGTGACCCCCTCGGAGGCGAGCCAGGCCAGCTGGTGGCCGAGGATCGGGATGCCGGTGCCGGGGATCTCGACCAGCGGCTTGGGGCGGTCGTCCGTGTAGGGGCGCAGCCGCGAACCCTGGCCCCCGGCCAGGATGACGGCCTGGGTGACGGGCACCGGTCCGGGCGGGGGCTGGTGGGCTGCTTGGGCGGCGGTGGGGCCGGAGTCAGCGGTCATGGCTGAACAATAGGCGTGGGGCCGGGCCCGCGGGCCCCACGGCGCCCTTTCCCGGGGGCGGGGACGCGGCCGGCCGCCGGGGGACGCGCTGCGGTCGGGCGGAGGCGCCGGTCAGGCGGAGGCGCCGGAGGCGAAGGAGCCGTCGCAGACCGCGCGGGCGAAGGAGCGGGCCCGCTGGACGTCGCCCTGGTACTTGCGCACCGCGGCCTTGCCCAGTTCGGTGGCGAGCGAGGTGCAGTACGGCGTCAGCGCGGGCTGCTCGCGCATGGAGCGCTCCAGCAGGTCCAGCGCGCTGCCCGGGTTGTGCGCCCGCAGCTCGTCCAGCAGCGCGACGCGCAGCGCGTCCTGCGGGGCGAGCCCGTCGGGTGCCCGGCCGGTGGTCGCCGTCCGGCCGATCCCGGCGCCGTCCCCGCTGGACGCCGCCACGACCTGCTGGTCCAGCGCGGTCGGCGGGGCCCACGGCACCCGGGTCACGGCGAGGGTGCCGGTGGTCACCAGGACGACGGGCAGGGCGAGGGCGACGGTCTGGCCGATTCGGCGAACTAGCTGCTTCACGCTCAGGAGCGTAGCGGTGGGTGGGCGCCGCATCGCCCTCCGTTACACCATCGGGTGACAGGGTGTCCCGGTTCGTCCCTGCATCGTGTTGACGTTGCCACCCGTTGGGGTGGCGGGACGCGGCGGAGCCCCGCCGGACCGGTGACGGTCCGACGGGGCTCGGCGCGGTGCTGCGGGGCGCGGCCGGGCGGGCAGGCCCGGGGCCTGCCTCAGCTGGAGAGGCGGGCGCCGCTGCTGGTGGAGAACACGTGGGTCTCGTTGGCGATCGGCACGACGTGGATGGTCTCGCCGCGGGCCGGGATCTGGCGGCCGTGCACGCGGACGACCAGGTCCTTGTCCACGCCGCCGATCTGGGTGGTGCCGTACACGAAGCCGTCCGAGCCGAGCTCCTCGACCACGTTGACGGTGACGGCGACGCCCTCGATGCCGCCCGAGGGGACGATCTCGAAGTGCTCCGGGCGGATGCCGACGGTCACGGTCTTGTCGGTGGCGGCGCCGGACAGGTCCTCGCGGGAGATGTTGACGACCGAGCCGCCGAACTTCACGCCGCCGTCGACCAGCGGCACCTCGACCAGGTTCATCGCCGGGGAGCCGATGAAGCCGGCGACGAAGAGGTTGGCCGGCCGGTCGTACATGTTGCGCGGGGTGTCGACCTGCTGCAGCACGCCGCCCTTGAGCACCGCGACCCGGTCGCCCATGGTGAGCGCCTCGGTCTGGTCGTGGGTGACGTACACCGTGGTGATGCCCAGGCGGCGCTGCAGACCGGCGATCTGGGTGCGGGTCGAGACGCGGAGCTTGGCGTCCAGGTTGGACAGCGGCTCGTCCATCAGGAAGACCTGCGGCTCGCGGACGATCGCGCGGCCCATCGCGACACGCTGGCGCTGACCGCCGGAGAGCGCCTTCGGCTTGCGGTCCAGGTACTCGGTGAGGTCGAGGATCTTCGCGGCCTCTTCGACCTTGGTGCGGATCTCGGTCTTGTTGACGCCGGCGATCTTGAGCGCGAAGCCCATGTTCTCCGCGACGGTCATGTGCGGGTACAGCGCGTAGTTCTGGAACACCATCGCGATGTCCCGGTCCTTCGGCGGCAGGTGGGTCACGTCGCGGTCGCCGATCCGGATGGCGCCGCTGTTGACGTCCTCCAGGCCGGCCAGCATGCGGAGGCTGGTCGACTTGCCGCAGCCGGAGGGGCCGACCAGGACGAGGAACTCACCGTCCGCGATCTCCAGGTCCAGCGCGTCCACGGAGGGCTTGTCCGCCCCGGGGTAGACGCGGGTCGCCTGGTCGTACGTCACAGAAGCCATGGCTGTGCTCTCCTTCACCGGCAGGAACGTGCCGGACGATCCGAGTAAAGGTTTCGGGGTGCTGCGTCCGCCGGTCCCTCCGGCAGTGGTCTGAACCACTGCCGGAACCGGCTCCCGGCGACGCTACCTGCGCTTCCGCCGCTTGTCAGCCCCCGGCCGACCGGATTTCGGCATCGGTTCCATCACGCCCGCCCCGCGGGGCCCCGCTGCCGCCCAACCTCCGGATATCCCCCCACCGGCCCGTTCGCGCCCGGTAGACTGCCCCCGGTGCCGCCGTGGCCATGTCGCGGACGGTCACCGTGCCTCCTTAGCTCAGCTGGCCAGAGCACCGCTCTTGTAAAGCGGGGGTCGTCGGTTCGAACCCGACAGGGGGCTCAGCGCGCCACCCCGGCCGGGCCACGGCTCCGGACCGAGGGGGCTCCGCCGACGGCCCCGGGCGATCCGCCCGGGGCCGTTCGCATCGGGCCGGGGGGCCGGCCGACCGGCCCGCCCCCGGTTCGTGCGCCCGATTTTTTTTCTCCCCGCCCCGCGCCCGTCGTCCGGGGCGGACGGGTCCCCGGTGCGGCCCCGAGGGGTTCCCGGGAAACCGGACGATTCCCCGAGAAGCACAGTTCAGGGGGCCGGAGGTGCGCGAGGGGCGGCCTGCCGGCCCCGGGGTGCACGGTGCCGGATCGGCGCAGTGGGGATCGTGTGAGACCTGTTCGCCACCGATTTTGTCACGGCCCGGTCACCTAACGTGCGTGTTCCATGACTATCCTGACGTCGCGTCAGGCCCGCGCTGAGAAGGACGTGCGCGGTGCCGGCCCCTTCCCCGGCAGCGGTCTCCCCGTGCTGACCGGGGTGGTGAGGCTGCCCGCGTACGGATCGAGCCCCGAGGAAGGAACGGCAGATGGACGCGATGCCCGGCCGGGAGCCGGCGCGGCTCGTGTATCACCCCGCCGGCCACGATGCCGAGTTGAGGGCGGCGGTGGACGACCTCTGCGTCGGACGGTGGCTTTCCACCCGGTCCCTGCTGGACACGACCGGACGCGACTGGAGCCGGAGATCGGCGAGGACCCAGGTGCTGGGCGTGGTGGCGCCCCGCTCCGACGCGCTGGAGCACTGGGCGGACGAGGAGCCCGGGAGCCCCGACCTCGCGATCCTGCGGCTCCGGGTGGAGGTCGAGCGGGCGGTGGCCGCCCATGCCGCCGGCCGCCGGGACGCCGTGGAACTGGAGCAGAAGGCACGGCGGTCGAGCTGGCGGGCGGTGGAGGAGCACCCCGCCGACCCGGTGCCCTGGCTCTGTCTGCTCACCCTGGCCGCCCTGGACCCGGAGCAGCGGCGGGCCGAACACCGCGACCCGGGGCCGGACATGATGCTCCCCCCCGGCCCCTGGGGCCTGTTCTTCGAGGCGAACCGGCGCGATCCGTTCAACCGCGAGGCGCACGTCCGGATGCTGCGGTACTGGCTGACCGTGCGCCGCTGGTCGGCGACCGACTTCGTCAACTTCGTGATGCCGAACGCGCCGTACGGCTCACCGCTGTTCGTCCTGCCGCTGTACCTGTCCGTCGAGCAGTACCGCACCGACCGGCGCAGGGACATCGCGCGCCGCCAGTGGCTGAGGGAGCCTCACCGCGACCGTGCCATGGCCGCGTTCGAGAGCTGGGCCGCGACGGAACAGCCCGACCAGTGGCCGGTCGTCGACCTGAGCCATCTCGCCCACGCGCTGTGGGCCGGTGTCCGGATGAGGGAGGCCGTCGAGGTCTTCGGCGCGCTGGGGTCGTTCGCGTCCCAGGCGCCGTGGGTCCACGTCGCCGACTCCCCGGAACTCGCGGAGAGCCTCCTGCTCACCGCCAGGCACCAGGCCTACGTGGGCAGTTCGAGCGCCCAGAACTGACCCCGCTCGTGCTGCCGCTTCCCCGTCCGCATGAATCCGTCCCCCCGGAGGTCCGGCGATGCCGCCCGCCCACGCAACTCCCAACAGCGACGACACCCAGCTCCGTCGCCTCGGCTACGAACCGAAACTCAACCGCAGAATGGGTGAGTTCGGGAACTTCGCGATCAGCTTCTCGGTGATCTCGATCCTCAGCGGCTGCATGACCCTGTTCGGCTTCGGCCTGAACACCGGCGGTCCGGCCGTCATGCTGTGGGGCTGGGCCGGGGTCGGGCTGATGGTGATCCTGGTGGGCATGGCGCTCGCCGAGGTCACCAGCGCCTACCCGACCAGCGGCGCGCTCTACTTCATGGCCCACCGCCTCGGCGGGCCGCGCTGGGGCTGGGCCACCGGCTGGCTGAACCTGCTCGGCCTGGTCGGCGGCATAGCCGGGATCGACTACGGGGCCGCGTCGTTCGTCGGCGCGCTGGCCAACCTCCAGTGGGGCTTCGAGCCGACCCCGGGCAAGCTGTTCCTGATCTTCATGGTGATCCTGGTGGTCCACGCCGGGCTGAACCTGCGCGGCGTGCGACTGGTGTCGGTGCTCAACAGCATCTCGGTCTGGTGGCACCTGGGCGGCGTCGTGGTGATCGTCGGCGCGCTGATGATCGTGCCGTCCCAGCACCAGGACACCACCTGGGTGTTCACGCACTTCGTGAACAACACCGGCTGGACCAACCCGATCTACGTCTCCTGCCTGGGCCTGCTGCTGGCGCAGTACACCTTCTCCGGCTACGACGCCTCGGCGCACATGTCGGAGGAGACCACCCGGGCGTCGGTCGCGGCCGCGCGCGGCATCGTCCGGGCGATCTGGGTCAGTTGGGTGGCCGGATTCGTCCTGCTGGCCGGCATGCTGTTCGCGATCCAGGACTACGCCGGCACCATCGGCTCGGCCACCGGGGTGCCGCCGGCGCAGATCTTCCTCGACGCCCTGGGCCCGAACGGCGCCAAGGCCCTGCTCGCCGTGGTGATCGTCGCGCAGCTCTTCTGCGGCAACGCCGAGACCGCGGCGGCCAGCCGGATGGTCTTCGCGTTCTCGCGGGACGGGGCACTGCCGGGCTCGGCCCTCTGGAGCCGGGTCTCGCCGCGCACCGGCACCCCGGTGGCCGGCGTCTGGCTGGCGGTCGGCGCGGCGCTGGTGCTGGCCCTGCCCTCGCTGTACAGCCCGGTGGCGTACGGGGCGGTGACGGCGATCAACGTGCTGGGGATGACCCCGGCCTACGCCATCCCGATCTACCTGCGGCTGCGCAAGGGCAAGGCGTTCCAGGCCGGGCCGTGGACCCTGGGCCGGTGGAGTCGGCCGATCGGGATCGTGGCGGTCTGCTGGGTGGCCGTGGTCACCGTGCTGTTCTGCCTCCCGCAGGCGCACCCGGTCACCTCGGACACGTTCAACTACGCCCCCGTCGCGCTGCTGGTGGCGCTGCTGGGCGCGGGCCTGTGGTGGCTGAAGGCCGGCCGGTCCTACAACCCGCCGGTGCAGCAGAGCGCCGAGCTGACCGAGCTGACCGGGAGCGTGATCTGATGCCTGCCGGACCGGCCGCCCGCCGTCGACGGGCGGCCGCCTCCTCCGCGGCGGTTCCGGGCGAGACCCCCGCCACTGGGCCGCTGCGGGCACTGGTGCGCGGCGGCGTCGACACCGTGCTGCTGGCGGCGGTGGACTGGCAGGGCCGGCTCAAGGGCAAGGAGTTCGACGCCGGCGTGCTGCTGGAGCGGCTCGGGTCCGGGAAGCTCACGCCGGAGATGTGCGGGTACGTGTTCGACACGGACCTGGGCATGTCCGCGGAGGGGACCGGTGCGCTCGGCTCGTGGGGCGCCGGGTTCTCCGACGTGGCCCTGGCGGCGGACCTCTCGGCCGCGCGGCTGCTGCCGTGGCTGCCCGGAACGGCGCTGGTGCACTGCCGCCCGGTGGCCGACGGCGGCCCGCTGCCGGTGGCGCCGGACACGCTGCTGGAGGACCAGCTGGCCCTGCTGGCCGGGCACGGGCTGAGCGTGCAGGTCGGCGTGGAGACGGAGTTCGTCCTCTACGGGGGGAGCGTCCGGGACGCCGCCGGGCGGGACTTCCGCGGGCTGCGCCCGGTGACGTGGGACAACCGGGACTACGCCCTCGACCAGCCCCGGGAGGTCGCCGCCTTCACCCGGAGCCTGCGCCAGGCCCTGGCGGGCGCCGGACTGCCCGTGGAGGCCGTGAAGCTGGAGGGCGCCCCCGGGCAGGTCGAGGTGACCTTCCCGTACGGTGACCCGCGGCTCGCCTGCCTGCAGCACGTGCTGTTCAAGCACGCCGTCCGGGCGGTCGCCGACCGGCACGGCCTGGCGCCGACGTTCATGGCCTCCCCGGCCACCGGCGTCGGCAGCGGGATGCACCTGCACGTCTCCCTGTACGGGGCGGACGGGCCGGTGCTGCGGGGGACGGGGCCGGGCGGCGCCGGGCTGTCTGAGCTGGGCGGGCAGGCCGTGGCGGGGCTGCTGGAGGTGCTGCCGGTCACCGCCCCGCTCTACGCGCCGTACGTGAACTCCTACCACCGCTTCCGCGACCACTCGTTCGCCCCGACCCGTTTCAACTGGGGGCGGGACAACCGGGCCTGCGCGGTCCGGGTGGTCGGCCACGGTGCCGGCCTCCACCTGGAGGTCCGGCTGCCGGGCGCCGACGCCAACCCGTACGCGGCGCTCGCGGCCGTGGTCGCCGGCGTGCGGCACGGTGTCGAGAACGGCCTCAAGGTGCCGCCGGCCAGCGACGGCGACGCCTACCTGGACACCGGGGCGGCGCGCGTTCCCTCCCACCTGGTCGAGGCGGTCGGGGCGTTCGAGCGCAGTGAGTCGGCGGCCGGGCTGCTCGGCGACCGGCAGGTCGCGCACCTGGCGGGCATCGCCCGGCTGGAGCTCGACCACCACAGCGGTGTCGTCACCGACGCCGAGCTGCGCCGGGGGTTCGCCCAGGCGTGACCCCGGGACGGCCGGCCGCTGCACGCGAGTGCGGCGGCCGGCCGTCGCGTTTCCCGGCCCGCTCCGGCCGGGCCCGCGGGTGGCCGGCGGCACCGGAGGGTTCAGGCGGAGGGCTCCGACGGAGGGCGTTCAGGCGGAGGGCGTTCGGGTGGAGCGCGTTCGGGCGGCCGGGCGGAGCCGGCGGAGGGTCCAGCCGCCGGGCGCCAGCGGAGCGGTGCGGGCGGTGAAGAGTTCGGCGGCGCGCCGGTAGGAGAGGCGGGCGCGGCCGGTGTGGGGGCAGCGGTCGGCGACCGGGGTGGCGGCGGGGGCGCGCCGGTCGGTGAGGAACAGCGGACCGGCGGCGCGGCCGGCGAGCAGCAGCGGCAGCAGGCGGGCGGTGCCGGCCTGCCAGCGCAGCGGCGGGGCCGGGGGCCGGGTGCGGCGGCCGGGGAGGTCGAGGCCGTCGACGTCGAGGGCGAGGACGGTCTCGACGGGGGCGCCGCTCTCGTGCAGCAGGCGCCAGAGGGCCTGCTCGCGGAGCGGCGCGCGGAGGGCGAAGAGCGCCTGGAGCTGTTCGGGGGTGAGCGGGTCCGGGGCGGTGGCGGGGACGGCGTGCGGGCGCAGGCCGACGGTGGGGTCGGTGCTGATCCAGCCCTGGGCGCGCCACCAGGCGACGGCGGCCCGCAGGGTGGACAGCTCGCGGTTGAGGGTGCGCGGATCGGTGCCGTCGGCGCGGCGGGTGGCGGCGGCCAGGAGGCGGGCGGCGGCGTCCGGGTGGTCGAGCAGGGCGAGCGGCAGGACGGGCGGGCGGGCGCGGCGCCGTTCGGGGCCGGTGGGTGCGGGGCGGTCGGCGAGGGCCCAGGCCCAGGTGCGCAGGGCGATCCGGTAGACGCGGAGCGACGCCGCGCCGAGCCCGGAGGCCGTCAGGTAGCGCTCGACGGCGACCGCGTACTCGACCGGGGGCAGGGGTGGCATCGGCTTCTTCCTTCCGCAGTAAACGGCGATGGACCCGGACTCGGGGATGGTACCCGTCGGCGCGGTAAACAGCTGGCAGGAGAGGTTTTTTGGGGTGTTTACTGCGGCAGTTGCACGGCCTCTCGGAATTGAGTCTAAACGGCTCAGGTTTTTCGTCGGAAGCCCTTGTCCGAGGCCTTCGTGCACGGGCAGACTTGCCGCCCGTGACAGGGGAAACGGAACGGGAACCGGCCCGCCGTCGACGGCTGGACAGCCGTCTGGCCGTGCTGGGGGAACGCGATTTCGGATGGTTCTTCGTCGGCTACGCGACCTCGCTGGTCGGCTCCTCGATGGCGCCGGTCGCGGTGGCCTTCGCGGTGCTCGACGGCGGGGGCGGCGGGACGGAGCTGGGCTGGGTGATGGCTGCCCGGATCCTCCCGATCGTGCTGGTGATGCTGCTCGGCGGGGTGGTCGCCGACCGGCTGGGCAGCCGCCGGGTGATGCTGGTGTCGGACGTGCTGCGCTGCGCGGTGCAGGGCGGGTTCGCGGCGGCGCTGGCGACCGGGCACGCGCCGGTCTGGGCGATGGCCGCACTGGTCGCCGTCTGGGGGATCGGCGAGGGGGTGTTCATGCCGGCGCTGGGCGCGCTGGTGCCCGCCCTGGTGCGCCGGAAGGAGCAGCTGCCGGACGCCAACACCCTGCTGGGGCTGGCCCGGTCGGTGTCGACGGTGGCCGGCCCGGCGCTCGCCGGGGTGATCACCGCGGGGTACGGGCCGGGGGCGGTGCTGCTGATCGACGCGCTGACGTACGGGGTCGGCGCGCTGGCACTGGCGCGGGTCAGGGTGGCCGTGCCGGCTGGGGCGGGCGCCGGCGGTGGCGACGACTCGGTGCTCGCCGATCTCCGGGAGGGCTGGGCGGAGTTCCGCTCCCGGCGGTGGCTCTGGATCACCACCGTGCAGATGGGGCTCTTCAACCTGCTGGTCTGGGCGCCGTTCCTGGTGCTGGGCCCGCTGACCGCGCAGCGCGAGCTGGGCGGGGCCCGGGCCTGGGGCCTGGTGATGGGCGTGTACGGGGTCGGCGCCGTGCTCGGCGGCCTGCTGATGCTCGGGCGCCGCCCGGGCCGGCCGCTCGCGGTTGCCACGGTGGCGACCTTCGGCTGGGCGCTGCCCTCGGCGGCGCTCGCGGCCGGTGCGCCGTTGGGCTGGACGGTCGCGGCGGCGCTGGCGGCCGGGGCCGGCTCGGCGGTCTGCGGCGCGCTCTTCGAGTCGACCATGCAGAGCTGGGTGCCGGCCGAGGTGCTGGCGCGGGTGACCGCGTTCGGCGGGCTGGGCGCCTTCGTGCTCGGGCCGCTCGGCCTGGCCGCGGCCGGTCCGGTGGCGGACCGGGTCGGGGTGTCGGCCGTGCTGCTGTTCGGCGCCGGGTGGCAGCTGCTGGCCGGGGTGGCGGTGCTGGCGGTGCGGGAGGTGCGCTGCCGGCGCTGGGAGGCGCCCGCGGAGCCGCTGCCCGGGGCGGAGCCCGCGGCGGCCGTCCGCTGAGGTCGGCGCCGGGGAGCGGGAGCGGGGACGGGGCAGGGGCGGGGACGGAGCAGGGGTGGGGCGGCGGACCGCGGCCGGACGGCTGCGGAGCGTACCCCCGCCCGGGCCGGGCGGGGACGGGGGGCAGGCCGGGCCGCGCGGTCGTACGGTGGAGGGAGTGCGGGGGCGAACGGAGGAGGTAGGCCATGCCCGGTTCTCTCACCATCGGCCACCACGAGGCGGCCGTCGTCCTGGAACACGCGGACGCCAAGCGGCTCGCCACGGTGCTGGAGGAGCTCGCGTACCTGCTGGAGATCCCGGGGCCGAACCGGATCAACGACGCGCAGGTCGGCGTCCTGTGCGAGGGCCGGGCGCCCGACCGGGCGGAGCTGTCGCACTGGTCGCGGGCGCTCGCCGCGGAGTTGAAGGGGCGGCTGTAACGGCGGACGCACCGGACCGCACGCCCGGCCCGCCGTACGATGGCGCGCGGGGCGGGTGGTCCGCGCGCGTCCTCCGGGCGACGGGGTGGCCGGCGGCCGGTCCGGCTGGGCGGGGCGGGGGTTCGGACGTGGTGGAGCGGTACGGGGCGGCGTCGATGTCGTGGCTGACCGTGGAGACGCCGTTGCCGAGCGGCCCGCTGCACGTGGCGGTGACGCCGCAGGGGGTCGCGGCGGTCGGGTACCTGGGCCGCTCCGGTGAACTGCCGAGGTGCACCGACGAGTCGAAGATCGCGGCGGTCACCGGCCGGGTCGGCGAGTACCTGGCGGGCCGGCGCCGGGAGCTGGGCCTGCCGATCGACTGGAGCCTGAGCACCGGTCCGCACCGGGTGGTGCTCCAGACGCTGTTCGGCGACGTGCCCTACGGGCGGACCATCACGTACGGCGAACTGGCGGCCCGCAGCGGTGTGTTCGGCGACGTCGAGGAGCCCGGGCTGGCGGCCCGGACGGTCGGGCAGATGATGGCCGCCAATCCGGTCGCGCTGCTGGTGCCCTGCCACCGGGTGGTGGCGGCGGACGGGATCGGCGGCTTCGGCGGCGGCCGGGTCGGGATCGACGTGAAGCGCTGGCTGCTCACCCTGGAGGGCGTGCTGGAGCCGACGCTGGACTGGAACGGGCCGCTCTGAGGAGGTGAGCGGCCCGGTCCGGGGCGGCGCCGGCGGGAGGTCAGTGCACCAACTGGGCCTCGGGGTGCCCGGCCAGGGCCGGCGGCGGGGCGAACGGCGACTGCCGCGGCAGCACCGGCTGGATGCCGGAGACCAGGGTGTACTCGATGCCCGCCGGATCCACGGTCCACTCGGTGTCCGGGCGTTCGCCCAGTGCCAGCTGCACCGCGTTCCAGGGCAGGTTGAGGCCGCACAGGCGCAGTTGGTGCAGGCCGCCGGAGGGCCGGGTGTTGACGTCGATGACCACGGGCTCGCCGTGCAGGTGGCGGAACTGCACGTTGGAGAGGAACGCCATCCCGGTCGCCTCGACCAGCCGGCGGGCGGGTTCGACGTACCGGGGGGCGGTGGTGAAGCTGCGGCGGCGCCGGTGCTTGCTGCGGCCCACGGCCGCGAGCAGGGTGCCGTCCAGGTCGGCGAGGCAGTCCACCGATATCTCGGGGCCGTCCAGGTACGGCATGACCAGCAGGTCGGCCGGCTCGTCGGGGGTCTCGCGTGCGGCGTCGGCCAGTGCGGCGGCCACCTGGTCGACCTGCACCCGGCTGTCCCAGCCGGCCAGCCGGTGCAGGCCGAACGGCTCGCGGGTGAGCAGCCGGAAGCCCTCGCCGCCGGCGCCGGAGGCGGGTTTGAGGCAGGCGGTGAGGCCGGCCGACTCGATCCGGTCGACGGCGGCCACCAGTTCCTCGGCGGTGCGGACCAGCCACCAGGGAGGGGTGGGGAGGCCGGCGGCGGTGATCGCCGCGTAGCCGTCGGCCTTGCTCTCGAAGGCCGCTATCGCGGCGGCGGGCGGGCAGGCGAGGGCGGTCCCGACCGCCTCGAACTCCTTGCGGTGCAGGGATATCGCGAGCTGGTGCAGGCGGGGGACGAAGACGTCGACGGAGTGGCGGGCGCAGTAGTCGAGGGCGAAGGCGACGTAGGCGTCCGGGGTGAGGTCGGCGGGTTCCAGGTCGGCGTGGTCGGCGGCGGCGAGGACCGGCGAGTCGGGGTCGAGGTGGGTGGCGTGGATCCGGACCGGGCGCGGGGCGGCGCGCAGCTGTTCGATGAAGAACACGTTCTCGGCGTACGTGCGGTTGAGCCAGACAGTGACGGGGGCGCTCATCAGGCCTCCCAGGGCAGGGGTGAACGAGGGGAGGGCATCCGGTGCGGCCGCGCTCGTCAACTGGCCCCGTGGCCCTTTGAAGTGGCACCTTAGCGGCCCCTTGCGCGGGCGTGAACGCGGGGTGGGTCCGGCGTGCGCGGGCCGGGGAGGCGAACCGGAGCATCCCGTTCCGCAGTGCGGTGGATCATTTGCTCGAATAAATATCGATCAGACATTCTAGTCGTCCTATTTTTTCGGCCATTCCGACCACTCGAAAGAGTGATTGCGGATGCCCTCCGAATGGGCCCACCATGAGGGATGCGAAGTGACACCTCATCGGGTACGGGTATGCGAAGGGCTCCCTAATGTCGACCGAAACCAACACCGGTATTCCTGCACCGGGCGGCGCACCGCGGGCCGGGGAGCAGCAGAGCCTGGCCACGGTGGCGGCGCGGAATCTCGCGACGACCACCAAGTCCGCACCGCAGATGCAGGGCATCAGCCCGCGCTGGCTGCTCAGGACGCTGCCGTGGGTCGAGGTCTCGGGCGGCACGTACCGGGTGAACCGGCGCCTCCGCCACACCGCCGGCCGCGGCCGGGTGGGCCTCGACCGGACGGGCAGCACCGTGCGGATCGTCCCGCCGACGCTGCGCGAGGTGCCGGTGCTGCGCGGTTTCGAGGACGACGCCGTTCTGGAGGAGCTGGCCGGGCGCTTCGTCCAACGCGAGTTCTCCGCCGGTGAGGTCCTGGTCGCGGCGGGTGCGCCGATCGACGAGGTGTTCATCATCGCGTACGGCAAGCTCAACCGGATCGGAACCGGCAAATACGGCGAGGAGGCGGTGGTCGGCACCCTGGCCGACGGCGACCACCTCGGCGACGAGGTGCTCCAGCAGGAGGACGGCACCTGGACGTACACGGTGCGGGCGGCGACCGCCGGCACCCTCCTCGCGCTGTCCTGGCCCGCCTTCCAGGAGCTCGCGGACCGCTCCGAGGCGCTCCAGCTGCAGGTCATGGAGTACCTGGCCGGCTTCCAGCAGCCGCAGAACAAGCACGGCGAGGCGGCCATCGGCCTCTCCGCCGGCCACCACGGCGAGTACGAGCTCCCCGGCGCCTTCGTGGACTACGAGCTCAAGCCGCGCGAGTACGAGCTGAGCGTCGCACAGACCGTGCTCAAGGTGCACACCCGGGTCGCCGACCTCTACAACCAGCCGATGAACCAGACCGAGCACCAGCTCCGGCTGACCGTCGAGGCCCTGCGCGAGCGCCAGGAGCACGAGCTGGTCAACAACCCGGAGTTCGGGCTGCTCAACAACGCCGACCACGGCCAGCGGATCCAGACCCACTCCGGCCCGCCCACCCCCGACGACATGGACGAGCTGCTGAGCCGCCGCCGCGGCACCAAGCTGTTCCTCGCCCACCCGAGGGCCATCGCCGCCTTCGGCCGCGAGTGCAACCGGCGCGGCCTCTACCCGGACACCGTCGAGGTCCAGGGCCGGCAGGTGTTCGGCTGGCGCGGCGTGCCGGTCTTCCCGTGCAACAAGATCCCGATCGTCGACGGGAACACCAGCTCGATCCTCGCGATGCGTACCGGCGAGGACAACCAGGGTGTCATCGGTCTGCACCAGACCGGAATTCCCGATGAATACGAGCCGGGCCTCTCGGTCCGATTCATGGGCATCAGCGAGAAGGCCATCATTTCCTATCTCGTGAGCGCCTACTACTCCGCCGCCATCCTGGTGCCGGACGCGGTCGGCGTCCTGGAGAACGTCGACCTCTCGCACCACCAGGGCTGACCGGGCCGGTCGGAATCAGCGCCGCCCGGCCGGGGCACCCGCACCCGGCCGGGCGGCGCCCACCGCTGCACCGGCCACCGCTGCACCGGCCACCGCGCGGCCTGCCCGCCGTACGGCGCCGCACCGGGCCGGCGCGCACACCGCGGGCCCGGCGCACCGCCGCGGGCCCGTCGCACCACCAAGGGGGAGGACTCATGGGAATGTTCACGCTGGAGCGCGACCATCGGGAGGGGCACGAGGCCGAGGACGTCCTCGCCCGCGCCCGCGGCCTGGTCGACCCGGTCCTGCGCGCCGCCGTCGACTCGCTGCCCGGCACCATGCGCCGGGTGGCCGGCTACCACTTCGGCTGGTGGGAGGCGGACGGCTCGCCGTCCGCCTCCCCCTCCGGGAAGGCCATCCGGCCGGCCCTGGTGCTGGCCGCCACCCAGGCCCTCGGCGGCGTCCCCGCCTCGGCCGCCGCGGCGGCGGCCGCCGTCGAGCTGGTGCACAACTTCACGCTGCTGCACGACGACATCATCGACCGGGACGAGACCAGGCGGCACCGCCCCACGGCCTGGCGGGTGTTCGGCACCACCGAGGCGATCCTCGCCGGCGACGCCATGCACTCGCTGGCACTGCGCCTGCTCGCCGAGGACGGCCACCCGGCCGCGACCGACGCCGTCCGCCGGCTGGCCGACTGCGTGGTGGAGCTCTGCGAGGGCCAGCAGATCGACTGCGCCTTCGAGCAGCGCAGTGACGTCTCACTGACCGAATGCCTGGCGATGGCCGAGGCCAAGACCGGTGCGCTGCTCGGCGCCGCCTGCGCGATGGGGGCGCGGTACGCGGGCGGCTCGGAGGCCGCCGCCCAGGCGATGGACGGCTTCGGCCGGGAGATCGGCCTGGCCTTCCAGCTGATCGACGACCTGATCGGCATCTGGGGCGACCCGTCCGTCACCGGCAAGCCGGTCGGCGCGGACCTGGTCGCCCGGAAGAAGTCGCTGCCGGTGGTGGCGGCGCTGGGCTCCGGGACTCCCGACGGCGCCCGGCTGGCCGAGCTGTACGGGCTGGAGCGGGCGCTGACCGCGGAGGAGCTGGCGAGCTGCGCGGCCGCCGTCGAGGGCGCCGGCGGCCGCGCGTGGGCGCAGGGCGAGTCCTGCGAGCGGATGGCCGCGGCGTTGGCGCAGCTGGCCGTCGCGGTGCCCGAGCCGTCGGCCGCCGACGAGTTGCTGGCCCTGGCGGAGCTGGTCACCCGCCGCAGCCGCTGAGGCCCGCGGGCGCGGCCGTGGAGGAGGGCCGTCCCCGCTCTCCTCCACGGTCGCGCCCGCGGTCGGACCCCCGCGGTCGGACCCCCGGTGCGGGCCCCGGGCCGGACCCCGGTGCGGGGCGGCGTGCCGCCGTCCGCTCCGGACGCTCGCGCCGCGAGCCGCTCAGGACAGGGTGGCCAGCAGCCGTTGCTCCTTGGCCGGCTCGAT
This sequence comes from Kitasatospora sp. NPDC042419, assembly GCF_056437345.1. Classification (NCBI taxonomy): domain Bacteria; kingdom Bacillati; phylum Actinomycetota; class Actinomycetes; order Kitasatosporales; family Streptomycetaceae; genus Kitasatospora; species Kitasatospora sp. NPDC042419. The sequence goes on from NZ_JBWKAW010000002.1 coordinate 232,889, forward strand.
CCCGTGCACGATCCGCCCGCGCTTGCGGCCGTCGGCCCCGGTGTCGGTGGCCGGGCCGCGCTCCTGCAGCCAGGCCCAGGTGTCCCGGGCGGTCTCGGTGAACGGTCGGCAGCGCAGCCCGGCGGCCTCCGCCCGGGCGGTGTCGGCGAGCCAGGTCCCGGCCATGGCGGGCAGATCGGGGGCCCAGAGCGGGAGTTCGCTCCACGGCTGGACGCTGTCCGGCCCCTCCGCCAGCAGCGGCGCGTCCCCGACCCACACCAGCTCGGCGGGTGCGCCGGTGCCGTCCGGCCCCACCGCCCCGATGCAGCCCGTCAGGAACTCCTCGTAGGTCAGCCGCCCGGGCGGCGCCGTGGTGATGTAGCGGCCCGCCGTGCCGGCCGTCAGCAGGTCGACGCCGAACACCGCGAAGTCCCGGACGTCGATCACCTGCATCGTCCGCTTCGGGTCTCCCGGTGCCAGTACCCGCCCGCCCCGGGCCATCCGTTCCAGCCACCAGGGCAGCCGGCCGCCGATCTCGTGCGGACCGATCAGCAGTCCGCTGTTGAGGACCGTGGTGCGTTCGGGCCCGAACCCCTCCAGTACCGCGCGCTCGCAGCCGGCCTTGAGCGCGGCGCTGAACTCCTGGCCGGGAGGGGTGTCGGCCGGGCACGGGTGCAGGGCCGAGGTCTCGTCGATCACCCGGGCCGGCCAGTCGGCGAAGGCGTGGACGGAGGAGATCAGGGTGTAGTGGGCGGCGTGCTCGCGCAGCAGCCGGGCGGAGAGGGCGGTCTGGGCGGGCTGCTGGGCGGAGGTGTCGACGACGGCGTCCCAGTGCCGGCCCCCGGCCAGCCGCTCCAGGTCGTCGACCGAGTCGCGGTCGCCCCGGACGGCCTCGACACCGGGCAGGTCGGTGCCGGAACGGCCGCGGTTGAAGGTGGTGACCTCGTGGCCGCGTGCGAGCGCTTCGGAGGCGAACGCCCGCCCGAGGAAGGAGGAGCCGCCGAGCAAGAGGATCTTCATACCGGCAAGACTGTCCCGGGTCCCCCGGTCGGCACACGCCCGTTCGCGCTGGGCGGAGACCGGGGCGTACCGGGTCGCCCGCGGCCCCCGTACGGCCCGCCCCGTAGGGCCTCCCGCGCCACCCTCCGTACGGCCCGCGGCCGAGATGCTGATCGCCGGGGGGCCACATAGCATGCGCTCTGTACCGAAATGTCCTAATCAGTTCGCCATGCTCCGGCACCGGAGAACGGACAGGGGAGAGCGGCACCATGGTCAACCCGGCACTCGTGGACCCGGCCACCATCCGCGCGACCGCCGCCGAGGCATGGGTCCGCGGCTATCCGATCCTGCAGAACTACCGCACCATGTACGTGCAGGCGGTGGACGACGCGGACCCGAGGTACGTCGGCGGGTTCGGCGTCTTCCGTCACCACCCGCGCCCGTTCACCCCGGCCGACACCGACGTCGTCACGCCCAACAACGACACGCCCTACTCCTGGGCCTGGCTCGACCTACGCACCGAGCCGTGGGTGGTCTCCGTCCCCGCCGTGGACCGCTACTACGTCCTCCCGCTGCACGAACTCGACACCGTGTTCGCCGGGTTCATCGGCTCCCGGACCACCGGTCAGGAGGCCGGCGACTACCTGGTGGCCGGCCCCGGCTGGCAGGGCGAGATCCCCGCCGGGATCAAGGGCGTGATCCGCACCGCCACCCGGCTGATCGGAATCCTCGGCCGCACCTACCTCGCCGGGACGTCCGCCGAGGCCGTCGGGGAGGTGGAGCGGATCCAGCAGCAGTACCGGCTCCGCCCGCTGCACGAGTACGCCGGCACGGCCGCGCCCGTGCCCGCCCCGCACCCGGTCTGGCCGGTTTGGCGCGAGGAAGTGCTGGACACCATCGAGTACTTCGGCTTCCTGGACTTCCTGCTCGGCTTCTTCCCCGCGCCACCCGCCGAGGCGGACCTGCGCGGCCGGCTGGCCGACCTCGGCATCGACGGCCGGGGCGAGTTCGAACCGGCGGCCCTGCCGATCGGGGTCCGGGCCGAGATCGAGCGCGGAATCGCCGACGGCAAGGCCGAACTGGCCCGCGCCGCCGAGCGGACCGCCACCTCCACCGGACTGTTCGGCACCCGGGAGCAGATCGGCACCGCCTACCTGGAGCAGGCCCTCGGCGCGCTGAAGGGCCTGTACGGGCTGCCCGCCGAGGAGGCCTGGTACAGCGGCTGGCCCGCCGACAGCGAGGGCAACCGGCCGCCCGACGCCAGCGACCGCGACTACGTCCTGCGCTTCGAACCCGGACGGCTGCCGCCCGCGCGGTTCTTCTGGTCCGCCACCGTCTACGGGCTCCCGGACCGCTTGCTGGTCGACAACACCCTGGACCGCTACTCGATCGGCGACCGCACCCCCGGCCTGGTCACCGACCCGGACGGCGGCCTCACCCTCTACGTCCAGCACAAGCGGCCGGCCGACGCCCAGCACTCCGCGAACTGGCTGCCCGCGCCGGACGGTCCGTTCACCGTGGTCATCCGCCTCTACGGCCCGGACGACTCCGTGTTCGACGGCCGCTGGACGCCGCCCCCGCTCACACCGCGGTGACGCCCGCCCGCCGCCGTCCCGTCCGCCGCCGTCCCGCCCGTCCCGCCCGTCCCGACCGTCCGACGCCGACGCCCTGACGCCCCGACGCCCCGACCTGCCGGGCCACAGCCCCGGGCCCCGAGGAGACACCCCCCATGACCCAGCCAGAGTTGGAGGCCCTGGCCGCCGACGCCTACGTCTACGGCTACCCGCTCGTCGCCGGCCTCACCATGGTCGAGCGGTTCGTCCAGGGCGGCACGGGCGTCCTGCCGGCGACCCCGTACAACCGCTTCGGCCACGCCACCCGGCTGGCCGGTCCGGACGACGACTTCGTCTCCGTCAACAACGACACCGTCTACTCGGTCGCCCAGCTCGACCTTTCCGAGGGCCCGCAGGTCCTGCGCGTCCCGGACACCGCCGGGGCGTACTTCGTGCTGCAGTTCGTCGACGCGTGGACCGACAACTTCGCCTACGTCGGCCGCCGCGCCACCGGCACCGCGGCCCAGACCTGGCTGGTCGTCCCGCCCGACTGGCACGGCACGCCGACCGACCCGGACCGGGTGATCGTCGCGCCGACCACGGTGGCCACCGTCGTCGGCAGGTTCGCCTGCACCGGCCCGGACGACCTCCCCCGGGTCCGGGCCCTCCAGGACGGGCTCACGCTCGAACCGCTGGAGCCGGGCGGCCTCTCCGCCGGGCTGCCCGAGCCGGACCCGGAGGTGCCCGAGCGGCTGGCCTTCTTCGAACGGCTCCGGGTCTGGGCGGCCGCCTTCCCGCCCGCCGGGGCCGACCGCGTCTACCAGCAGCGGTTCGCGCCGCTCGGCCTGCTCGACCAGGGCCTCTCGCCGTACCGGGCCGCCGCCCCCGACTGGACGCTCGCCCTGGCCAAGGGCCTGGCCGCCGGCCGGGAACGGGTCGAGGACGCGACCCGCCCGCCCGAGGACCACCCGGCCGGGGAGTGGCGTGCGGCCCTGCACCTGTTCGACTACAACGTCGACTTCCTCGGCCCGGGCACCCTGGACGACCCCGAGTGGCGCATCCCCGACCGCCGTGCCGCCTACCTCAGCCGCGCCGCCGCCGCCCGGGCCGGCCTCTGGGGCAACCACGCCTACGAGTCGCTGTACGCGATGACGTACGACGACGCCGACGGCCGCCCGCTCACCGGCGCCCACGACTACACGCTGCGGTTCGACCAGCCGCCGCCCGCCGACGCCTTCTGGTCCGTCACCATGTACGGCCTGCCCGAGTACCACCTGGTCGCCAACCCGGCCGACCGCTACTCGGTCGGCGACCGCACCCCGGGCCTGGTGCACGGCCCGGACGGCTCGCTGACCCTCCACCTCCGGCACGACCGGCCCGCCGACCCGGACGAGGCGGCGAACTGGCTGCCCACGCCCGAGGGCGGGTTCCGGCCGGTGATCCGGCTCTACCAGCCGCAGCAGGCCGCGCTGGACGGCACCTACCGGGTGCCGGCGATCCGCCGGCGGTAGGGCCCGGGGCAGCGGGGACGAGGGAGGCGGGGATGGGCGACGCCGTCGGTCAGATGCTGGCCTCCGCCGTGGGCATCGCGATCAGCCCGATGCCGCTGATCGCGGTGATCCTGATGCTGGCCACGCCCAGGGGCCGGAGCAACGGGACGGCGTTCGCCGTCGGCTGGGTGGTGACGCTGTCGGCGGTGGTCACCGTGGTGGTGCTGGCCGGGTCGGGGCTCTCCGCCGACTCGGAGAAGCCGTCCTGGGCCTGGTGGCTCAAGCTGGCGCTGGGCGTGCTGTTCCTGCTGCTGGCGCTCGGGCAGTGGCGGGACCGGCCGCGCGAGGGCCATGTGCACGGGCCGCCGGCCTGGATGCAGGCGGTGGACCGGTTCACCCCCGGCAAGGCGGCCGGCCTCGCCGTGGTGCTGGTGGCGGCCAACCCGAAGAACCTGGTGCTGGCCGTCGGCGGCGGCGTCTCGATCGCGACCAGCACCGCCTCGGGCGCGGGCAAGGCGGTGGCCGCCGCGCTGATGGTGCTGATCGGCTCGCTCTGCACGCTGGTGCCGCTGGGGGTGTACCTGTTCGGCGGGGAGCGGGCGGCCCGGGTGCTGGGGGAGTGGAGGGCGTGGATGGCCGCCCACAACGCGGCGGTCATGATGGTGGTCCTGCTCGTCCTCGGCGCCAAGTACGTGGGTGACGCGGTCTCGGGCCTCACCTCCTGACGCCGTGGCGCCACCGCGCGCCATCGCCCGCCCGTGACGGCGGGCCTCCGTGACGGCGGGCCCCGTGCCGCCGTCACCCCGGGAGCCCGGGCCGCCCCGCGGGTTCAGCGCGGCGAGGGGCTTCCGGACGCCGTGTCCGCGGGAGCCGCCGGGCCGGACGGCGCGGACGAGGCGGGGGCGGACGGCGACCCCGCGCCCGTCGGCGTCGCGCCGGCGGTTCCGGTCGGTGCGGCGGTCGGTGTGGCGGTCGGTGCGGCCGTGGCCGGCCCGGTCGCCGTGGGTGCCGGGCTCCCGGGCCCGCCCGACGGCGTACCGGTGGGCGTACCGGACGCCGTAGCGGTGGGCGTTCCGGAGGGCGACGGCCCGCCGCCGGGGCCCGGGTCCGTGCCCGGCCCGGCCGTCGGGTCCGTGCCGCCGGGTTCGGCGGGCGCCGGGGTGGTGCCGCCGCGGTGCTGCGGCCCGCCCTCCAGGGTGACGACGGCCTGCGAGGGCGGCAGCGCGATCCGGGCGGTCCAGCGGGTGCTCGGCGCGAGGCTCTCGTCGACGCTGACGATCACCGTGATGCGCTGCCCCGGCGCGAGCGTCCCGGCGTCGCGGCTGAGCCGGAGCCAGGCGGCGTCGACGTCGGCGTGCCAGCGGATCTCGGTGCTGCCGGCGTTGGTCAGGGTGAGCACCGTCCGGTTGCCGTACTCGCCCGCGTCGACCGTGAGCAGACCGGTCGGTGCCGGTGCCGCCGTCGAGCCGGGTCTGCCGTCCGGTCCGGGGCCGCGGTCCGGGGCGGGTCCGGCGGCCGTGGCGGGGCCGACGGCGGGAGCCGGGGCGGCGACCAGCGTCGGGCTGCCGAGCGGGGTCGCGCCGTGGCCCGGTACCGGAATCAGTGGGCCCTGGATCCCGGGCAGCAACGTTTCTGCACTCAGCGGGCCGGCGCCCGCCAGCTCCATCCCGGCCACCGCCGGAGCCGCCAGGACGGCCGCCCCGGCCGTTCCCGGCTCGCCCGCCGCTCCGCCGACCCCCGCCGCTCCGCCCGGCCGCCCCGCCGACGGGTCGCCCGGCCGGCGCGCGTCCGTCCGGCCGTCCTCCTCGACCCGGACCGAGGAGACCGCCGCCGCCGCTCCGGCTCCGTCACCGCCGCGGTGCCCGGCCCAGAGCGCGACCACCGGAGCGGCCAGCACGGCGGCCAGCACCCCCGTGGTCACCACCCGTCGGCGCACCGTCGGCCCCCGGCCGGTGTCCGGCGCGCGGTGGCGCGGGAACCCACCCTGGTCGAACCGGAGCCCCGGCTCGGTCACCGGTGCCGGGCCGCCCGCCCGCCGCCCGGCCGGTGCCCGGACCGCGCGCGGCAGGAAGGCCACGGGCCCAGCCGGGGCGCCCGCCGGCGCGGGCGCGGTGAGCACCGGGAGCCCCGACAGCCCGGCGGCGCCCTCCGGCGCCTCGACCGCCACCCGCTCCGCCGTCCCCCGGCAGGTCGGACAGTCCACCACGTGCCGCACCAGCTCCCGGCGCAGCGCCGGGCCGAGCACCCAGTCCCGCCAGCTCTCCGCCCCGGCCCCGCCGAGCCGGTCCAGTTCGGGGCAGCTGCCCACGCCGAGCACCAGCAGGGCCGCCCTGGTCCGGTCGACCTCGGCCCGGGCCGAGGCGAGCAGCGCCCGGACGGTGTCGAAGGGCAGGCCGAGCACGACCGCGACCTCGATGGGGCTCAGCCGGTGGCGCACCGACAGCTCCAGGGCCTCGCGCTGCTCGGGGTCGGTGCCGGCCGCCTCGGGCCAGGCCAGCGAGGCCAGCTCGCGGCGCCGCCGCCCCGCCTCCTCGTCCTCGGCCGCCGAACCCCGGGGTCCCGAAGCCTGTGGTCCCGGACCCTGTGGTCCCGGACCCTGTGGTCCCGAAGCCTGTGGTCCCGGACCCTGTGGGCCCGAACCCCGCGGGCCCGGACCGCCGCCCGCGGGGCCGCCCGCCGCGTCGGCCGCCGCCCGGCCCCCGGCCGGCCCGGGTGCCGCCGGCCCGTCCGCCAGCCGCCGCAGGCAGCAGTACCGCGCCAGCGAGTACAGCCAGGCGCGGACCAGGCCGGGCTCGGCGAGCCGCGCTCCGTGCCGCACCGCCAGCTCGCGCACCTCGCGCAGGGCGGCACCGGCCGCCTCGTGCTCGCACAGCACCGAGAGGCAGTAGGTGAAGAGGCCGTCCACCTGCCGGTCGTACGCCGCGAGGACGGTGTCCCGCGGCCGTTCCGTACTCGTTGTCACCCGTCCGACGGTAGAGAGGCCGCCCGTTCTGCCCGGGCCATTTCGCCCGGTTGTACTTCTTTCGGGTAACAACATCGCCCATTCGTGGACCGGCGGCCCCGCCAGGTTCGAACCCGGCCGCCGCCCTCCGCCGCGCCACCGCCACCCGCCACCCGCCACCCGCCGTCCTGCGCCGCCCCGCCGACCGCGCGCCCACCCACCACCCCGCCCGCCCCGCCGACCGCGCCCCGCGTTGTCGTACCCAGGCGCTACGGTGACCGCATGGCTGCCCGTACCAAGACCACCGCCAAGCCGCGCCCGGCGTACCGCTGCACCGAGTGCGGCAACCAGCTGCCCAAGTGGGTGGGCCGCTGCCCGGAGTGCAACGCCTGGGGCACGGTCGAGGAGTACGGTGCGGTGCCGATCCGGACGACGGCCGCCGGGCCGGTCAGCGCGCCCGCCCGCCCGATCGGCCAGGTGGACGGCCAGGTGGCGACGGCCCGCTCCACCGGCGTGTCCGAGCTGGACCGGGTGCTCGGCGGCGGCCTGGTCCCCGGCGCCGTGGTGCTGCTGGCCGGCGAGCCCGGTGTCGGCAAGTCCACCCTGCTGCTGGACGTCGCCGCCAAGGCGGCCTCCGCGCAGCACCGCACGCTCTACGTCACCGGCGAGGAGTCGGCCGGCCAGGTCCGGCTCCGTGCCGACCGGATCAACGCGCTCTCCGAGCACCTCTACCTGGCCGCCGAGTCCGACCTCGGCGCCGTCCTCGGGCACATCGAGGCGGTCAACCCCGGTCTGCTGATCCTGGACTCGGTGCAGACCATCGCCTCCGCCGAGCTGGACGGCGCGCCCGGCGGGCCGGCCCAGGTGCGCGAGGTGGCCGGCGCGCTGATCCGGGCCTCCAAGGACCGCGGGATGTCCACCCTGCTGGTCGGCCACGTCACCAAGGACGGGCAGATCGCCGGCCCCCGCCTGCTGGAGCACCTGGTGGACGTGGTGCTGAGTTTCGAGGGGGACCGGCACGCCCGCCTGCGGATCATCCGCGGGATCAAGAACCGGTACGGCGCCACCGACGAGGTCGGCTGCTTCGAGCTGCACGACGAGGGGATCGAGGGCCTGGCCGACCCGTCCGGCCTCTTCCTGACCAGGCGTGACAAGCCCGTTCCGGGGACGTGCCTGACCGTCACCCTGGAGGGCAAGCGCCCGCTGGTCGCCGAGGTGCAGGCGCTGATGGTGGACTCGCAGATCCCCTCGCCGCGCCGGACGACCTCCGGGCTGGAGTCGCCCCGGATCGCGATGATCCTGGCCGTGGTGGAGCGGCACGGCGGGGTCAAGCTCGGCAAGCAGGACATCTACACCGCCACCGTGGGCGGGGTGAAGCTCTCCGAGCCCTCGGCCGACCTCGCGATCGCCCTCGCGGTGGCCAGCTCCTCCTCCGACACCCCGCTGCCCAGCAACCTGGTGGCGATCGGCGAGGTCGGTCTGGCCGGCGAGGTCCGGCGGGTGACGGGCGTGCAGCGCCGGCTGGCCGAGGCACACCGCCTGGGCTTCACCCACGCCCTGGTCCCGCCGGACCCGGGCAAGGTCCCGCCGGGCATGAAGGTCGTCGAGGTGGCGGACATCGGCGAGGCGCTGCGGGCCCTCCCGGGCCGCCGCCGGGCCGCCGCCAAGCCGAAGGGTGAGGCTCCGTCGGCGCCGCCGGCCCCCCGCGCGGCCCGGGTGACGGCCTACCCGGAGGAGGTCATGGAGGGGTGGGAACCGCTCGACTCCGACGAACTGCACTGACCCAAGCCCTGTCGTTGCCGCACGCAGTTAGACTTTCCCCTGTCTCATTGGTGACAAGGCAGTACTAAGCGACAGAGCAACAGACCGCAGGGCCGGCGCACCGCGCGAGGCGCGCGGTACGGGGCGACCGGAGGAGTCACGTGGCAGCCAGCGACCGGGCGGACAAGTCCTCCCGCGAGGAGGCCCTGCTGCGGGCCTCCCTGACCGCGATCGCCCCCGGCACCGCGCTGCGCGACGGCCTGGAACGGGTGCTGCGGGCCAACACCGGTGGCCTGATCGTGCTCGGCTTCGACAAGACCGTCGAGCCGATCTGTACCGGCGGCTTCGTGCTGGACGTCGAGTTCACCGCGACCCGGCTGCGCGAGCTGTGCAAGCTCGACGGCGCGGTGGTGCTGGACAAGGACATCACCAAGATCGTCCGGGCCGGCGTGCACCTGATGCCGGACTCCACCATCCCGACCGACGAGACCGGGACCAGGCACCGCACCGCGGAGCGGGTCAACCGGCAGACCGGCTTCCCGGTGGTCGCGGTCTCGCACTCGATGCGGCTGATCGCCATGTACGTCAACGGCACCCGTCGGGTGCTGGAGGACTCGACCACCGTCCTCTCCCGCGCCAACCAGGCGCTCGCCACCCTGGAGCGCTACAAGCTGCGCCTGGACGAGGTGGCCGGCACGCTCTCCGCGCTGGAGATCGAGGACCTGGTGACGGTCCGGGACGTCACCGCCGTCGCCCAGCGGCTGGAGATGGTCCGGCTGATCGCCACCGAGATCGCGGGCTACGTCCTGGAGCTCGGCATCGACGGCCGCCTCCTCTCGCTCCAGCTGGACGAGCTGATCGCGGGCGTGGAGCCGGAGCGCGAGCTGGTCGCCCGGGACTACTTCCCGGAGCGCGCCGCCAAGAAGGGCCGGACGGTCACCGAGGTGCTGGCCGACCTGGAGGCGCTGACCCACGCCGAGCTGCTGGACCTGCAGACGGTCGCCAAGGCGCTCGGCTACTCGGGCACCCCGGAGTCGCTGGACTCGGCGGTCTCGCCGCGCGGCTACCGGCTGCTGGCCAAGATCCCGCGGCTGCCCAACACGGTGATAGAGCGGCTGGTGGAGCACTTCGGCGGGCTGCAGAAGCTGCTGGCCGCCAGCATCGACGATCTGCAGACGGTCGAGGGCGTCGGCGAGACGAGGGCCCGCTCGGTCCGCGAGGGCCTGTCCCGGCTTGCCGAATCGTCCATCCTGGAGCGCTACGTCTGACCGGTCCGGTCGCACCGGAGCCCCGGCCGCGCGCGGCCGGGGCTCCTTCGTGTCGTCGTCGGGGCGGGTGGGCGCCGGTCAGCTCTCCAGGCGGATGGAGGAGCGGGCCGAGGCCTGGCCGCCGGAGAGACCGGTGAGCTCGGCGACCACCAGGTAGTTGCCGGCCGGCGCGGGTGCCGGGTCGGCGGTGGCGCACTGCGGCTTGCTGCGGCCGCGGTCCCAGGTGAAGGTCTCGGTCAGGCCGTTGCCGGCCGGGAGCTGGACCCAGTTGCCGCCCCGGTCGGTGGGGCAGTCGCCGGAGGACCAGATGCGCTCGCCGTTGCTGGCGGTGACGGTGATCGCCGAGGCCGTCCGGCCGACGTCGATCCGGCAGTTGGTGCCCGAGGAGTTGTTGATGGTGAGCGTCAGCCGCGGCTTGTCCTTGGGCTGGTAGGCGTTCTGGGCGCTGGCCAGGCCGAGCGTCACCTGCGAGGTGGCACAGACCGGCAGCGCCATCACCTCGGGCGTGTTCACCACCGGGGTGCCGCCGTTGCCGCCGTTGCCGCCGCTGCCACCGCCCGTGCCGCCCGCTGCTCCGCCGCCGGTGCCGCCGCCGGTCGTTCCGCCGCTGCCGCCGGCTCCTCCGGCCGCGCCGCCGCCCGCCGCGCCGCCCGCGGCCGTGCCGCCGGTGGCGGGTGCCGGGGTGGTGCCGCCGTTGGTGCCGCCGGTGCTGAGGCTGACGTCGCCGCCGCCTCCGCCGCCCACTGCTCCGCCGCCGGTCGCGCCGCCCGTGGCGGTGCCGCCGCTCCCGCCGCTGCCGGGGCGCGAGTTGTTCGCCGGGCCGCTCGGTGAGGCGCCCGGCGTGATCGCCTGGGCGGGGCTCTGGGACTGGGTCGGCACGGCCTGCGCGGCCTTGTCCGCCGGGCCGTCGTCACCACCGCCCTGATCGGTCATCAGCCAGAGCACGAGGGCGGCGACCGCGACGACGGCGACGAGCACGACGACGCGCCGACGCCAGTAGATCGAAGCCGGCAGCGGTCCTACGGGTTGACGCAGAGAGGGCACGCCCAAACTCTACGAGACAGTGTGTGCCCCCTGACGCACCAACACCGCACAGTCACCCCTTCCTTCACATGATCCGCCATTTGCGCCGTTCGGGGGAGGCTGAATGGGGGGTTTTGCGGCCCGATCCGGAATCCCGTGATCCGCTTCGGCTGCCGTCCCGGGCGTGGGAGGATCGAAGGGCCATGGCTGCCAACACCGTCACCCCCGCCGTCCCCGTCCGCGTCCTCACCCCCGCGACCGCCCCCGCCTCCGCGGACCCGGCCGCCGCCGGAGCGCCGAAGCTCGGCCTGCCGCTGCCCGTGCTGCACACGACCGTCCTCGACTGGTACGAGGCCAACGCCCGCGACCTCCCCTGGCGGACCCCGGACGCCTCGCCCTGGGCGGTGATGGTCAGCGAGTTCATGCTCCAGCAGACCCCGGTGAAGCGCGTGCTGCCCGTCTGGGAGACCTGGCTGGAGCGCTGGCCGACCCCGGCGGACCTGGCCGCCGAGGCACCCGGCGAGGCCGTCCGGCTCTGGGGCCGGCTCGGCTACCCGCGCCGCGCCCTGCGCCTGCACGCGGCCGCGGTGGCGATCACCGCGGAGCACGGCGGTGAGGTCCCGGACGACCACGCGACCCTGCTCTCGCTGCCCGGCGTCGGCGAGTACACGGCGGCGGCGGTGGCCTCGTTCGCCTTCCGCCAGCGGCACGTGGTGCTGGACACCAACGTCCGCCGGGTGTTCGCCCGCGCGGTGACCGGCGTGGAGTACCCGGCGCAGGCCACCACCGCGGCCGAGCGGCGGACCGCGACCGCCCTGCTGCCCGAGGCCGCCGGCACGGCCGCGACCTGGGCGGTCGGCGTGATGGAGCTGGGCGCGCTGGTCTGCACCGCCCGCAGCCCGGAGTGCGGCGACTGCCCGCTGTTCACCGCCTGCGCCTGGCAGCGGGCCGGCCGCCCGCCGTACGAGGGCCCGGCCCGGCGCGGCCAGTCGTACGAGGGGACCGACCGGCAGGTGCGCGGCAAGCTGCTCGCGGTGCTGCGGGACGCGCACGACACGGTGCCGCAGGCCCGGCTGGACGCCGTCTGGCCGGACGCGGTGCAGCGGGCCCGCGCCCTGGACGGGCTGGTCGCCGACGGACTGGTCGAGCCGGTCGAGCAGGGCGTCTACCGGCTGCCCCGATAGCCCGCCGGCAGGCACAGCCCCGCCGGCCGGCACAGCCCCGCCGACCCGTCCCCGCCGGCCCCGAAGCTCCGACGGCACGCGGCGGGCCCGGACGGTCCGGACAGGCCGGAGGCCCCCCGCTCCGCCGAGCGGGGGGCCTCCGGCGACCGGGGGAGCGTCAGATCGCGACGGCCTCGGCGTTGGGCTGGGCGCCCTTCCCGGAGCCCGCACCCGCCTCGTCCCCGGCCGGCGGCCCGCCGGCGCCGCGCAGCGGGACCTCGCGCATGAAGAGCGAGGCGGCGACCGCGATCACTGCGACGCCCGCTCCCCACAGGAAGACGGTGTGCATGCCGTTGGCCACCGCGTGGTGGTAGGCGTCCTGGACCGGCTCCGGCAGCGCCCGGAGCGCGGCCGGGCTCAGCTGCGACGGGTCGCCCTGCGCACCGCCGGCCCCGGCCGCCGAGCCGAGCCGCTCCGTCATGGTCTCGGTGACCCGGTTGTTGAACAGCGCGCCGAACAGCGCGACACCGAACGAGCCGCCGATGGTGCGGAACAGTGTGGCGGTGGAGCTGGCCACACCCATGTCCTTGAGCTCGACGCTGTTCTGCGCGACCAGCATGGTGATCTGCATCAGGAAGCCCATGCCGGCACCGAGCACCACCATCCAGCAGGCGGAGGCGAAGCCCGAGGTGTCGGTGGAGAGGGTGGAGAGCAGCACCATGCCGACGGTCATCACGATCGTGCCGATGATCGGGTAGATCCGGTACTTGCCGGTCTTGGTGACCGCCTGGCCGACCACCAGGGAGACCACCAGCATGCCGAACATCATCGGCATCAGCAGCAGTCCGGAGTTGGTGGCCGAGGCGCCCTGGACGGTCTGCTGGTAGAGCGGCAGGAAGACGGTCGAGCCGAACATCACGAAGCCGACCACGAAGCCGATCACCGAGACCAGGGTGAAGTTCAGGTTCCGGAACAGCGAGAGCGGCAGCATCGGCTCCTCGACCCGCTGCTCGGCGTAGCAGAAGCCGATCAGCGTGGCGGCGGCGAGCGCGGTCAGGCCGAGGATCTGCTTCGAGCCCCAGGCGTACTCCTGCCCGCCCCAGGTGGTGATCAGGGTCAGTGCGGTGATGCCGGTGGTGAGCAGCACGGCGCCGAGGTAGTCGATCCGGGCCTTGCTGCGGACCTTCGGCAGCTTCAGCGTGACGACGACGACGGCGAGCGCGACGGCGCCGAGCGGCAGGTTGATGTAGAAGGTCCAGCGCCAGTTCAGGTGGTCGGTGATGAAGCCGCCGACCAGCGGGCCGCCGATGGTGGCGAGTGCCATCACCGCGGCGAACATGCCCTGGTACTTGCCCCGGTCGCGGGGCGGGACGAGCGCGCCCATGATCGACATCACGCCGACCATCAGGCCGCCGGCGCCGAGGCCCTGGAGGGCGCGGAAGCCGATCAGCTCGGTCATGTCCTGGGACAGGCCGGAGAGCGCCGAGCCCGCCAGGAAGATCACGATCGAGGTGAGGAAGGTGCCCTTGCGGCCGTACAGGTCGCCGAGCTTGCCCCAGATCGGGGTGGAGGCGGCGGTGGCCAGGGTGTACGAGGTGACGACCCAGGAGAGGTGCTCGGCGCCGCCGAGCTCGCCGACGATGGTCGGCATCGCGGTGCCGACGATCAGGCCGTCGAGCATGGCTAGCAGCATGGTGACCACGAGGCCGATCATGACCAGGCGGATCTCGCGGGGGGAACGGGGCTGTTCGTCCTCGGCCGGTTTCTGTTCCGGTGCCGGGGTGGCGGCCTTGGGGTGTGACATGGGGGTGCGGTCTCCCGGACTGGGTGGGGCTGGGCGTGACTGGCAGGGAGCCCGGCGTGTCGGACGACCGGCCCGGCTCTTCGACGTCCACTTACTTGACGCCCGGCTAGTTTACGGATCGTCGGCACGGTAGGTTGTGTACTAGCCGGTCGTCAAGCCAGTTTTTCGGCGAGCTCCCCGGACAGGGAGAATGAGCCGCAGCGGGGTGCCGTGCGCGGCGGCCGCAGGCAGTGCCGCGGCGGCCGTGGGTCGTCAGCACCGGACAACGACGCAGTCAGAGGCAGGCCATGGGCACGACGCACAGCCCCCGTAGCGACACCCGGGCGCGCATCGTCGCGGTCGCCCTGGAGCTCTTCTCCGAGCACGGCTACGAGCGCACCTCACTGCGGGAGATCGCCGACCGGCTCGGCGTCACCAAGGCGGCCCTCTACTACCACTTCAAGACCAAGGAGGACATCGTCCACGGCATCGTGGCGACCACGGCCGCGCCGATCGACGAGCTGATCGCCTGGGGCCGGGAGCGGCAGTGGTCGCCCGAGGTGCGGGACGAGCTGATCCGCCGGTTCGCGGCCGGGATGTCCGAGCGGGCGCCGCTGCTCCGCTTCTTCCAGGAGAACCAGCCCGCGCTGCGCGACCTGTCGGCCGGGCAGGAGTTCCGGGGGCGGATGATCGCGCTGATCCGGCTGGTGCACGGCCCGGAGGCGAGCTTCGAGGACCGCCTGCGCGCGGCGATGTCGCTGTTCACCATCAACTCGGCGCTCTTCCTGCTCCACCAGGACAGGCGGCCCGGGGCCTCCGGGGCCGGCAGCGTGATCGCCGTGGGGGAGGCCACCCCGGAGGAGGCGATGGCGGCCGCGCAGCACGTCGCGCTGGAGATCGGCCGGACGATCGGCCACCCCGCGCCGCAGGACTGAGCGACCGTCGGGGCGGTGCCGGAGCCGGGCCCGGGTACGTCGGGCGCGGTGCGCCGGTGCGCCGGGTCGCGGGTGCGCCGCCGGGCCGCCGGGGCGACCGGACGGCGCACCGCGGCGTCGCCCGAGCGGGCTCAGAACCCGGTGACCCCGTGCCCGGCGAGGTAGGCGATCGGGTTGACCACCGCGCCGTAGCGGTTGCTGGAGCGGATCTCGAAGTGCAGGTGCGGCCCGGTCGAGTTGCCGGTGTTCCCGGACCGGCCGATCTGCTCGCCGGCCGAGACGCGCTCGCCCGGCGAGACCGAGACCGCCGACATGTGCGCGTACTGGGCGTACCGGCCGTCCGCGAGCCGCAGCACGACCTCCTTGCCGTACGCGCCGTCCCAGCCGGCCGACACCACGGTGGCCTTGCCGACCGCGAGCAGCGGGGTGCCCGGGGGGACCGCGAAGTCGACCCCGGTGTGGTACCCGGCCGCGTACTCGGGGTTGCGGATGCCGTACGGGTTGCTGGTCGGCGCGCCCGGGACGGGGGCGGACCACTCCGGTGCCGGGGCGGGTGCGGGCTCGGGTGCCGGGGCCGGGGCCGGGGCCGGCTCGGGCGAGGGCTGCGGGGCCGGCTCGGTGGCGGGCGCCTGGTCGGCCGGCGGCACCTGGTCGGCGGACGGGGCCGGTGCGGCCGGCTCGGCGGGCAGTAGGTTGGCCGCGACGGCCACGAACTCCTGGGCCGAGTCGTGGTCGTGCGGAAGCGTGTACCGGCTCGGGCCGGCCACCTGGACCAGGGCCGGGGTGGGTGCCGCGCCCTGCGGGACGGTGAACGCCGAGCTGCCGGGGGTGGTGGGGGTGACCGTCTGCGCCGAGGCGCTGCCCGGGGAGGCGACCAGCAGGGCGCCGGCCAGTATGACCGCGCTGGCCGCGGCGGCGGTGGTGGCGCGGTGCCGGTCGGTCCGCAGCAGCGGGGCGACGGTGACGCGGTTCCGGTCGGTCAGCAGCGGGGAGGCGGCGGCGAGCCGGCGAAGGGCCGGCCCCAGGGGCGGGACATGGGGCATCGGAGCTCAACCTCACGGACGTACGGGGGCAGCACGCTGAGCCCGTTCGGGCGGGCTGAGCAGGGGACCACTCAGGTGTAACCGTCACCGAGCGGAGTCCCAAACGGTGTGACGTACTACGGCGTGTAGTCAGTGTTGCGCCGGAGATTCAAACCGACGGAGTAACGATCATGAGATCGGATGGTCGGTTCATGGCCCCGCACTCCCGGCCGTCCGTCCGGCCGTCCTACTACCCCCGCTCGTACCGGCGGGGAGGGCTGTGAGCAGCACCACCCGGGGCCCAGGTTTGAAACCGGACAAATCGGGCGTAAGCCAAAGAATCCGGCCCGCCCCCGCAGGTGCGGGGACGGGCCGGACGGGTGGTTCAACGGCGCCTGGTCAGAGGCTGATCACCACTGCTCGGTGGATCAGTTGTCGACCGGGCGGACGCGGATCCAGGTCTCCAGGTAGTTCGAGGACTCGTTCTCGACCTCGATGCTGGTACCGGTCTTCGGGACGATGACGCTGCTGTACGGGTTGTCCTTCGACCAGTACGACTTCAGGTCGCTGAACTCGTCGACGCCCTTGGCCTTCGGGTAGACCGTCTCGACGCCGGCCTTGTGGAGGGTCAGGCCGTCCACGCGGCGCGAGCCGAAGGTCGAGTCGTAGCCCTGGACGCGCGGGCGCTGCAGGGTGCCGTCCGACCACTTCAGCGGCGTCGGGTGCGAGTCGATCGGGAGGACCAGACCCGAACCCGGGTGGTTGGTGACGTTGTTGTCCGACTGCGAGGTGTCCCACAGCCAGATCAGCAGACCGGGCTGGTAGGGGTAGTGCTCCACCCAGCCGGGCTTGGTGTTGGAGAAGCCGAAGTTGTACGGGCCGGTCTTGAGGGTCCGGTCGTACGAGACGTACTGGCGGTTCTCGGCGATGTAGTACTGGGCGTACTCGTTGGTGAACTTGCCGGTGATCCGCGAGAAGCCCTTGGCGGCCCAGCCGTTGTCACCGTTCTCGGCGCCGTCGGTGAAGACCGGGGTGCCGTTGGCGGTGATGGCGATCTCGTCCAGGGCCAGGCCCTTGAGGTGCAGACCGCCGTCGGTGGTGTAGTGGAAGCGGACCTTCACGGCCTTGCCGGCGTAGGCGTCCAGCGGGAAGGAAAGGTCGCCCCACTTGTTGCCCGAGGTGCCGGTCAGACCGGCCTTCTCCGCGGCGTTCTTCGGGATGGCGACACCGTTGAAGGTGCCGTCCAGGGCCGTCCAGTTGGCCCCGCCGTCGGTGGAGACCTCGGCGTAGCCGTAGTCGAAGTCCTGCTCGATGTCGTACCAGGCCTTGGCCGTCAGGGCGGCCGAGGTCTTGCCGGTCAGGTCGACGTCACGGGTCAGCGAGACGTTGAGGTCGTCCGCGCTGCCGCTCCACCACTCGTTGGCACCCGCGAACGGGGTGTTGATCTCGGTGGTGACGGCCTTCTTCGGCAGGTCGACGATCAGGGCCTGCGGCAGCTTGGTGTTGTACTCCGCCGGGCCGATGTGGTGGGTCGACTCGACGCCGGCCTTGGCCTTCTCGACCTTCAGCCAGCCGAGCTGGAGCTTGCTCCAGGCGTCGAGGTCGTTCGGCATGTCGCCGATCGAGTTCTTGCCCTCGCCCAGCCAGGAGCCGGAGGACATCAGCGACCAGAAGCCGACCGAGTTGTCGATGCCGCTGCCGGAGGTGTCGTAGAGGTCCGGCAGACCGAGGTCGTGGCCGTACTCGTGGGCGAAGACACCGAGGCCGCCGTTCTCCGGCTGCATGGTGTAGTCGCCGATCCAGATGCCGGTGCCGCCGACCGGGGTACCGCCGAGCTTGTTGTTGCTCGGGCCGGTCGAGCCCGCCTGGGTGCCGTAGACGTACGAGCGGTGGGCCCAGAGCGCGTCGGTGCCCTGCTTGCCGCCGCCCGCCGACTGGTCCTCACCGGCGTGCACGATCTGGAAGTGGTCGATGTAACCGTCGGGCTCGTTGAAGTTGCCGTCGTGGTCGAAGTCGTACCGGTCCCACTGGTCGTACTGCGCGATGGTCGCCTGGATCTGAGCGTCCGTCTGGCCCTTGGCCTTCTGGTCGGCGACCCAGGCGGTGATGCCGTCGCGGATCAGGTCCTGCGCGTTGGCGCAGACGTGCTGGCCGCAGTAGTCGGACCCGTAGCGGGCCTCGTTCCACGGCACCTTGACCCAGTCGGTGACCTGGCCGTCGACGGAGTAGCGGCCCGAGGACTGCTTCTCGTAGTACGTCTTCAGCGAGTCCTGGGTCTTGCTGAAGTACAGGTCCTGGTAGTGCTGCTGGTTGTAGTCAGCCTGCCAGGCGGTCGAGTTGTTGGTCGCAGCGTCCGGCTTCTCGATCTGGTTGCGCTGCGGGCCGGGGGTGCCGCCGTACTTCAGCTTGCCGTCCGGCGTCTTGGTGGTGTTGTCCACCTGGTCACTGAACTCGACCAGGATGGTGAAGATCTTGTCCGTCCGCTCGCGCGAGAGCTCGACGTACTTGTCCTTGCCCAGCTTGATGCTGGAGCCACCACCGTGCTGCTCGACCTTGGCGGTGCCGGCGATGAGCTGCTCGGTGGCAGCCTTCTGCTCGGCCTCGACCTTCTCGGTCAGCGGGCCCGGGATGTTGTGATCAGTGCTGGTCTGGACGGCCTCGGCCGGGTCCTGCGGCACGGGGGCGGAGCCGGCGGCGACGGCCGTGCTCGGCAGAAGCCCCGCGCCGAGCGCGGCTATTACCGCCGCGGCCGAGGCGACCGCAGCGGCTTTCCTGGTCATCTTCAACGTTGTGACGTCCTCCCCAAACCGGTCCGGCTCTTGGCCTTCCGGTAAACCAATGAAAGACAGGTGGAGGTCATTTGATCCAAGCGTGGACGGAAAAGATAGACCTTGACCGTGACATGGCCACAGCGCTATGCTCCGCAACTTCGTATCAGCTGACACACCGTCAACAGCATTGGCATTAAAGATGACCGCATGATCGATCGCACCCGCACCGGCCCCCGCCCAGGCCTCCCGCCTGGGCGTTCGTGGGACGGATCACAGCTTCGGCGGGGGCGCGGAAAACGGTTTGGGCCCCCGGCGCGAACGCCGGGGGCCCAAACCGTTTGCTGTTATCTGTTAAATGTTGCTACTTCGTCAGGTCGGGACCCGGCGAGGCGACGGCGGCCGGAGTGTCCGCGACCGCGGTCTTCTCCTCGCCGCGGAAGGTGAACTTCGCTTCCTTGCCCTCGCCCTCGACACCGACGACCACGATGTGACCGGCCCGCAGCTCGCCGAAGAGGATCTTCTCGGAGAGGTGGTCCTCGATCTCGCGCTGGATGGTGCGGCGCAGCGGACGGGCACCGAGCAGCGGGTCGTAGCCCCGCTTGGCCAGCAGCTTCTTGGCCTCGATGCTGAGCTCCAGGCCCATGTCCTTGTCCTTGAGCCGCGAGTCCACCTTGTCGATCATCAGGTCGACGATCTGGATGATGTCTTCCTCGGACAGCTGGTGGAAGACGACGATGTCGTCGACGCGGTTCAGGAACTCGGGGCGGAAGTGCTGCTTGAGCTCCTCGCCGACCTTGGCCTTCATCCGGTCGTACCCGGTCTGGGCGTCACCCGTGGCCGCGAAGCCCAGGTTGAAGCCCTTCGAGATGTCCCGGGTGCCGAGGTTGGTCGTCATGATGATGACGGTGTTCTTGAAGTCGACCACGCGGCCCTGGGAGTCGGTCAGGCGACCGTCCTCCAGGATCTGCAGCAGCGAGTTGAAGATGTCCGGGTGGGCCTTCTCGACCTCGTCGAAGAGGACGACGGAGAACGGCTTGCGGCGCACCTTCTCGGTGAGCTGGCCGCCCTCCTCGTAGCCCACGTAGCCGGGGGGCGAACCGAAGAGCCGGGAGACGGTGTGCTTCTCCGAGAACTCGGACATGTCGAGCGAGATCAGCGCGTCCTCGTCGCCGAAGAGGAACTCGGCGAGCGTCTTGGACAGCTCGGTCTTACCGACGCCGGACGGACCGGCGAAGATGAACGAGCCGCCGGGGCGCTTCGGGTCCTTGAGGCCCGCACGGGTGCGCCGGATGGCCTGGGAGAGCGCCTTGATGGCGTCCTTCTGGCCGATGACGCGCTTGTGCAGCTCGTCCTCCATGCGCAGCAGCCGGGAGGACTCCTCCTCGGTCAGCTTGAAGACCGGGATGCCGGTGGCGGTGGCCAGGACCTCGGCGATGAGCTCCTCGTCGACCTCCGCGACGACGTCCATGTCGCCGGCCTTCCACTCCTTCTCGCGCTTGGCCTTGGCCTGCAGGAGCTGCTTCTCGTCGTCGCGCAGGGACGCGGCCTTCTCGAAGTCCTGCGCGTCGATCGCGCTCTCCTTCTCGCGGCGCACGTCGGCGATCTTCTCGTCGAACTCGCGCAGGTCCGGCGGCGCGGTCATCCGGCGGATGCGCATCCGGGAGCCGGCCTCGTCGATCAGGTCGATGGCCTTGTCCGGCAGGAAGCGGTCCGAGATGTACCGGTCGGCCAGGGTGGCGGCGGCGACCAGGGCGGCGTCCGTGATGGAGACCCGGTGGTGGGCCTCGTAGCGGTCGCGCAGGCCCTTGAGGATCTCGATGGTGTGCGGCAGCGACGGCTCGGCGACCTGGATCGGCTGGAAGCGGCGCTCCAGCGCGGCGTCCTTCTCCAGGTGCTTGCGGTACTCGTCGAGCGTGGTCGCACCGATGGTCTGCAGCTCGCCCCGCGCCAGCATCGGCTTGAGGATCGAGGCGGCGTCGATGGCGCCCTCGGCGGCGCCCGCGCCGACCAGGGTGTGCAGCTCGTCGATGAACAGGATGATGTCGCCGCGGGTGCGGATCTCCTTGAGGACCTTCTTCAGGCGCTCCTCGAAGTCACCGCGGTAGCGGGAGCCGGCGACCAGGGCGCCGAGGTCCAGCGTGTAGAGCTGCTTGTCCTTGAGCGTCTCCGGGACCTCGCCCTTGACGATCGCCTGGGCCAGGCCCTCGACCACGGCGGTCTTGCCGACGCCGGGCTCACCGATCAGGACGGGGTTGTTCTTGGTGCGGCGGGACAGCACCTGCATGACCCGCTCGATCTCCTTCTCGCGCCCGATGACCGGGTCGAGCTTGGCCTCGCGGGCGGCCTGGGTGAGGTTGCGGCCGAACTGGTCCAGGACCAGGGAGGTCGACGGGGTGCCCTCGGCGGGCCCGCCGGCCGTGGCCGACTCCTTGCTGCCGCCGGTCTGGTAGCCGGAGAGCAGCTGGATGACCTGCTGGCGCACCCGGTTGAGGTCGGCGCCGAGCTTCACCAGGACCTGGGCGGCGACGCCCTCGCCCTCGCGGATCAGGCCGAGCAGGATGTGCTCGGTGCCGATGTAGTTGTGGCCGAGCTGCAGGGCCTCCCGGAGCGACAGCTCCAGGACCTTCTTCGCCCGGGGGGTGAAGGGAATGTGACCGGACGGGGCCTGCTGGCCCTGGCCGATGATCTCCTCGACCTGCTGGCGAACGGCCTCAAGAGAAATCCCGAGGCTCTCCAGGGCCTTAGCGGCGACACCCTCACCCTCGTGGATCAGACCCAGGAGGATGTGCTCGGTGCCGATGTAGTTGTGGTTGAGCATCCGGGCTTCTTCCTGAGCCAGGACGACAACCCGCCGCGCGCGGTCGGTGAACCTCTCGAACATCGTTTATCGCTCCTCAGAGCGGTCGGGCAGTTCGGGGTCCGTCCCCGCCCTGTCCTTCCGCATGCTAGTCCCGCTCAGCGGCGCGGCCCACGGATTCGCTCCCTGGTAGGGGAGCGACATGCTGCGCGACCAGCCGACACCAGTCCCAACCTGATGTTGGGAGACGGTGTTCCCACAGGCGGGCCGGATGCACCGGATACCGCTACGCCATCGGCGAACAACACCCGCCGCAGCGCAGCCGGCGGGCGTCCGTCTGGTCACGCGTACTGCCCCGGACGGGGTCGTGGACCCCGTCCACCTGCATTCATACCCGGTATCGGGGCGGTTCTCGCGCAGTTTCCGCGGTGGCGGTGTTCGCCTGGCGAGAAGTCGCCCGGTGGTGACGGCGGTTCAGCCCCGGCCGCCGGGGCCGGTACGCCATACCGGTGGTGTCCGCGTTACCGCTTTCGCCCCTACAGCGTTGCACAGGCCGTGATTGTTCCGCCGCCCGCGCCCGCGCCCCTGCCGGGGCCCGCGCCGACGCCGGGGCCGGTGCCCGGGGCGCTGCCCGAACGGGCAGCCGCCCCCGCGTCCGCCCCCGTGCGCGCCGCCGGGCCCGTCACCGGACCGGCCGCTGCCGGGGTGTGCGCCGCGGGGCGCGGAGGGATGCCCTCCGCGCCCCGCGCGTGTGCCATGGACGCCTCACGCGACCTCCGGGACCCCGCACCCGTCCGGGCGGCCTGGCGTCGCCCGGGTCAGGCCGCGTTGGCCTTCTCGTAGGCCTCGCGCACGTTGCTCGGGACCCGGCCCCGGTCGTTGACGTCCAGGCCCTGCTCCTTGGCCCACGCGCGGATCTTGGCGGTGTCCGGGACGCTGCCGGACGGACGGGGGGCCGAGCCGCGACCCGGACGGCGGGCGGCAGCCAGCCGGCCGCTCTGCTTGCGGCCCTTCTCGACGTACGGCGCCAGCAGACCGCGGAGCTTGTCCGCGTTGGCGCTCTTCAGGTCGATCTCGTAGGCAACGCCGTCGAGCGCGAACGTGACCGTTTCGTCCGCCGACCCGCCGTCGAGATCGTCTTCAAGAATGACCTGCACCCTCTGTGCCACGGGCTTCCCTTTCCGCTAAACGACCCATTGCCTAAGGAAAGGAAAGCGCCTTTCTCCGGAAAACACAAACCCCTACCCCTCCGGGAGCGGCTCACAGGTGCAGCAGCATGCGCGAGTTGCCCAGTGTGTTGGGCTTCACCCGCTCCAGGTCGAGGAACTCCGCGACACCTTCATCGTACGAGCGGAGAAGTTCCTCATAGACATCCGTAGCGATCGCCGCCGGGTCTGTCGTACCATCATCGGTTTCCTGGACCTCGCCGATCTCGACGAAACCGTGTTTCGCGAAGAAGGGAACCTCGAACGTCAGGCAGAAAATCCGACGGACGCCGAGCCAGCGGGCGGTCTGCAGGAGCTTCTCCAGCAGGAGGTGTCCGACCCCGTGTCCACGGCAGGACGGATCGACCGCGAGCGTGCGGACCTCGGCGAGGTCCTCCCACATCACGTGCAGGGCGCCGCAGGCCACCACCGACCCGGTGTCGTCGCGTTCCGCCACCCAGAACTCCTGGACGGATTCGAACAGGGTGACGGTCGGCTTGTCGAGCAGAATGCCGTCGCGCGAGTAGGCGTCGATGAGCCTGCGTACTGCCCGCACGTCCGTGGTCCGTGCCCGGCGGATGGTGACCTCCATGGGCGGGACGTTATCGTGCCGGCCCCGGTGCGGTCTCCCCGGTATCGGGGCCGGGACCGGCGGAATCCGGGGCCACCGGATCGGGCGGGAACAGAGCGGCGACCCGCAACGCGTCGCGGAGTGCCTCGCGTTGCTCCGGTGACATCAGACCGAAGAAGTGCACCAGGGCGGCGGCGGGATTGTCACTGGTGGCCCAGGCGTCGTTCATGAGGGCGGCGGTGTACGCCTCGCGGGACGAGACCGGCTCATATCGATAGGCCCGGCCGGCCCGCTCGCGGCGGAGCCAGCCCTTTCTGTGGAGCTTGTCCAGGACGGTCATCACCGTGGTGTAGGCGATTTCGCGTTCCGACCGCAGATCCAGGAGAACCTCGCGAACCGTGACCGGTCGGTTCCACTGCCACACCCGGGTCATGATGGCGTTCTCAAGTTCGCCGAGTTGCCGGACCATAGTGCGGCCAGGATAGGGAGTGAATGGGGCAAATCTTGTGAAGTGCCGCCAAACCGGCGCGCCGCCACCCCCGGAAACGGGAATGGCGGCGCGGTGTCCGTCGGTGGCCGGCCGGCGTCAGTCGACCACGTCCTCCTTGGCCTTCTGGGCCCCGCCCTGGCTGCGGATGATGGCCCGCACCAGGAAGCCGAAGCCGATCGCCATGACCAGCGGCGGGACGATAGCGCTGACGTAGTCCATCAGGTCACTCCTCCTCGGTCTTCTCCGCCGCGGTGGCGGCGGACGCCTTGGGCTCCGGCTTCACCAGCGGGAAGAGCACGGTCTCCCGGATGTTCTTGCCGGTGAGCAGCATGATCAGGCGGTCCACGCCGAGACCGAGGCCGCCGGTCGGCGGCATCGCGTACTCGAGGGCCCGCAGGAAGTCCTCGTCGACCTGCATCGCCTCGACGTCGCCGCCGGCCGCGAGCAGGGACTGCGCGGTGAGGCGGGCCCGCTGCTCGACCGGGTCGATCAGCTCGGAGTAGGCGGTGCCGATCTCGGTGCCGAAGATCACCAGGTCCCACTTCTCGGCCACGCCCGGCACCGAGCGGTGCTGGCGGGTCAGCGGGGAGACCTCGGTCGGGTAGTCCTTGATGAAGGTCGGCCGGACGGCGTTCTCCTCCAGCAGGCGCTCGACCATCTCCAGCACGATCTGGCCGTGGCCCCACTCCTTCTCGAAGGGGATGCCGTGCTCGGCGGCCAGCTTGCGGAGCTCCTCGACGGAGGTCTCCGGGGTGACCTCGACGCCGAGCCGGGCGGAGATGCCCGGGTAGACGCCGACCTCCTCCCACGGCTCGGCCAGGTCGATCTCGTGCTCGACGCCGTGCGGGTCCAGGCCCCTGATCACCGTGGTGCCCAGCGCGTCCCGGGCGGCGTTGACGATGGTGGCCCGGATGAGCTCGGCCTGGGTGTCGTAGTCGCCGTAGGCCTCGTACGACTCCAGCGAGGTGAACTCGGGGTTGTGGGTGGAGTCCGCGCCCTCGTTGCGGAAGTTGCGGTTGATCTCGAAGACCTTCTCCGCGCCGCCGACCACCAGCCGCTTGAGGTAGAGCTCGGGCGCGATCCGCATGTAGAGGTCGATGTCGTACGCGTTGATGTGCGTCTTGAACGGACGCGCGTTGGCGCCGCCGTGCACCGGCTGCAGCATCGGGGTCTCGACCTCGATGTAGCCGCGCTCCTCGTAGGTGCGGCGGATCGAGCGGACCACCTTGGACCGCAGGTGCAGGATCTCGCGGGCCTCGGGGTTGACGATCAGGTCGACGTACCGCTGGCGGACCCGTGCCTCCGGGTCGGTCAGGCCCTTGTGCTTGTCCGGCAGCGGGCGCAGGCACTTGGCGGTGAGCTCCCAGCGGTCCACCATCACCGACAGCTCGCCACGTCGGGAGGTGATCACCTCGCCCTCGACGCCGACCTGGTCGCCGAGGTCGATGTCGGTCTTCCAGGCGGCCAGCCGCTCCTCGCCCAGCTTGTCCAGGGAGAGCATCACCTGGAGGTCGCCGGAGCCGTCGCGCAGGGTGGCGAAGCAGAGCTTGCCGCCGGTGCGGGAGAGGATCACCCGCCCGGTGATGCCGGCCCGCTCGCCGGTCGCGGTGTCCGGGGCGAGGTCCGGGTGCTTGGCGCGGAGGTCGGCGATGGTGCTGGTGCGGGGGAAGCCGACCGGGTACGGGTCGATGCCGGCGGCCCGGAGCCGGTCCAGCTTCTCGCGCCGGACGCGCATCTGCTCCGGAAGGTCGTCGGTCGCGGGGATTGGGCTCTGATCGCTCACCCCACCAGGGTAGCCAGCCCCGGGCCGGCGCCACGCCACGGGATTGCCCTGCCGGGCAGGGCGCCGCCGGGCCGGCCCGGGCCGCGGTGGGGCCGCCGCCGTGACCGGCACGGCGCGGGCCCGGTCGCGGCCCCGGACACGACGGCGGGGAGGCCGCAGCGGCGGCCTCCCCGGTGTGCGGGCGGTGGTCGGTCAGCCGGTCCCGGTGGCCAGCTCCAGGTCCTCCAGGTCCTCCGGAGCGGGCGGCGGGGCGGCGTGGTCCGGGTGGGCCGGGGGCTTGGGGCGGCGGCCGAACAGCTCGGCGGGGGTGGGCATCCGGTGCGGCCGGGGGGCCTGCTGGCCCTGGGGGCTCCGCTGGGGGCCCTTGCGGGGGGCGGCGGGCTGCTCGGCGGCGGGCTCGGTGCTGCTCATCGGGATCCGTCCTCCAACAGGGGTGGGGAGACTGCTCGGGGGTGCGGCGGGGCTCGGTACGGCGACGAGGTGGCGCTGGCCGGTGGTGAGGGCGAGCCGCTCGCGGACGGCGGCCTCGGCCAGCGCGTGACAGCGTCCGGCCAGCCGCGAGCGGCGGGACCGCTCGTGCTGGCCGCACGGCTGGCGGGTGAGCCCGCGGAGCGCGGTGAGGTCCTCCGGCCCGGGGAGGTACCCGTCGGTCACCGCCTCCTCCAGCCGTTCCAGGTAGCCGCTGGCGCTGCCCGGCAGGGCCGCCCGGTAGCGGCCGAGATCGGCGAGGAGGAAGGCGCGCAGCCGGCCGCCCTCCTGGACGGCCTCGTCGATCGCCTCGGTCAGGCGCAGCGCGTCCTGGACGTCCTCCGCCCACAGCTCGGCGCCCGCGCCGGTGAACGGCGGCCGGTCGGGCCCCTGGAGGTGGACGGGGACGGCGGGGTGCAGGGCTTGGGCGAGGGCGCGGCGCAGCACGCGGACTTCGTCGGCGCTGAAGGCCATGCCGCCGCGCGATCCGTGTGGCGTAGGCATGGGCTGACACTACGTGAGGAATATCCGATTTGTCGGTAACGTCGCGCCGATCCCCCACGATTGGCCCGCGACCGTCTCGCGATGGCCCCGCGAACGGCCCGGTCCGCCGCGGCCGGCCGCCTGCGGCCGGCCGCCTGCGGCCGGCCGCCTGCCGCGACGGCCGGTCCACGGGGTGTCCGTTCAGCGGCGCAGCGCCTCCGCGGGCTGGATCCGGGCGGCCCGCCAGGCCGGGTAGACCCCGGCCAGCAGCCCGGTGAGCAGGCCGATCACGGGCGCGGCCGCCACCGTCACCGGGTCGACCACCGGCGTCCAGTCGCGGGCCACCGCCACCCCGAGCACGGTGAGCACCCCCAGCGAGGTGCCGACCAGGCCGCCGACCAGTCCGAGCGAGGCCGACTCGGAGAGGAACTGCCCGGTGATGTGGCGGCCCCGGGCACCCAGCGCCCGGCGCAGCCCGATCTCGCCGGTCCGCTCCAGGACGGCGACCAGGGTGGTGTTGGCGATGCCGACCGCGCCGATCACCAGGCAGATGCCGGCCAGCAGCAGGAAGAGCCGGTCGAGGTCGGAGGTCACCTCGGAGCGGAGCGTGCGCGGGTCCGGGGGTGGGACGGGTCTGAAGTACTCGGGATGGGCCGGGTCCAGCGCCAGCGGGACCTCCTCGGCGATCTGCCGGGCGGCGCCGATCCTGGTCGAGATGATCATCTTGGCCCGGTCGCGCTCCGGCTCGCCCCAGAGCCGGGCGGCGGCCCCGCGCGGCACGGTGACCGAGAGCAGCAGGTCCGCCTTGCGCTTCACGTCGTCCACGATCCCGATCACCGTGAACGGCTTGTCGTCCAGGAAGACCGCCGGCTGGGTGTCCAGCGTGGTGATGCCCAGCCGGGACGCCAGGGCCGCGCCGATCACCGCCACCTGCCGGCCGGTGGAGTCATGCCAGCTGTCGAAGGTGCGGCCCTGCAGCAGGTGCGGCTCGGCCGCGGCGAGCACCCCGGCCGAGGCGGCCACCACCGCCACCTGCTCCCCGCCCGCCTGCCGGCCCACCGGCGCGGCCCGGACGGTGCCGGTGGCCCGGCTCACCGGCCAGTAGACCCCGGCCGCCTCGACCCCGTTCAACCGCTGGATCCGGGCGTCGGCGTCGGCCGGGAAGGAGAGTCCCACCAGCTCCGGCCTGGTGCCGCCGGTGTCCTCGACGCTCACCTCGGTCGCGCTCAGCACGCTGAACCGGGAGTCGATCTGCGACGAGGCGGTGGCGGTCAGCCCGAGGACGGCCACGAAGGCGCCCACCCCGAGGACGGTCCCGAGACCGGTCAGCGCCGAGCGGGCCGGCCGCTGGAGCACCCCGGCCAGCGCCTCGGCGAGCAGGTCGCGCAGCGGCAGCCGGGACGGCTCGACCAGGCGGGGACGGCGACGGGGCAGCCTCATGCCGCGGCCACCTCCCGCAGGACGCCGTCCCGGATCGCCACCGTCCGCCGGCCGCGGGCGGCCACCTGCGGATCGTGGGTGATCAGCAGGACGGTCAGGCCCTGGCCGTGCAGTTCGTCCAGCAGGGCGAGGATCGACTCGGCGGTGGCGGTGTCCAGATTGCCGGTCGGTTCGTCGCAGAGCAGCAGGGAGGGCCGGCCGACCAGTGCCCGGGCGATCGCCACGCGCTGGCGCTCACCGCCGGAGAGCCTGGTCGGCAGCGCGTCCAGCCGGTGGCCGAGGCCGACCCGGACCAGCGCCGTCCGGGCCCGTTCGCGCCGCTCGGCCGCGCCGCGCCGGCCCCGGGACGGCGTGTAGAGCATCGCGAGGGCGACGTTCTCGGCCGCCGAGCGGTGCGGCAGCAGGTGGAAGGACTGGAAGACGAAGCCGATCCGGCGGCCGCGCAGTGCGGTCCGGTCGCCGTCCGGGAGCGTGCCGGTGTCGATCCCGTCCAGCAGGTACCGGCCGGTGGTCGGGGAGTCCAGCAGGCCGGCGATGTTGAGGAAGGTCGACTTGCCGGAGCCGGACGGGCCGGTCACGGTGACGTACTCGCCGGGGTCGACCACGAGGTCGCAGGGCTTGAACGCGGCCACCGGCGGCGGGCCCGGGTAGGTCAGGCCGACCCGGCGGAACTCGATGACGGGGGCGGTCACCTGGCGCCCGCCCGGCCGGTGGCGTCCTTGACGCCGACGATCACCCGGGCGCCCGGCTCCAGCGAGCCCTCGGTCAGCGGCCGGACCTCCGCGCTGCCGCCGCCGACCGTGCCCGGCGTCACCTCCACCCGGCGGCGCTGCCCGTTCTCGTACACCGTCACCACCGTCCTGCCGTCCGCCGTCGCGGAGACCGCCGACAGCGGGACGACCAGGACCGGCCCGGCCGAGGAGGCGGCCTGGACGGTGAGCCGGACGTCCTGGCCGGCCAGCCGCGGATCCAGCGGGGCGTCCGGCTGGACCACCAGCTCGTAACCGCCCGGAACGCCGCCCGGGGCGCCGGCCGCGTTCTGCCCGGCCGCACCCGGGGCGCCGCCGGCCGGCGCACCGGCGGGCAGGCTCGCGCCGGGGGAGTCGGCCACCGCGGCGACCTTGGCGGCGGCCTTGGTGCCGGTCGGCTCGGAGAGGATCTCCACCGCCTGGCCCGGGTGGACCAGGCCCTTGTCGGAGATGCTCAGGCCGCCCTTGACCACCAGCGCCCCGGCCGAGACGGTCAGCACCTTCCCGGCCGCCTCGCCGCCGACCCGGCCGGTGACGGAGTCGACCCGGGCGGGGAAGCCGGAGAGGAAGAGGAGTTCGGCGGCCGGGACCATCGGGCCGGTCGCGGCCTTCACGTCCGTCACCTTCCTGCGCAGCTTGGCCAGGTCCTCGGTGGCCCGGTTCACCTGCTTCTGGGCGGTGTCGACGGCGGCCCGGGCCGCGTCCACCGGGGTCTCGCCGACCGCGGTGCCGCTGCCCGCGGCGCCGGCGGTGTCCGGTCGGCCCGCGGCGGACGGTGCGGCGGCGGGCGGGCCCGCGGCGGACGGGTCGGCCGACGGGGTCGCGGTGGCCTGCTGCTGGGCCTGTTGCTGCGCCTGCTGCCGGGCCAGGGCCTGGGCGGCCAGCGCGTCGTCGTACCGCTTCCGCGCCGCCTTCAGCGCGTCCTTGGCGTCCGCCAGCGCCCGCTCGCCGCCGGTCACCGCGTCCTGGGCGGCGGCCAGCTGGGCGTCGCCGTCCGCGGAGGCGGGCGCCGGGTCGTAGCCGCGCGCCGCGTAGAACGCCTGGACCGCCGCCTTGGTGGCCGCGCCGAACGCGCCCTCCTCGTCCCCGTCGGAGCCGAACCCCAGCTCCTTCAGCGCCTGCCGGAGCTGCTTCACGTCCTGCCCGGTGGACCCCGGCTTGAGGTCCCGGTACACCGGCAGCTCGCCCTTCAGCGCGAACACCGGGCGCCCCGCCACCTCCAGCACCGACTGGCCGGCCCGCACCTGGTCGCCGACCTTCACCGGCAGCTTGGTCACCACCGGCTTCGTGCCGCCGGCGCCGCCGCCCCCGGCCGGCGCCACGTCCACCGCCTGCCCGGCGCTCACCTGGCCCCGGATCACCACGGAGTCGGTCAGCACCCGCTTCTCCACGGCCGCCGTCAGCACGTCCGGTGGCGGCGGTTCGCTCTCCGCCGCCGCCTGCGCCGGCGACTTGATCATCTTCGAGGCCGCCAGCCCGCCCCCCGCGAGCGCCACCGCCGCCGCCACGACCACCAGCAGCAACCGCCGCCGCCGCCGGATCCCCCGGCCGCCGGTCGCCACGTCGCCGGCCACCACGTCGTCGGCCGCCGTCCCCGGCGTCACGTCCGACCCTTCGAACTCCACCACGCCCCACCCTCGCTCCGGTCGGCTGCGCCAACCATCCAGATATACAGACCGGCTGACCGTTCGTCAGGAAGGTCGCCCACTTCGCCCCGGCCACTTCCGGGCTCGCCGCCCGGGCGCTGCGCCGCTCGGCGTCGGCGGCCTCCTCCAGGACCTGGGCGTTCTGCTCCACCGGCCGCTGCTCCACCTGCGGGCGCACCCGGCGCCCCGCCTCGGTGAGCCGGCCGCAGATCGGGAGGGCCGCGTTCGGCAGAGATGACGGGCCCTACGAGGTGAGGGCCCGGGCGGCCGGCTTCATCCTGTTCTCGATGTCCTGCCTGATGGCGCGCATCGCCTCGGCGTTCTGCTCGATCAGGGCCGTCTCGTGGGCGGACTCGACCGTGAACCGGGCGCCGACCACGTTGTGTGTTTGCAGGTGGCGGTGGCGGTGGCGGTGGCGGTCGGCCCGGCCCTATCAGAGGCCGCGCCGAGGGTCTGCCACCGAGGGCCGTCGGCGGCGGCGATCGGGGTCGGGTGGTCGTAGCCCTTGGCCTTCACGCAGCCGGACCAGGCGGAGAAGGCGGAGAAGACGGCGAGCAGTCGGGGATCGGCCGAGGACTGCTCCGGCCGGTGTCCTTGAGGTCCGCGGCGAGCTGGGCGTCGCCGCCGTTGCCGTTCTTCTCGGCGGCGCCCGGCGTCCCGCTCGCTTCCCGGACGCAGCCGCCCGGTGGCACCGGCCGGCCGCTCGACCGGGCCGATCCCGGCCGCCGAGTTGCGGAGGTCGTCCGGAACGGCGTTGCCGGGTGCAGCGGTTCCGTGCGCGTGTCTCCCCCTCGGTACCGGCCGGCCCCGTGGCGGGGGTGGCGGGTGCACGGGGCCCCGTGCAGTCGAAGCCGGCACGGGGCGCCGCGGGGGGCATGCGGAGTCGCGATGGGGGGACTACGGGTGAATGTCCCGTTCGCGGGCGGGCGATCCGCGTCACGCGTCCGGGGGGTCGGGCGGTCGGGCGGGGTCGGGCGGTCGGGCGGGGTCAGGCGGCCGGGCGGTTGCGCTCGAAGACGAGGCGGAGGCCGATCAGGGTCAGCCAGGGCTCGTGGACGTCGATCGAGCCGGCCTCGCCGAGGACCAGCGGGGCCAGGCCGCCGGTGGCGATCACCTGGACGTCGTCCGGGTCCTTGGAGAGCTCGCGGGCCATCCGGTCGACCAGGCCGTCGACCTGGCCGGCGAAGCCGTAGAGGATGCCGGACTGCATGCCTTCGACGGTGTTCTTGCCGATCACGTTGCGCGGGCGGGTCAGCTCGATCTTGCGGAGCAGGGCGCCGCGGTTGCCGAGCGCCTCGACCGAGATCTCGATGCCGGGGGCGATCGCACCGCCGACGTAGTCGCCGCGGGCGTTGACCGCGTCGAAGGTGGTGGCGGTGCCGAAGTCGACCACGATGCACGGGCCGCCGTAGAGGTGGTTGGCGGCCAGCGCGTTGACGATCCGGTCGGCGCCGACCTCCTTGGGGTTGTCCATCAGGACGTGCACCCCCGTCTTCACCCCCGGCTCCACGATCACCGCGGGGACGTCGCCGTAGTAACGGCGCGTCACCTCGCGGAACTCGTGGAGCACGGAGGGGACGGACGAGCAGATCGCCAGGCCCTCGACCGACGCGTCGGCGATCGCCGTGTGCGAGCCCATCAGGCCGTGCAGCAGCACCGCCAGCTCGTCGGCCGAACGGCGCGGATCGGTGGAGATCCGCCAGGTCTCGACCACTTCCTCGCCGCCGAACAGGCCGAGGGTGGTCTGGGTGTTGCCGACGTCGATGGTGAGCAGCATGGGGTGCTTTCTGCGTCGAGGATCAGCGGACGGGCGGATCAGGGGCCGAGCAGATCATGGGGCGGGCAGGCGGGCGGACCGGCGGCCGGGTCAGGCGCGCAGGTCCAGGCCGATGTCCAGGATCGGGGAGGAGTGGGTGAGCGCCCCCACCGCGAGGTAGTCGACACCAGTCTGGGCGACCTCGCGCGCGGTGGCCAGGGTCAGCCCGCCGGACGCCTCCAGCCTGGCCCGGCCCGCCACCAGTGCGACGGCCTCGGTCAGCTGGGGGACGGTGAAGTTGTCCAGCAGGATCAGGTCCGCCCCGGCGTCCAGGACCGGCGGGATCTGCTCCAGGGTGTCGACCTCGACCTCGACCGGCAGCTCGGGGTAGGCGGCCCGGACGGCCCGGAAGGCCTCGGCGACGCCGCCTGCCGCGATCACGTGGTTGTCCTTGACCAGGGCCGCGTCGGAGAGCGCCATCCGGTGGTTGGCGCCGCCGCCGCAGCGGACCGCGAACTTCTCCAGCGCGCGCAGGCCCGGGGTGGTCTTGCGGGTGTCGCGGACCACCGCGCCGGTGCCCTCCAGGGCGTCCGACCAGGCCCGGGTGGCGGTCGCGATGCCGGACAGGTGGCAGAGCAGGTTGAGCGCGCTGCGCTCGGCGGTCAGCAGGTCCCGGGTGCGGGAGCGGACCGAGAGCAGCACCTGGCCGGCCTCGACCCGGTCGCCGTCCTGGACGTGCCGCTCGACCTCGAACTCCTCCTCGCAGACCAGCGAGAGGACCGCCTCGGCGATCCGGAGACCGGCCACCACACCGGCCTGACGGGCGGTGAAGTCGGCGGTGGCGACGGCGTCGGCCGGCACGGTGGCCACCGAGGTGACGTCCTCGCCCCCGGCCAGGTCCTCGGCCAGCGCGAGGGTGGCGATGTCCTCGACCTCGACCGGGTCCAGGCCGGCCTCCTCCAGCATCTCGGCGAGCTGCGGGTCCAGGCCGGTCTCGTAGCCCTCGCCGTCCCCGCAGGCGCAGCCGTCGCCGCAGCCGTCGGCCATCGGGAGTTCCTCGTGCGTGTGGGTCGCGTCGGTGGTCGCGTCGGTCATGGTGTTACTGCTCCTCGGGGGTGCTGACAAGGTCGCCGGAGGTGGTGAGGGTGGTGATCAGGTGGCGCCGCCAGTGCGCGTCGTCCCGCTCCGGGAAGTCCTCGCGCCAGTGGCAGCCGCGGGTCTCCTCGCGCTGGGTGGCGGCGGTGACCAGCGCGCTGGCGACCAGTAGCAGGTTGGCGGCTTCCCAGGTCTCCACCCGGGGGTCGGCCGGCTTCTCCTCGGCGACGTGCGTGAGCGCCTGCTCGGCGAGCAGCGCCAGCCCGGCCGCGGTGGCGGCCATCGACGAGGCCGAGCGCAGCACGCCCGCGCCGCGCGACATCAGCCGCTGGATCTCGGCGCGCGCCTCGGGCGCGGGCAGCGGCACCGGGCGGGCGGCGCGGGCCGCGGCCACGTCCACCGTCCGCTCGGTCAGCTCGCCGGCGGTGTGCCGGGCGGCCAGGTCGGCGGCGATCCGCTCGGCGAAGACCAGGCCCTCCAGCAGCGAGTTGGACGCGAGCCGGTTGGCGCCGTGCACACCGGTGCAGGCGACCTCGCCGCAGGCGTACAGGCCGGGGACGGTGGTCCGGCCGTGGCCGTCGGTGCGGATGCCGCCGGAGGCGTAGTGCGCGGCCGGGGCGACCGGGATCGGCTCGGTGACCGGGTCGATGCCGTGCGCCCGGCAGGACGCCAGGATGGTCGGGAAGCGCTGCTCCCACATCTCGGCGCCGAAGTGCCGCCCGTCCAGGTACATGTGCTCGGTGCCGTGGAGCTGCATCTGCCGGGTGATGGCCTTGGCGACGATGTCGCGCGGGGCCAGCTCGGCCAGCTCGTGCTGCCCGAGCATGAAGCGGGTGCCGGTCCCGTCGACCAGGTGGGCGCCCTCGCCGCGGACCGCCTCCGAGACCAGCGGCTGCTGGCCCTCGGCGTCCGGGCCGAGCCAGAGCACGGTCGGGTGGAACTGGACGAACTCCAGGTCGGTGACCTCGGCGCCGGCCCGCAGCGCGAGCGCCACGCCGTCGCCGGTGGAGACCGCCGGGTTGGTGGTGGCCGAGAAGACCTGGCCCATGCCGCCGGTGGCGAGCACCACCGCACGGGCCCGGACGGCGCCGACGCCGTCCCGCTGGCCCTCGCCCATCACGTGCAGGGTGAGGCCGGCGGCGTGGCCGTCGGCGTCGGTGAGCAGGTCGAGGACGAGGGCGTGCTCGATCAGCTCGATGCCGGTGTCCTCGCGGACGGCGGTGACCAGGGCGCGCGATATCTCGGCGCCGGTGGCGTCCCCGCCGGCGTGCGCGATCCGGCGCCGGTGGTGGCCGCCCTCGCGGGTGAGCAGGATCTCGCCGTCCTCGCCCCGGTCGAACGCGGCGCCGACCGCGATCAGCCGGCGGACGGCGTCCGGGCCCTCGGTGACCAGCGTGCGGACGGTGTCCTCGTCGCAGAGGCCGGCGCCGGCCACCAGGGTGTCGTCCAGGTGCTGTTCGGGGGTGTCCCCCTCGCCGAGGGCGGCGGCTATGCCGCCCTGGGCCCAGCGGGTGGAGCCGTCGTCGAGCATCGCCTTGGTGACCACCATGGCCCGCAGGCCGGCCTGGCGGACGTTGAGGGCGACGGTGAGCCCGGCCACGCCGGAGCCGACCACCACGACGTCGGTCGTGGTGGTCCAGCCGGGCGCGGGGGCGGCGAGGCGGTGCGTGGCGGACATGGCTTCAGTGGCTCCTTCAGCGCGCGGTCGGGGCCGCACTGTTGCCGTCACCGTACGCTCCCCCGGCGGCCGACGGGGCCGCCACCCGGTCACCGCGGACCAGCCCGGTGCCCTCCCCGGCCTCGGCCGGGTCGCCGCCCAGACCGGTGACCCGGTTGCGGTCGTCGACGAAGACGACCCTGGGGACGTAGCCCTTGGCCTCGGCGGTGTCCATCTGCCCGTAGGCGATCAGGATGACCAGGTCGCCGGGGTGGACCAGCCGGGCGGCGGCGCCGTTGATGCCGATCACGCCGGAGCCGCGCGGGCCGGCGATGGTGTACGTCTCCAGCCGGGCGCCGTTGTTGATGTCGACGATGTGGACCAGCTCGCCCGGGAGCAGGTCGGCGGCGTCGAGCAGGTCCTCGTCCACCGTGACCGAGCCGACGTAGTGCAGGTCGGCCTGGGTCACGGTGGCCCGGTGGATCTTGGACTTGAGCATGGTGCGGAGCATGTGGTCACGCCTCCTGTGAGTGCATGCCTGAGGGATTGCAGCTGCCGGACGATTCTGCGTGATTGTCGCCGATCCGCCCAGGGGCGGGGCCGGGGCGTTTCTCAGCGGCAGATGACGTGGACGTTGTCGATCAGGCGGGTCGTGCCCACCTTCGCGGCGACGGCCAGCACCGCCTCGCCCTGGAAGTCGTCCGGCGCCTCGGTGAAGGAGTGCGGGTCGAGCAGGGCGAGGTAGTCGAGCTCGACGCCCTCGGCGGCGTCGAGCACGGCCGAGGCCGCCTCGCGGACGGCCTTCGGGCCCTGCGCGGCGACGTCCCGGCCGGCGAACAGCGCCTTGGAGAGGGCGAGCGCGTGCTCGCGCTCCTCGGCGGAGAGGAAGCGGTTGCGGGAGGACAGCGCCAGGCCGTCCTCCTCGCGGACGGTCGGCACGCCGACCACCTCGACGTCGAAGTCCAGGTCGGCCACCATCCGCCGGACGATCGCCAGCTGCTGGGCGTCCTTCTCGCCGAAGAAGGCGAAGTCCGGGTCGGTGATGTGCAGCAGCTTGGCGACGACGGTCAGCATCCCGTCGAAGTGGCCGGGCCGGGTGGCGCCCTCGTAGCGCTCGCCCATCGGACCGGCGGTCAGCCGCACCTGCGGCTCGCCGTTCGGGTAGACCTCGTCGACGGACGGCGCGAAGACCACGTCGGCGCCGTTCGCCTCGGCCAGCTTCACGTCCTCGTCCAGGGTGCGCGGGTAGCGCTCCAGGTCCTCGCCGGCGCCGAACTGCAGCGGGTTGACGAAGACCGTGACGGCGACCCGGCCGTCCCGGCCGACCTGCCGGCGGGCGGCGCGGACGAGCGCGGCGTGGCCCTCGTGCAGCGCGCCCATGGTCATCACGACCGCGTTGTCGACCGGCTGCTCGTCGGGCCAGAACGCGGCCTCGAACTCGTCGACGGTGTGCGTGACCACGGCCCGGTGGACCTTGGGGGCGCGCTGGACCTTGCCCGGCTGCTTGCCGCGTGCCATTACTGGTTCTCCTCGTTCAGTACGTCCAGCAGCGACGCCGCCGACGCTTCGTCGATCGTCCCGTGCGCGAGTGCCCGCTGGGCGGTGGCGCGGGCCATCGCCCGGTAGGCGGCCGGGATGTCCGGTGACACCGTACTGAGCTGCGCCAGGTGGCGCCGTACGGTGCCGGTGTCGCCCCGGGCGACCGGGCCGGTCAGGGCCGCGTCGCCGGAGCGCAGGGAGTTGTCGAGGGCGGCGCCGAGCAGCGGGCCGAGCATCCGTCCGGGCTCGGCGACGCCGGCCGAGCGCAGCAGTTCGAGCGCCTGCGCGACCAGCGTGACCAGGTGGTTGGCGCCGTGCGCGAGGGCCGTGTGGTAGAGCGGACGGACGCCCTCCGGCACCCACTCGGGCTCGCCGCCCATCTCCACCACCAGGGCCTCGGCGACCGGGCGCAGCTCCTCGGGGGCGGTCACGCCGAACGGGCAGCCGGCCAGCCGGGCCAGGTCGACGGAGGTGCCGGTGAAGGTCATCGCGGGGTGCAGCGCGAGCGGCAGCGCGCCCGCCCGGGTGGCCGGTTCCAGCACGGCCACGCCGTGGGCGCCGGAGGTGTGCACCAGCAGCTGGCCGGGGCGGACGGAGCCGGTCGAGGCGAGGCCGGCCACCAGGTCGGCCAGCGCGTCGTCGGGGACGGTGAGCAG
Source organism: Kitasatospora sp. NPDC042419 (assembly GCF_056437345.1). Classification (NCBI taxonomy): domain Bacteria; kingdom Bacillati; phylum Actinomycetota; class Actinomycetes; order Kitasatosporales; family Streptomycetaceae; genus Kitasatospora; species Kitasatospora sp. NPDC042419. The sequence goes on from NZ_JBWKAW010000002.1 coordinate 269,912, forward strand.
GACGAGGTCGGCGGCGGCCAGCACCTGCGGCGGGGAGACGATCCGCACGCCGGGCAGCAGCGCCTCGGCGCGGCGCCGGGAGGCGGCCGAGACGCCGGACGCGGCGACCACCTTGTGGCCGGCGAGCTGCAGGGCGGCGCCGAGCGCGGGGCCGACCCGGCCGGTGCCGACCACGCCGACGGCCAGTCGGGCGGGGCGGTTGCCGGGGTCGGCCGGGTCGCCGAAGCCGTCGGCGAGGGGCGCGAACGCGGCGGATTCGTCGGGGTAGGCGCTGTCGGACGTGCTCACGGCTCGGCCCTGGTCCTCACTCTCCGTTCCGGTCCTCCTCGGGTACCGGACGTACCGGCCCATTCTACGGGCGGCGGGGCGGCGGCGGAGCCGGGGGAGCGGGGGCCGGAGGAGTGCCGGGTCAGTCCGTGGCGCCGGCCCGGATCAGGCCCGCCTCGTACGCGAGGACCACCGCCTGCACCCGGTCCCGCAGACCGAGCTTGGCCAGGATCCGGCCGACGTGGGTCTTCACGGTGGCCTCCGAGAGGACCAGCCGGGCCGCGATCTCCCCGTTCGAGAGCCCCTGAGCGACCAGCAGGAACACCTCCCGCTCGCGCTCGGTGAGCGGCCCCAGGGTGTCCCTGCCCGGCCCGCTCTGCGGGGTCGGCAGCACCTCGGCGAACCGGTCGATCATCCGGCGGGTGGTGGTCGGGGCGACCACCGCGTCCCCGCCGTGCACCGCGCGGATCGCCGCCACCAGCTCGGTCGGCGGCACGTCCTTGAGCAGGAAGCCGCTGGCCCCTGCCTTGAGCGCGGCGAAGGCGTACTCGTCGAGGTCGAAGGTGGTCAGGATGAGCACGTGCGGGGCGTTCGGCAGCGGGCTGCCGTCCTCGGCCAGGCAGATCCGGCGGGTCGCCTGCACGCCGTCCAGCCGCGGCATCCGGACGTCCATCAGGATCACGTCGACCTGCGTGTGCCGGAGCTTCTCAAGCGCCTGGGCGCCGTCCCCGGCCTCGGCGGCGATCTCGATGTCGCCCTGCGACTGCAGGATCATCCGGAATCCGGTGCGCAGCAGCTCCTGGTCGTCGACCAGCATCACGCGGATGGTCAAGGGTGGCTCCTAGTTCCTCGATGAGGGCGACGGGGTCGGGGCGGGCGGGGCTAGTGGGCCGCCTTGAGCGGCAGGATGGCGCGGATCCGGAAACCGCCGCCGGGGCGCGGCCCCACATCGAGGCTGCCGCTGACCATACCGACCCGCTCGCGCATGCCGATCAGGCCGTGGCCCTGGCCGTCCGTGCCGCCGGAGGCCAGCTGCTCGTCGGTGGAGCCCCGGCCGTCGTCCTCGACCAGCACGGCCAGCTCGCGCTCGCCGAAGTCGACCGCGACCCGGGCGTGCACGTCGGGGCCGCCGTGCTTGCGGACGTTGGTGAGCGCCTCCTGGACGATCCGGTAGACGGTCAGCTCCACGCCGCGGGGCAGCTCGCGCGGCACCCCCGAGGTGGCGAAGTCCACCTGGAGGCCGGCCGTGCGGCACTGGTCCAGCAGGTCCGGCAGCTCCTCGACGCCCGGCTGCGGCACGTACTCCTCGGCCTTGGTGTCGGCGGTGCGCAGCACGCCCAGCAGCCGGCGCATCTCGACGAGGGCCTGGCGGCCGGTGGAGGCGATCGTCCCCAGCGCCTCCTTGGCCTGCTGCGGCGAGTTGTCGAGCACGTAGGCGGCGCCGTCGGCCTGCACGATCATCACCGAGACGTTGTGCGCGACCACGTCGTGCAGCTCGCGGGCGATCCGGGCGCGCTCCGCCGCCACCGCCACCTTGGCCTGGGCGTCGCGTTCGCGCTCCAGCCGGGCCGCGCGGTCCTCCAGCTCGACCAGGTAGGCGCGCCGCACCCGGGTCAGCCGGCCCCACGCCCAGCAGAGGACGAACGGTGTGGTCATCAGCGCCGCGATGAACAGCGACGCGGGGATCGAGTAGGACTCGTTGTGGACCTCGCCGAGGTCGTCGACCGTGGTCTGCTTCGGCGCCAGCTCCCAGAACACCAGCGGTCCGGCCAGCAGTCCCGCCGTCAGCGCCAGCCGGGACGTCCAGGGCCGGCCGAACGCGGCACCCGTGTAGGCGAACACCAGGTAGGCGATGCTGGAGATCGCCGGGTTGACGCCGAGCGCCACCTGGGTCACGCCGATCGCGGCGGCGGCGGTCACCGTGGCGTCGGGCCAGCGGCGGCGGACCACCATCAGCAGTGGCAGGACGACGGCGATCGCGAAGTGGACGCCGAACCGCCAGCCGTCGTTGCCGCTCCCGTTCTCCGGCAGGATGCCGAGGAAGAGCACCAACGCGGCCCAGGCGGAGTCGACCACCATGGGGTGACGGCGGAGCCAGGCGTTGAGTCGATGCACGACTCAAGCGTAGGCAGTCGCGGAGCGTGCCCAGGTCCGCCGGGAGGGCGATCCCTCCTACTCCCTAGGTCGGAGAGCGTGCAGTGCCGATGCCGTACCGGTTGGGTGGGCACCGGCCGGGTGTGTAGCGTCCCGGCGCATGAGCTGGATGCGGTGGGCGACCGCCATGGAAAAGGCCCTGTACGACCCGGACGGCGGGTTCTACCGCAGGCCGGAGGGCCCCGCCGGGCACTTCCGCACCTCGGTCCACGCCTCGCCGCTGTTCGCCCGGGCGGTGGCCCGGCTGCTCCTGGAGGTGGACGCGGCCCTCGGCCGTCCGGAGGAGCTGGCCTTCGTCGACGTCGGGGCGGGGCGGGGCGAGCTGCTCGCGGGCGTCCTGGCCGCACTGCCCGAGACCGGGCCGGACGCGGTCCGTGACCGGCTGCGCCCGTACGCGGTGGAGCTCGCCGACCGTCCCGCCGTCCCGCCGTCCACAGGCCTGTGGACGGAGCGGGCGTGGGCGGACGTCGTGTGGACGGACCGGGTGCCGCGCGGCGTCACCGGCCTGCTGTTCGCCAACGAGTGGCTCGACAACGTGCCGCTGGACACCGGCGAGACCGACGAGGACGGGGTGCTCCGCTACGTCGAGGTGGAGACGTCCACGGGCGGGGAGCGCCTCGGCGGCCCGGTCTCCGCCGCGGACGCCGCCTGGGCCGCCCGCTGGTGGCCGGCGGAACACCCCGGGGACCTCGTGGAGTTCGGCGGCCCGAGGGACGCCGCCTGGGCGCACGCCGTGGCCGGACTGGACCGCGGGCTGGCCGTCGCCGTCGACTACGCGCACACCGCCGGGAGCCGTCCGCCGCTCGCCACCCGCACCGGCTTCCGGGCCGGCCGCGAGGTGCCGCCGGTGCCGGACGGATCCTGCGACGTCACCGCGCACGTCGCGCTGGACTCGGTCGCCGCTCCCGGTCTCCACAGCCTGTGGACGACGCAGCGCGACGCGCTCCGGGCGCTCGGCGTCAGCGGCGCCCGGCCCGCGCTGGCACTGGCCTCCACCGACCCGGTCGCCTACCTGCGGGCACTCGGCGGCGCCGGCGAGGGCGCGGAACTGACCGACCCGGCCGGCCTCGGCGCGTTCGGCTGGCTCTCGCAGACCGTCCGCATGCCGGTACCGCGGAGCCTGGAGCCGCTGCCGGGATGGCAGACTCTGACCCCATGAGGGAGACCACGGTCGGCATCGGGGCGGGAGCCGAGAACTTCACGGGCGAGGCGGGCAGCACCGACATGGTGCTCAACATCGGCCCGCAGCACCCCGCGACCCACGGCGTGCTGCGCCTGAAGCTGGTGCTGGACGGCGAGCGCATCGTCACCGCCGAGCCGGTCATCGGCTACATGCACCGCGGTGCGGAGAAGCTCTTCGAGGCCCGGGACTACCGGCAGATCATCATGCTGGCCAACCGGCACGACTGGCTCTCCGCCTTCTCCAACGAACTGGGCGTGGTGCTCGGCGTCGAGCGGATGCTCGGCATGGAGGTGCCCGAGCGCGCGGTCTGGATCCGCACCCTGCTCGCCGAGCTCAACCGTGTCCTCAACCACCTGATGTTCCTCGGGTCCTACCCGCTGGAACTCGGCGGCATCACCCCGATCTTCCACGCCTTCACCGGCCGCGAGGACCTCCAGCACGTGCTGGAGGAGGCCTCCGGCGGGCGCATGCACTACATGTTCAACCGGGTCGGCGGCCTCAAGGAGGACCTGCCGGCCGGCTGGCTGGGCCGGGTCCGGGCCGCCGTCGCCGTCGTCCGCTCCCAGCTGCCGGTCTTCGAGGACCTGGTGCTGGGCAACGAGATCTTCCGCGCCCGCACCGCCGGGGTCGGCGTGCTCACCAAGGCCCAGGCCGAGGCGTACGGCGTCAGCGGACCGATCGCCCGGGCCAGCGGCCTCGACCTCGACCTGCGCCGCGACGAGCCCTACCTCGCCTACGGCTCCGAGGAGCTGCGGCAGGTGCTGACCGTGGTCACCCGCGAGGAGGGCGACTGCCTGGCCCGCTTCGAGTGCCTGCTGGAGCAGACCGTCAACGCGCTGGACCTCGCCGACGCCTGCCTCGACAAGCTGGCCCTGCTGGCACCCGGCCCGGTCAACCTGCGGCTGCCCAAGGTGCTCAAGGCCCCCGAGGGCACCACCTACGCCTGGACGGAGAACCCGCTCGGCGTCAACGGCTACTACCTCGTCTCGCGCGGCGACAAGACGCCGTGGCGGCTGAAGCTGCGCTCGGCGTCGTTCAACAACATCCAGGCGCTGACGGAGCTGCTGCCCGGGACGCTGGTCGCGGACATGGTGGCGATCCTGGGGTCGATGTTCTTCGTGGTCGGGGACATCGACAAGTAGGCCCTCGCCGCAGCGGGCTCCGACGAGCGGACGGGGGCGACGTCCGCTCGCCCGTCCGCCCGCCCGTCCGCTCGTCGGGGCCCGCTGCTTCCGGGGCCCGCTACTTCTTCGCCTTCTTCGCCGGGTCGGCCGGGTGCGGGGCCACCTTGCGGTCGCCCTTGGTGGCGATCCGCTGCTCGCACAGCCCGGCCAGCACCCCGTACGCCGCGGGGCCCATCAACTCGGTCAGCTCGGGCCGGTAGCTGACGTACACCGGGTCGGGCCCCTGGTGCGCGTCGGGGCTGCCGGTGCACCACCAGTGCAGGTCGTGGCCGCCCGGGCCCCAGCCGCGCCGGTCGTACTCGCCGATGGTGACCTGCAGGTAGCGGGTGTCGTCCGGGCGGTCGATCCAGTCGTAGGTGCGGCGGACCGGCAGCTGCCAGCAGACGTCCGGCTTGGTCTCCAGCGGCTCGCGGCCCTCCTTGAGCGCAAGGGTGTGCAGCGCGCAGCCGGCGCCGCCCGGGAACCCGGGGCTGTTGAGGAAGAGGCAGGCGCCGTTGATCCGACGGGTCTGCCGGTCGCCGTCCTCGTCGAACATGGTGATGCCGCCGTCGAGCCGGATCCGGCCCTTGGCGTCGGTGCCGTGCTCGAAGTTCTCCCAGATCTCCGGGGTCAGCCGGGCGGCGTGGCCGGCGACGCGCTTCTCGTCGTCCTTGTCCGAGTAGTGCGCGCCCAGGGTGCAGCAGCCGTCGGACTCGCCGCGGCCCTCGCGGATGCCCTGGCAGCCCTTGCCGAAGATGCACGTCCAGCGCGAGGTCAGCCAGGTCAGGTCGCAGCGGAAGACCTGCTCCTCGTCGTCCGGGTCGGCGAACTCGACCCAGGCGCGCGGGAAGTCCAGCGCGACCTCGGGACGGGGCAGGGCACCGGGGTCGGTGCCCGCGTCGGAGCCGGCTTCGGAGCGGAGGGTCGGCATCGCGAGGTCGACGGTGGTCGGACCGCCGGCCCTGGGCTTGGTCTTCTTCTTGGACGTCTCTGCTGCTGCCACCCGGCAAGGGTAGAGCCTTCCCGGAGGTCCGAACCGCCTGTGCCCGGGGCATTTGCGGTGATTTCACCGGCCCGTGGCCGGGTGGACCGGTTCTCCGCCCGGGTCCGCGGTGGTGAGGGCGGGGCGGAGAGGCCACCGGCGCCACCCGGCCGGGGCGGGTGCACCTCCCCGGGACGGCGCCCGCCCGCCACGGGGAGGTGCACGGGGCGGCCGGCCGCGTTCGGGTCCGGGGCGGTCCGCCGTGACGTGGCGGCGCGAGCCGCGGACGCCCTGGGAGCGCCGGGCGTCGTGCGGCGGCGCGGTGATGTTGCGGCATGCTGAGCACCGTCTCCGCCGGTCCTCCGGGTCGCCGGTCCGCCGGTCCGCGGCGTCGGAGCGGTCGTCGAGCGGCATCCGCGGGGCAGCGGCACCGCGGTGGCGGAGCAGTCGAGCAGTAGAGACGCGGCAGAGCGACAGAGCAGTTGGAGCCCCGAGTGGTGACCACCCCGCCCCACCCCGCCCGGACGGTCCTCCGCCCCGGCCGGACGTCCTTCCGGGCGGTCCTCCCCGCCCTCGCGCTGCTCGCCGGCTCGGTCTCCGGCTGCACCGCCGCCGCACCCGCGGCCACCGCTCCCGCCGCCGCTCCCACCGCCGGCCTGCGGGCCCGTCCGGCGGCCGTCGCCCGGACGGGCTGCGGCGCGCCGCTGGTGATCGGCCACCGGGGCGCGCCGCTCGACGCTCCCGAGAACACCATGGCCTCCTTCGAGGCGGCCCTCCGCCAGGGCGCCGACTGGCTGGAGACCGACGTCCGGACCACGCGGGACGGCGTGCCGGTGCTCATGCACGACGACACGGTCGACCGGACCACCGACGGCACGGGCACGGTGGCCGACCTGACCGCCGCTCAGCTCGCGGGACTGCGGGTGACCGTCGGCCCCGACCGGGCCGAGCCGGTGCCCACCCTGGAGGAACTGCTCCGGAGGCTCTCCGGCAGCGGCGTCACGCTGCTGATGGAGATCAAGTGGCAGCGTGCCGAGGACGTCGAGCGGATCGCCCGGCTGGCGGCCGGAAGCGGGGCCCGGGTCCACCTGTACTCGTTCTCCGCCGAGCACCTGCGGCGGGCGCACGCCGTCGCGCCCGGACTGCCGGTGGTGCTGATCCAGGGCGCCGGGCTGGCGGAGGACCCGGCGGACCTCCCGCTGCACGGCATCGCCCTGGACGGCACGCTGGCCACCGCCGACCGGATCGCCGCCGAGCGCCGGAGCGGCCGCGAGGTGTACGTCTGGGTCCTGGACGACGAGGAGTCCTGGCGGCTGATGGCCGGGCGGGGTGCCGGCGGGCTGATCACGGACGCCCCCGGCCGGGCCCGCGGCTGGGCCGACGCCGACTGCCGCTCCGGCGACCGGGCGGCGTCCACCGGCTGAGCGGCCCCTGCCCCGGACCCCCGGACCCCCGGACCGCCCCTGCCCCGGACCGCCCCGGCCGTCCCCGGCCGGCACCGCCCGTGACCCGCACCACCCCCGGCCGGCACCGCCGTTGATGGCCGCACCACCCCTGACCCGCACCGATTCCGAGCGGCACCCGCCGGACCAGCACGAATACCGACGCGGCCGGTCTCCCCGGCCCCCGGATCGCGTAGCGTGGAGAGTTATGCGACTCGGTGTTCTCGACGTAGGTTCCAACACGGTCCACTTCCTCGTGGTGGACGCCCATCCGGGCGCCGCCCCGCTGCCCGCCTACTCCCACAAGGCCGAGCTGCGGCTCGCCGAACTCCTCGACGAGCAGGGCGCGATCAGCGAACCCGGCGTGGACAAGCTGATCGGCATGGTCGCCTCCTCGCTGCGGGTCGCCGAGGACAAGGGCGTCGTCGACATACTGCCGTTCGCCACCTCCGCCGTCCGCGAGGCCGTCAACGGCGAGGAGGTGCTGCGCCGGGTCGCCGAGGAGACCGGCGTCGAACTGCGGGTGCTGTCCGGTCAGGACGAGGCCCGGCTCACCTTCCTGGCCGTCCGTCGCTGGTTCGGCTGGTCCTCCGGGCGCCTGCTCAACCTCGACATCGGCGGCGGCTCGCTGGAGATCGCCTGCGGCCTGGACGAGCAGCCCGACGTGGCCTGTTCGCTGCCGCTCGGCGCCGGCCGGCTGACCGGCCGTTGGCTGCCCGGCGACGTCGCCGACCCGGAGGAGCTGCGCGACCTCAGACGCCACATCCGGGCCGAGATCGCGACCGTCGTCGGCGAGATCTCCCGGCTCGGGGCCCCCGACCACGCCGTCGCCACCTCCAAGACCTTCAAGCAGCTCGCCCGCATGACCGGCGCCGCCCCGGCCGACGCCGGCCCGTACGCGGACCGCAGGCTCACCCGCAGCAACCTTTCTGCCTGGCTGCCCCGGCTCTCCGCGATGACCGCCACCGAACGGGCGCAGATCCCGGGGGTCTCCGAGGGACGCGCCAAGCAGCTGCTGGCCGGAGCACTGGTGGCGGACGCCGCGATGGACCTGTTCGGACTGGAGGAGCTGGACGTCTGTCCGTGGGCGCTGCGCGAGGGGATCATCCTGCGCCGCCTGGACGCCATGGACAGCCCCGCCGACCGTCGGCGGCCCGCCCTCACCCCCTGACGGGCCGTTCCCGCCCCGAACAGCCGGTTCCCCCACCCGGACGGCCCGGCGCGCGGCCCGCCCGCGCGCCCGCCGATCGGCTCCCCGTTCGGGGCGCGGTCCGCTTACGCTGTCTCCCGTGGCGCAACCAGCGGGCGAGGACGGTACGCGGGAGGGCCGCGCTCCCGAGGACGGGCAGTCGCGGTCGGACGCCCCGCGCCGCGCCCGCCGCCGGTCCGGCCCGGGGCCGGACGGACCGGGCGCCGCCCCGGACCCCGTCGGCACCGCCGCCCCGGACACCGCCCGCCCCGCGGACACCGTGGCGGCCCCGGACGCCCCGGCGGGCCGGGACACCGCCGGAAGCCCCGACACCCCCGCGCCCGCGCCCGCACCTGCTCCCGCCCGCTCCCGCAAGCTGGGCAAGGCGGTGAAGGGCGTCCGGGCCGCCAAGGAGGCCGCCGGAGGAGTCGCCGAGAAGGCGGCCCGGAAGGCCGCGAAGCAGACCGCGGGCAAGACGGCCGGGCGGTCCGTCCGGCGGAGGGCCGGGGCCGGGGGCGAGCCCGGAGCCGGGCCGGAGGGCGGGCCCACCCCGGAAGCCGCCGCCGAGCCCGGAGCCGAGTCCGCGACCGGGACCACCGCACGGGCAGCGGCCAAGCTCGGTGCCGAGCCCGCGGCCAGGGCGACCGCCAGGCAGAAGGCCGGCGGAAGGGCGGCGGCGAGGTCCGCCGCGAAGGCTGCGAAGGTCGCGAAGGCTGCGAAGGGCATGAGGGGCACGCAGGAAGCGCAGGAAGCGCAGCACACGGAGGCCACCGCTCCCGCCACCCGCCCCCCGGGCACCGAGGCCGGTCCCGGCAAGGCCCTGCCCGGCAAGGCGGGTCCCGGCAAGGCCCTGCCCGGCAAGGCCCTGCCCGGTGAGGCCGCCGAGCCCGCCCGCAGCACCCGCGCCGCCCGGGCCGCCGGTGCCGCCAAGGCCGCCGTCCAGTCGGTGAAGTCGGTCAAGGCCGCCCGGCAGGCCGCCGCCCGCCCGCCGCTGCTGCGCACCACCGACCGCCTGGTGCTGCCCCCGCACCCGACCCTGCACATCCCGGACACCAAGGTCGCCCTCTCCACCGCCTCGGTCTACCCGGCCAACACCGCCATCGGCTTCGAGCTGGCCGCGCGGCTCGGCTACGACGGCGTCGAGGTGATGGTCTGGAACGACCCGGTCAGCCAGGACATCGAGGCGCTGCGCCGGCTCTCCGACGCCCACAACATGCCGATCCTCGCCGTGCACGCGCCGTGCCTGCTGATCACCCAGCGGGTCTGGACCACGGACCCGTGGACCAAGCTGGTCCGGGCCCGCGCCGCGGCCGAGAAGCTCGGCGCGAGCGCGGTCGTCGTCCACCCGCCGTTCCGCTGGCAGCGGCAGTACGCGCGCGAGTTCGTCGAGGGCATCGACCGGATGGCGGGGGAGACGGACGTCCGGTTCGCCGTCGAGAACATGTACCCGTGGCGGTACCGCGACCGGGAGATGCTGGCGTACGCGCCCGGCTGGGACGTCACCGAGGAGGAGTACCGGCACTTCACCATCGACCTGTCGCACGCCGCCACCTCCCGGATCGACGCGCTCGCCATGGTCGAGCGGATGGGCGACCGGCTCGCGCACATCCACCTCGCGGACGGCTCCGGCTCCGGCAAGGACGAGCACCTGATCCCGGGCCGGGGCAAGCAGCCCTGCGCCGAGCTGCTCGAACACCTCGCCCGGACGGGCTTCGACGGTCACGTGGTGCTGGAGGTCAACACCCGGCGGTCGGCGTCGCCCGCCGAACGGGAGGCCGATCTCGCCGAGGCGCTGGCCTTCACCCGCTTGCACCTGGCCACCCCCGCGCGCGTACGCTGAGCACACGAACGGCCTTGTGCAGGGGGAGACATGACGGTCAAGAAGGAATTCCGGGAGCTCGCCACCTCCTTCGGCGGGGTGGCGGCGGAGTACGACCGCGCGCGGCCGTCGTACCCGGACGGGCTGTTCGACGAGCTGGAGCGGCTGTCCGGACGGAGCCTGAAGGGCGCCCGGGTGCTGGACGTCGGGGCCGGCACGGGCATCGCCACCCGGCTGCTGGCCGGGCGGGGCGCGGACGTGGTCGCGGTCGAACCCAGCGACGGCATGGCCGCCCAGTTCCTGGCCGGCAGCCCCGGCCTGCCGCTGGTCAGGGGCACCGGTGACGAGCTGCCCTTCCACGACGACTCCGCGGACTTCGTCACGTACGCGCAGGCCTTCCACTGGACGCGCCCCGAGCGGTCCGTCCCCGAGGCGATCCGGGTGCTGCGGCCGGGCGGCGCCCTGGCCACCTGGTGGAACGTGAAGGACAGCAGCGTCGCGTGGGTCCGCGCGCTGGGCGAGCGGCTCTCCGCCGCGCTGAACGAGAGCTACCACGGTTACGGCGCCGTCAACGAGATCGCCGGCCACCTCGCCCCCCACGACCTGCGGGTCGGCTCCGCCACGCTGCGCTGGGAGCGCCGGGTCACCGTCGACCACGTGATCACCGACCTCACCTCGCGCTCCTACTTCGCCTCCCTCACCCCCGAGCAGCGGGCGCCGCTGCTGGCCGTCGAGCGCGAGGCCCTGCTGGCCGAGTTCCCGGACGGCTGGGTGGTCGAGCCGTACGTGCTGGACCTGACGGTGGCGGTCACCCCGGGCTGACCGCGCCGGGGCCCGGCGTCCGCGCCGGCGGGCGTCCGCGGGGGTCGGCCGGACGGGCGCCCGCTGACCGCATCGCGGACGCGATGTCCGCTGCCCGGACGGCGGGCGTAGGCTCGACAGACACAGTGGCCCCGCACCCTCCTACCGAGCGGGGCCGCGAGTCAGCCTCCGAAGGAGTGGAGCACAGTGCCCGAGCTGAGGTCCCGTACGGTCACCCACGGTCGCAACATGGCAGGCGCCCGGGCGCTTCTCCGGGCGGCCGGCGTAGCCCGCGAGGACTTCGGCAAGCCGATCATCGCGGTCGCCAACTCCTTCACCGAGTTCGTCCCCGGCCACACCCACCTGCAGCCGGTCGGCCGGATCGTCTCCGAGGCGATCAAGCAGGCGGGCGGCATCCCGCGCGAGTTCAACACCATCGCGGTGGACGACGGCATCGCGATGGGCCACGGCGGCATGCTCTACTCGCTGCCCTCGCGCGACCTGATCGCCGACTCGGTCGAGTACATGGTCAACGCGCACTGCGCCGACGCGCTGATCTGCATCTCCAACTGCGACAAGATCACCCCGGGCATGCTGATGGCCGCGCTGCGCCTGAACATCCCGACCGTCTTCGTCTCCGGCGGCCCGATGGAGGCCGGCAAGGCCACCCTGGTCGACGGCACGGTGCGCAAGCTCGACCTGGTCGACGCCATCTCCCAGGCGGTCAACGAGAACGTGTCCGACGAGGACATCGCGATCATCGAGGAGAACGCCTGCCCGACCTGCGGCTCCTGCTCGGGCATGTTCACCGCCAACTCGATGAACTGCCTGACCGAGGCGATCGGCCTCTCGCTGCCGGGCAACGGTTCCGTCCTCGCCACCCACACCGCCCGCCGCGCCCTCTACGAGGCGGCCGGCCGCACCGTCGTCGACATCACCAACCGGCACTACCAGCAGGACGACCTCTCGCTCCTGCCGCGCGCCATCGCCACCCGCGCCGCGTTCGAGAACGCCATGGCCCTCGACATCGCCATGGGCGGCTCCACCAACACCATCCTGCACCTGCTCGCCGCCGCCCAGGAGGCCGAGCTGGACTTCGACATGCGGGCCATCGACGCGGTCTCCCGCAGGGTGCCCTGCCTCTCCAAGGTCGCGCCCAACGGCTCGTACTACATGGAGGACGTCCACCGGGCCGGCGGCATCCCCGCCATCCTCGGTGAGCTCTACCGCGGCGGACTCCTCAACGAGGACGTCCACACCGTCCACTCCGACTCGCTCGACGAGTGGCTCAAGACCTGGGACGTGCGCGGCGGCTCGCCGTCCGCCGAGGCCGTCGAGCTGTGGCACGCCGCCCCGGGCTGCGTCCGCTCCGCCGAGGCCTTCTCCCAGTCCGAGCGCTGGGAGAGCCTGGACACCGACGCCGCCGGGGGCTGCATCCGCAGCGTCGAGCACGCCTACTCCGTCGAGGGCGGCCTCGCCGTGCTGTACGGCAACCTCGCCGAGGACGGCTGCATCGTGAAGACCGCCGGCGTCGACGAGTCGATCTGGACCTTCAGCGGCCCGGCCGTCGTCGTCGAGTCCCAGGAGGACGCGGTCGAGGCGATCCTCGCCAAGCGGATCAAGGAGGGCGACGTCGTCGTCATCCGGTACGAGGGCCCCAAGGGCGGTCCGGGCATGCAGGAGATGCTCTACCCGACCTCCTTCCTGAAGGGCCGCGGCCTCGGCAAGGCCTGCGCGCTGGTCACCGACGGGCGCTTCTCCGGCGGCACCTCCGGCCTGTCGATCGGCCACGCCTCCCCGGAGGCGGCGTCCGGCGGCACGATCGCGCTGGTCGAGGACGGCGACGTCATCGCCATCGACATCCCCGGCCGGACGATCTCCCTGGAGGTCGCCCCGGAGGTGCTGCAGGAGCGCCGCGCGAAGCTGGAGGCCGGGGGCGGCTACAAGCCGAAGAACCGCGACCGCCAGGTCAGCCAGGCCCTGCGGGCGTACGCCGCGATGGCCACCTCCGCCGACAAGGGCGCCGTCCGGGACGTCAGCAAGCTCGGCTGACGCCACCCGCGTGCCACCCGCACGCCGCACGGCCGCGGCACCCGCGCGGCCCGCGCACCACGAGGAGCCGTCCCGTCGCCGGGACGGCTCCTCCGCCGTTCCGGGGCGCCGGGTGATAATCGGCCGTGTGACCGAGGAATCCGCCCCCGCCCCCCAGCCCGCCGGCGACCGCACGCCCGCCGGTGCCCCCGAACCGGAGCCGATCCGCTGGTTCGGCACCAGCTGGGTCGACCACGACGGCGGCTACCGGGTCCGCCGGGTCCTGGTGCCGGTGGGCGCCCTGCTCGCCGCGGCGGCCGCCGCCTTCGTGCTGCGCCTCGCCGTCGACGGCATCCGGCTCTCCGAGAACGGCGGCTTCCTCAACGCCCTGCTGGTCGGCGCCGTCGCGATCTGCTCGCTGCTCGCGGCGCTGCGCACCTGGAAGGTGCTCACCGAGGGCAAGGACCGGCTGACCGGCTGGATGGCCGAGGAGAAGTCGCTCGGCGTGGTCTGGATCATCGGCGGGGTCGGTGCCCTGCTCGCCTACTTCGCCCGCAGCCTGACCGAGGCGCCAGGCGAGGCCGTCCGGCGGGCCGACCACGAGCAGGCGCTGGCCCGGTACGAGCGCCGGCAGGCCGGCCGCAGCGGCCGGCCCGGCACCAGGGCGCCGGGCCGGGGCAAGCGCAGGAGCTGACGCAGCCGCCGGCGCAGGGGCCCGCACAGCCCCGTCCGCACAGCCCCGCCCGCCGGGCGTCAGCTGCGGGTGACCGTTCCGCAGGAGTCGTCGGACCGCGGCTTGCGGGTCTGGTCGTACGGGTCGGCGGCCGGTCCGGTCGCACCCGGGTCGGGGTCGCCGAGCGGCGCGAACTGGGCGAACTGCGGGTGGTAGTAGCCGTCGTAGACGTCGCACTCGCTGTTGCCGACCTCGGACTGGACGTCCTCGAAGTAGATCTTCCCCGGTTCGACGTCGAACGCGGCCGGGTCGTAGAAGCGGAAGGTGTCCACCCGCCGCACGACGGTCCGGGCGGTCCAGGTGTCCCCGGCCACGTCGGCCGCGGGGGTGAGCAGACCCACCGGCCGCACCGGGCCGTCGCCCGCTCCGGGGCCGTTCGGTGCCGGGCTGCCCGTAGGCCGCGGGGGCGCCGAGGGCTTCGGCGCGGTGGCGCGCTTGGCGGCGTCCGGGCCGGGGCGCAGCGGGTACACGTAGACGAAGTCGGTGCGCACCAGCACGCCCCGCTCACCGTCGCCCTCGACGCTGATCCAGCCCTGGAGCCGGTACGTGTCGCCGACCGGTATCGCGTCGCGCCCGTCGAAGCGGCTGAACCAGCCGGTGGGGTCCGCCTTGGCGGAGGGCTTGGCGAGCGCCTTCTCGGCGGCGGCCCGGGTGCCCGGGTCGAGCAGGGCGAGCGCCGCCTCGGGGCGGCCGCCGGCCACCGCCTTCGGATCCAGGTTGGCCGCGGCCAGGTACTCCTTGACCAGCTTGACCTGGGCGGCGACCTGCTCGGCGCTGAAGACCCCGACGGCCGTCGGGGCCTCCTTGGGCTCGAACCCGGCGATGCCGGTCGGCCAGCCCTCCGCCGGGGATCCGGCCCAGGGGTGGTCGACGGTCGGCTGGTCGGGATCGACCGCCGGCGGGGCGCCGGTGGTGGCCGGGGCGCCGTCGGAGTCGAACCGCGTCGAGTACCAGGACCGCAGGCCGTCGATGTTCAGGGCGGCGAGCACCAGCGCGACGGCGAGCACCACGAACAGCGGCGCCCGCCACTCCACCCGGCGGCGCCGACGGGGGCCGCCCCAGGGGTCGACCGGCTTCGGCTTGCGGCCGAACCGCTTCCGGGGCCGGGGGCCGTCGTTCACCGAGCGGCGGCCGCCCGGGTCGACCGGCGGGGTGTGCTTCCACTGGGCGGCGAGCATCCGGGTGCGGCCCGCCTGCTCCTTCACGGAGGCACCCCTGACGAACTCCTCGTCGAGGACGAGGTCGGCGAACGGGTCCTTCCCGTCCGCCCCGGACGAGGACACCCCGTCCTGGTCCCCGGCCTCGTGCGGGCGCGGTTCTGGATCTTCGGCGATCGGCATCGGGCCAGTATGCCGACGGGGTGTGACGATCCTCCGATCGGGGGCACACCGTCCGGTGAACTCCGGTGCGAAGCGCGGGAATCGGCCTGGTTCGTCCCCCCGTTCCGCCCCCCGCGCCTCCCCGCTCAGCCCTTGCCGCGGGCCCGCTTCACCGACCCGACCACGCCCGCGACGGCCAGCAGCAGGCCGGCCGGGAACAGCGAGAGGAAGAACGCCTCGAACACGCCCGCGTCCCCGAGGAACAGCTGCGCCAGCGTGTTCATCAGGAGCAGCCCGCCGGCCGCCGGCAGCGCCGACTGCCACGGGTGCTCGGCCGCCCACCGGGCCAGCCGCCGGTCGGTGGTGTCACGGCGCAGTTGGCCGCCGACCGTGCCGACCAGGAAGAAGAAGAACAGGCCCCAGCCGGCCGGGTCGGCCAGCATGCTCAGCGACCAGTCCCCGGAGATCGCGTCGATCCCCAGGGCCGTCGCCCCCACCACCGCACCGACTCCCGCGGCGGTCCGCCACGGGCCTACCGTCGCCGCGGCGACGGCGACCTGCCGGTTCTCACGTCGGGACATCTCTCCGTGTGCCATACCTCCACGGTGCGCCCATGCCCAGCCCCGGGCCATAGGGGAGAACCCGGAGTTTCGCCCTAGGGGCCGCGAACCGCCCCGCCCGTGCGCCCGCCCGCGCGCCAGCCCTGTCCCACCGCCGCCGCGGGCCGGCCGCCCGCCCGCCCACCGCCGTGCGCGCCCGCCGGCCCGCGGCCTTCCGCAGGGTGGACGCTCCCGCCGCGGGCCCGTACGCGGTGCGAGGATGGCCGCGGTACCGGAAGCAAGGAGTGACCATGGCCGGCAGCACGGAGCACGGACAGAAGATCGCCTTCCTCGGCACGGGCAAGATCGGCGAGGCGCTGCTCTCCGGTCTGCTGCGGGCCGGCAAGAACCCGGCGGACGTCCTGGTGACCGCCCGCCGCCCGGAGCGGGCCGCGGAGCTGGCCGCCCGGTACGGGGTCGGCGTGGTGGACAACACCGAGGCGGCCAAGCTCGCGGACACCCTGATCCTGGCGGTGAAGCCGCAGGACATGGGGACCCTGCTGGACGAGCTGGCGCCGCACGTCGGCGCGGACCGGCTGGTGATCTCGGCGGCGGCCGGCATCCCGACCGCGTGGTTCGAGGCCCGGCTCGCGGCGGGCACCCCGGTGGTCCGGGTGATGCCGAACACGCCCGTCCTGGTGGACGAGGGGATGAGCGTGATCTCCGGCGGCTCGCACGCCACCGAGGCGCACCTGGAGCGGGCCGAGCAGATCTTCAGCTCGGTCGGCAAGGCGCTGCGGCTGCCCGAGTCCCAGCAGGACGCGGCGACCGCGCTCTCCGGCTCGGGCCCGGCGTACTTCTACTTCCTGGTCGAGGCGATGACCGACGCGGGCATCCTGCTGGGCCTGCCGCGCCAGGTGGCGCACGACCTGATCGTGCAGTCGGCGATCGGAGCCTCCGTCATGCTGCGGGACTCCGGCGAGCACCCGGTGAAGCTGCGCGAGGCGGTCACCTCGCCCGCCGGCACGACCATCGCGGCCATCCGCGAGCTGGAGAACCACGGGGTGCGGGCGGCCCTGCTGGGCGCCCTGGAGGCGGCCCGGGACCGCTCCCGGGAGCTGGCCTCCGGCGGCAAGTAGCCGACGGGAGGTGCCCGGTAGGCTCGAACGCATGGCCTACGAACTGGTGATCTTCGACAACGACGGCGTCCTGGTGGACAGCGAGCCGCTCTCCAACCGGCTGCTGGCCGAGTACCTCACCGAGCTCGGCCACCCGACCACGATCGAGGACTCCTACCGGGACTTCATGGGCACCGCCGCCCACCGGGTGCACGACGTGATCGCCGAGCGGTACGACGGCGCCCGGCTCCCGGACGGCTTCGACGAGCTGTTCCACGGCCGGGTGTTCGACGCCTTCGGTACCGAACTCGCCGCCGTGCGGGGCGCGGAGACGCTGCTGAAGGAGCTCCAGCAGCGCTCCGTGCCCTACTGCCTGGCCTCCTCCGCGCACCACGAGTGGATCCGCACCGCGCTGGACGTCACCGGCCTGCGCGGGTACTTCCCCGAGGAGCGGATCTTCAGCGCGCAGGACGTCGGCGTCGGCAAGCCCGCACCCGACCTGTTCCTGCACGCCGCCCGCACCCTCGGCACCGACCCGGCCGCCTGCCTGGTGCTGGAGGACAGCCCCAACGGCGTGCTGGCCGCCCGTGCGGCCGGCATGGACGTGTACGGCTACACCGCGCTCACCGACCCGGCGAAGCTGACCGCCGCCGGCGCCACCGGCCTGATCGCCGACCTGGCGGAGGTCCCCGGCCTGCTCTGACGCCGCCCGCGGCCCGGAACCTCTGCGCGACCCCTCCCGCGATCGCCCGTCACGGCCTACGCTCTCGCCACCACTGTCGTACCGGCCGGTAGCGAGGTTCATGTGCGTTCCGAGAGTGCCGTGATCACGCCGGGGCTCCGGGCCGGCCGCGCCGCGCTCGCCGCGGGCTTCCTGCTCCAGGGCGTCACCTTCGCCCTGCTGGTCACCTGCATCCCGGAGCTCCAGGACCGGTACGGGCTGAGCGACGCGCTGCTGCCGGTGTTCCTGGCCGCGGTGCCGGTGCTGGCCGGGGCGGGTTCGATCGCCTCCGAGCGGCTGGTCCGGCGGGTCGGCGCGCGGGCCGTGCTGCGGGTCGTCCAGCCGGCCGTCTGCGTCACCCTCGCCGCCGCCGGTTCGGGGGACGCGCTCTGGCAGCTCGCCCTCGCGCTGGGCGCGTTCGGCCTGCTGGTCGGCGCGCTGGACGCGAGCATGAACATGCTCGGGGTCGGCCTCCAGCACCGCTACGGCCGCTCGGTGATGCTCGGCTTCCACGCGGCCTTCAGCCTGGGGGGCATCCTCGGCGCCGCCGTCGCCGGCCTCGGCGCGCACGTCGGTCTCGGCCTGCCGGTGCTGTTCGGCACGGCGGCCGGGGTGATCGCCCCGCTCGCGGTGCTGGCCGGCAGTCGGCTCGCCGGGCCGGCCGAGCTCGGCGACGCCGTCCGCGAGGCCGCCGAGGCGGCCGCCCGCACCGTCCCGTGGCGCCCGCTGCTGCCGCTCTGCCTGGCGATGGCCTTCGCCTACATCGCCGACGCCTCGGTCTCCAACTACAGCGTCAAGTACCTGACCGACGGCCTGGGCAGCCCGGAGGACGTCGCCAAGCTCTCCTACCTCGGCTACATGGTCGCGATGCTGCTCGGCCGGGCGCTGGGCGACCGCGCGGTGCAGCGCTGGGGTGCCGTGCCGGTGGTCCGGTCCGGGGCCGCGCTGGCCGCGCTCGGCTTCGCGCTGGCCGCCGCCGCGCCCGGGGCCTGGGCCGGGATCGCCGGGTTCACCGTGCTCGGCCTGGGGATCTGCGCGATCATCCCGCAGGTGTTCGCGGCCGGCGGGCGGCTCTTCCCGGCCGACTCGGACGCCGCGGTGGCACGGCTCAACCTCTTCAACTACGCGGGCTTCCTGGTCGGTTCGCCGCTGGTCGGCGCGCTGGCGGACGCGAGCTCGTACCGCTGGGCGCTGCTCGCCCCGATGCTCCTGGTGCTCGCCGTCCTGCCGCTCGCCGACCGCTTCGCCCCGACCCCGGTGACCTCGGAGACCCTCGCTGCCACGGCCCCGGGGGCGGCGGCCGCGGCGGGGGTGCCGGGCCCGGCCGGGCCCCGCGGCGCGTCCCCGAGCCGGCCCGAGGACGCGCCTCGTAGCCCCTAGGGCGTGCCGCCCGCGCGGATCTCGTCGAGGGACTCCCGCAGCAACCCCTTCGCGCGGGTGAACCAGTCGGTGAGCACCGCGACCTCGTCCGCGGTGTAGTCGGCGAAGAGGTGGTTGATCCGCTCGTAGAACGGGCCGTACACCTCCATGATCCGGGCCTGCGCGGTGCTCTCCAGCACCACGCGGACCCGGCGGCGGTCGCCCGGGTCGGCCTCGCGGCGGGCGTACCCGGCCTTCTCCAGCCGGTTGAGCACGCCGGTCACCGCGCCGGTGGTCAGCTGCGCCCGTTCGGCGAGGTCGCCGGCGGCCAGCGGCTCGCCGGCCAGCGCGGCCTCCATCACGAAGCCGAGGCAGGTGAGGTCGGTGACGTTGAGTCCGAGCCGCGACGCGATGTCCTGCTGGCCGAACTGCGCGAGCGCGATCATCCGGTCCATCGCGTAGAGCGCCTGCGCGGCCGTCGCCTGCGGGCGCGGCTTGCCCTCCAAAGGGTATCTCCTTAGTATCTAAGTTACTTAGCTCGTGAGATAAAACGTCCGAGCGGATGCGGAACGCACCCATCACACCAAATGAGGAGACATGGGCGCACACGGTGATCACGACATGGGCCACACCGTTGCCGGCTGGACCGGGACGGCGATCGCCGTCCTCGGCTCCACCGTCGCGGGCGTGGCGTTCGCCGCGGGATCGGCCCCCGGGCTCTGGGCCGGCGCCGCGCTGACCGCACTCGGGGCGGTCGCCGCCTGGCTGCTCCACCTCGCCGGCTGGGGCAAGGCCACCGGCCCGCGCCCGCCCGGGCGCCGGCACTGGCGCACCCCCGACCCCGGCGCCCGCGGCGGCCACCCCGACTGCCTCGGCTGCCGCCTGGCCGGCCGCCGCCCCGCCCGGGCCACCGCCCCGGCACCCGTGCCCGTACCGACGGCACCGCCCGTCCCGGCGGCCACCGGACGCCCCCGCGCCTGACCGTCCGTACCACCAGCGTTCAAGGACCCGTTGCCCGGCCGCACCGGCCCCACCCGCTACGGTGGAGGCCATGCCCGAAGCCGAGCGTGACACCCCCTGCGGCCTGCACCTCTTCTGGGACGAAGCGGTCACCGCCTACGACTTCGGCCCCGGCCACCCGATGGACCCGGAACGGCTCGCGCTCACCATGCGCCTGGTGGAGTCCCTCGGACTCGACGGCGGTCCGGGCGTCACCGTCCGGTCCGCGCCGCCCGCCGGCGAGTCCACCCTCCGGCTGGTGCACACCGCCGACTACGTCGAGGCGGTCAAGCACGCCGCCGCCCACCCCGACGAGCAGGACCCCCGGCACGGCCTCGGCACCGACGACAACTGGGCCTTCCCCGCCGTCCACTCCGCCTCCGCGCTGATCGCCGGGCAGTCGGTCGCCGCCGCCGAGGCCGTCTGGCGCGGCGACACCCCGCACGCCGTCAACTTCGCCGGCGGCCTGCACCACGCCATGCCCGGCAAGGCCTCCGGCTTCTGCATCTACAACGACCCGGCCCTCGCCATCGCCCGGCTGCTCGAACTCGGGGCCGAACGGGTCGCCTACGTGGACGTCGACGTCCACCACGGCGACGGGGTCCAGGAGGCGTTCTGGGACGACCCCCGGGTGCTCACCGTCTCGCTGCACGAGCACCCGGCCACGCTCTTCCCGCAGACCGGCTGGACCACCGAGACCGGCGGCCCCGGCGCACCCGGCTCCGCCGCCAACCTCCCGCTCCCGGCCGGCACCGGCGACTCCGGCTGGCTGCGCGCCTTCCACGCCCTGGTGCCCGAGCTGCTCGCCGCCTTCCGCCCGCAGGTCCTGGTCACCCAGCACGGCGCCGACACCCACCTGGAGGACCCGCTCGCCCACCTCGCGGTCACCGTGGACGCGCAGCGGGTGATCGCCGAGGAACTGCACGCGCTGGCCCACGAGCACGCCGACGGCCGCTGGGTCGCGCTCGGCGGCGGGGGCTACGCGGTCGTCGACGTCGTGCCGCGGACGTGGACCCACTTGGTCGCCACCGCCGCCGGCCGGCCCGTGGACCCGGCGACCGAGACCCCGGAAGCCTGGCGCGCCGAGGTTTACCGCCGCACCCGCCGTCCGGCCCCGCTGCGGATGACCGACGGGGCGCGTCCGGTCTGGCGCGACTTCGACACGGGATACGATCCGGCCGACCGCCTCGACCAGGCGATCCTGGCCGCCCGCCGGGCCGTTCTGCCGCACCACGGGCTGCTGCCCTGACCTGCGGCGTCGGCGCCGGAACCGGCCGGTGGCGCTGAACGCCCGCTCCCGGTTGTGAAGGCCCGGTGCCGGGCCGGGGCCGTGCGCACGCCGGCTGGTGCAGACCGCCGATCGGCTACGTACTGCAACGGGCTTATCCCTCACCGTACGAGGACTGCGCTTCTCCCTCTTCCCACTGGTACCACCCATAACTACTCTGGGGATACACGTGTGCCGGTGGAGTCACCGGAGGGGAAGCCGGTGCCTTGCACACGGGTAAGGGTCGGGTGATGGTCATGAGTTCCGGCGAACGCCCCTTGCAGGACGTCGTCTTCCTGACCGTGGCCGAGGTGGCCGCGGTCATGCGGGTCTCCAAGATGACGGTCTACCGGTTGGTGCACAGCGGCGAGCTGCCGGCCATCCGGGTCGGCCGGTCGTTCCGGGTGCCCCAGCAGGCAGTGCACGAGTACCTCAAGGAGTCCTACGTGCGGCTGGAGAGCGCGTAGGGCAGGCCGGCGGAGCGGGGCCCACAGCCCGTGGGCCCCGCCCCCGTTCGCCTCGGATTTCCCCCGAGTTCGCCCGTCCCGGGGAGCACGATTACGGCCCTGGGCGAGTGGACGGTAGGCTAGGCCGTCCGTCAGTCGTTTGGACTCCGTCTCACACGGGCGAGAGTCTCAGTGAGCGAGGGTTGTTCCGTGGGCTCTGTCATCAAGAAGCGTCGCAAGCGTATGGCCAAGAAGAAGCACCGCAAGCTTCTGAAGCGGACGCGCGTTCAGCGTCGCAACAAGAAGTAACGCCTGAGCTTGTGAGCTTCCCCGTTCCGGCGGGGATGACCCCAGGACGTGGGTCCAGCGACGCAACGAGAAGTACCCCCGCCCCGGCGGGGTTCAGGCGTTCCACCGCCCGTCCAGGCCTTCGCGGCCTGGGCGGGCGGTGTCGTTTCACGGCCCGCCACGGCGGCGCGGTACGGTGCACGCAGGCCGCCCGGACCGAGGAACGGGCGGGGAAATGGGGTGCAGCGCTGTGGGTACGGTCGTGCTCGTCACCGGCGTGGCCCGGCACCTGGGGGCCCGTTTCGCCGCCGAGCTGCGCCGCCGGCCCGGGGTGGACCTGGTGGTCGGCGTGGACGTCGAGCCGCCGCGCCCGCCACTGCGCGCGCTCGCGGAGCCGGACGGGCCCGCCGCGCCGTACCGCTTCCACCAGCTCGACCTGCGCCGGCCCGCCGTGGCCCGGGTCATCGCCGAGCACGGCGTCGACACGGTCGTCCACCTCGCGGTCAGCGCGACCGGACTGGGCTCCACCAACCGCTCGTCGGTGAAGGAGTCCAACGTCATCGGCACCATGCAGCTGCTCGGCGCCTGCCAGAAGGCCCCGGACGTCCGCCGGCTGGTGGTGAAGTCGACGACCGGCGTCTACGGGTCGGCGCCGCGCGACCCGGCGGTGTTCACCGAGCGGACCCAGCCCAGGAACCTGCCGGGCGGGGGCTTCGCCAAGGACGCGGTGGAGGTCGAGGGCTACGTCCGCGGCTTCGCCCGGCGCCGTCCGGACGTCGCGGTGACGGTGCTGCGGTTCGCCAACATCGTCGGCCCGGACGCCGACACCCCGCTGAGCGAGTACTTCGGGCTGCCGGTGCTGCCGACCGTCCTCGGCTACGACCCCCGGCTGCAGTTCGTGCACGAGGACGACGTCGTCGAGGTGCTCTGCCGGGCCGCGTTCGCCGCCGAGCCGGACACCGCCAACACCGGTACCTTCAACGTGGCGGGGGAGGGCGTGCTGCTGCTCTCCCAGTGCGCCCGCCGGCTGGGCCGGCCGACCCTGCCGCTGCTGCTTCCCGCGATCAGCTGGTTCGCCGGGCTGGCCCGGCAGACCAGGCTGGTGGACGTCTCGCCCGAGCAGCTGCGGCTGCTCACGCACGGCCGGGTGGTGGACACCGCGCGGCTGCGGGAGACCTTCGGCTACCGCCCGGCGTTCACCACTCCGGAGGCGTTCGCCGACTTCGCCGCCGCGCAGTCGCCCGGCCTGCTGCCGCCCGAGCGGCTGACCGCCGTGACCGACGGCGTGGCCGCGCTGCTCGGCCCCGAGCGCCCGGGGCACGGCCGGCCGGCCCCGGACAGTCCCGCCCGCCCGCACCGACCCAGGAGCTGAACCCGCATGAGTGCCGCCGCCGAGAACGCGCCGGGCGAGGCGAAGGTCATCCCGATCGAGTCCGCCCCCAGCTGGACCGAGCCGCCGACCGCCGGGCCCGGCCTGGCCGACCGGGTCGCCGACACCGTCGGCGGGGCGCTGGCCGGGCGGCTCGGCCCGGCCGCCACCCGGCTGTTCGGCAAGGGCTGGGAGGCCCGGGCCGCCGACGGCCTGGCCTTCCTGCGGCGCCGGATCACCGGCGACTACGAGGTGGACGAGTTCGGCTTCGACCGTGAGCTGACCGAGGAGGTGCTGCTCACGCTGCTGCGGCCGCTGGCCGAGAAGTACTTCCGGGTCGAGGTCCGCGGCGTCGAGAACATCCCGGCCGAGGGCGGCGCGCTGATCGTCGCCAACCACTCCGGGACGATCCCGCTGGACGCCCTGATGACCCAGGTCGCCATACACGACCACCACCCGCACCACCGGCACCTGCGGATGCTCGCCGCCGACCTGGTGTTCGTCCTGCCCGGCATCAACGAGCTGGCCCGCAAGGCCGGGCACACGCTGGCCTGCAACGAGGACGCCCAGGCGCTGCTGGAGCGCGGCGAGCTGGTCGGGGTCTGGCCGGAGGGCTTCAAGGGGGTCGGCAAGCCGTTCTCCGAGCGGTACAAGTTGCAGCGGTTCGGCCGCGGCGGCTTCGTCTCGTCCGCGCTGCGGGCGCAGGTGCCGATCGTCCCGTGCTCGATCGTCGGGGCCGAGGAGACCTATCCGATGATCGGCAACTTCAGGACGCTGGCCCGGCTGCTGGGCCTGCCGTACGTGCCGATCACGCCGACCTTCCCGTGGCTGGGCCCGCTGGGTGCGGTGCCGCTGCCGACCAAGTGGATCATCCAGTTCGGCGAGCCGATCGCGACCGACCGGCACCCGGCGGAGGCGGCGGACGACCCGATGCTGGTGTTCGACCTGGCCGACGAGGTCCGCGAGACCATCCAGCACACCCTCTACCAGCTGCTGGTGCAGCGGCGCTCGGTGTTCTTCTGAGCGCCGCCCGCGCACGCTCACGGCCGGGCCCCGGTGGACGATCCGTCCACCGGGGCCCGGCCGCGTCACCACCACTCGGCGGTCGCCCGGCCGGCCGCTCAGCCGCCGAGGATCCGCAGACCGGGCAGCAGGCCCGGGATCAGCGGGGGCACGTCGACGCCCTGCTGCGGGGCGCCGTCGGCGGTGGGGCTGGGCGTGGCGGACGGCTGCACCGGCGCCTGGTCCGGCGCCGGGTCGGCGCTGGGCGAGGGCTTGGCGCCGGTGAGCCCGCTGGTGAGGTTGTCCACCAGCCCGCCGACCGGAGCCGGGACGACGTTGCCGGGCGCGGTGCTCGGCAGGATGTCGACCGGGGCGCCGGGAGCGGCCGGGGGCGCCGGGACGGTCGCCCCGGCGGACGGGGCCCGCTCGGGGGCACCGGGCCTGCCGCTGCCGGCCGTGCCGCCGGGTTGGCCGCCGGTGGAGCCGCCCTGCGCGGGCGCGGCGCCGCCGGGCGCGGGGTTCCCGCCGGTGGCCGTGGCGCCGGCCGGGCCGCCGGAACCGCTGCCGGCCGGAGCCTGCGCGCCGTCGCCCGCCCCGCCGCCGACCGGTGCACCGCTCTTGGCGGGCGGATCGGCCAGGCGCAGGGGCGCGACGTCCTCGCTTATGTCGTCGAAGAGCTGGTCCACCAGATGGGCCTGCGGGATCAGCTGGACGGGCAGCTTGGACTGGACCTCGGCCCAGGCGCCGTCCTCGCCCTCGGCGAAGCCGGCCAGGGTGCGCATCGGGTCGAGCGAGCCGTTGTTGCGGTAGACGGCGCGCAGCAGGTCGCGGCCCCGGAGGGCGTCGGCGTGCATGTCGTCGAGCGCCTTGCGGACCTGGTCGACCGTGCCCGGGCTGAGTGATCCGCCGGATTCGGTCCGGCCGATCAGGGACCGGGCCTCGCCGAGCCGGGTGGCCGCGTTGTCCAGCAGCAGCTCGCCGCGCTCGGTGTCGGAGTCCGCGAGGTTGAGCCGGAGCCCCTCCAGGCCGCGCTTCATCCCGTACAGCGGATCGCCGGGGAGCGCGTTGCCGCTGGCGGCCGCGGCGCCGGCGAAGCTCCCGACGGCGAGTCCGGCGACCAGTCCGCCGATCGCGAACCGGCGGCTCCAACGGCCGCGCGGTGCGGTCCGGATCGCCCGGTGGCGGCGCTGCCGGGGCACCGTGGCGCCCGGTCCGCCGGCGAAGGCCTGCTCGAACGCGGCCATCAGCCGGGCGCGTTGGACGGTCCGGACCTCACGGTCCAGCTCCGGGCCGGGCAGCGCGCCGAGCGCGCCGACCATGTCGATGAGCCCGGCCATCGTGGCCGATCCGGCGCTGCCGGCAACGGTGTTGTCCGTTTCCCTGCCGTCGGCGCCGCGTTGCTCCGCCTGGTGGGCCTCCAGCGCCTCGGCGAAGGCCTTCGCCCGCCGGTGCTCCAGCACGTTTGCCGTCACGGGCCACACCTCCCTTCGTCGTTGTCGACACCCCGGCCTGCCGGACGGTTGCCCCGGCAAGCCAAAGCCACTCCATCGGGTGAGAGGTCGCAATTCGACTTGACCGTACGCCTGGTGGAGGCTTGCACGCTGGCCAACGAGCGGTGCGGGCGGTCGGTTACGCACGGCTGATCATCGGACCGACCGTTCACCCGGACGTGTCGGGCGGCCGCCGGGGATGACGGCCCGCGGGCTATCTCCCCCGCCGCTCCGGGGCCGCCCCCGGCCTTCTCCCCGCTCACCGCGCGTCGGGCGGGAGCAGGCGGGCCAGGGTGCGCACCGCGCGGTACTGGAGGGTCTTGATGGCGCCCTCGTTCTTGCCCATGATCCGGGCCGTCTCGGCGACCGAGAGCCCCTGCAGGAAGCGCAGGGTGACGCACTCCTGCTGCTGCGGGTTGAGCCGGCGGACCGCCTCCAGCAGGGCCGCGTTGGAGAGCGACTCCAGCACGGAGTCCTCCGGGCTGCGCTCGCACTCGTTGGAGTCGAGCATCTCGCCGGTGGTGACCTCCAGCCGGAACCGGCTGGACTTGAAGTGGTCGGCGACCAGGTTGCGGGCGATGGTCACCAGCCAGGCGCCGAAGTCCCGGCCCTGCCAGGTGAAGGTGCCGATCCGGCGCAGCGCCCGCAGGAACGTCTCGCTGGTGAGGTCCTCCGCGGTGGCCCGGCTGCCGACCCGGTAGTAGATGTAGCGGTAGACCGTGTCCGAGTAGTGGTCGTAGAGACGGCCGAAGGCCTCGCTCTCGCCGGCCTGGGCCCGCTCGACCAGTTCCATGATCGGGTTGTGCTCGGTCTCGTACCCGGGGCCGGTGGTGGTGCGGGCCCGGCTGCGGCCGCCGGTGCCGGCGGCCCCGGTCCGTCCGCGCGAGCCGGTGCCGGTCGAGCCGGCCGCGGTGGTGCGCAGCAGCGGGCCGCCGACGGGTTGCGGTTGGCCGGGGCCGAACGAGGCTCCGGCGGGCACCAGTTGGGGCGAGGCGGCGAGCTGGCTGCGGAGCAGGCTGCGCAGCAGCTCCAGGCCGGTGGAGATCTGCCGGGGCGGGACCGGGCGGCCGCGGAGGCTGGTGCGGGAGCGCAGGGGCGCGGACGACGGGCGGGAGGGTGCAGGCGCGTCGTTCCGGACGGGTGGGTACACGGGACTCCCAGAGGCAGAACTGTGGACGGATCACCTCCGCCTGCGCGGAGAGCACGGCCGCACCACCCGGTCGTGCTGGGGCGGGTGGGTGACGCGCATCCAGGAGAGAATAACGCTTTGTGCAATGACAGCTACACCGTGTGGTCGAAGTGGTCGTTTGGGATCCGCATCGGACACATATAAGGCCGACACTGACCGAACATGTCATCGATCATCCGGCCCAACGTGATCGAACGAGTGCACTGGGTGACCAATTCGACGGCCTGGCGGGCGGTTTCCCTGTCTTGGGTGCGGATAACCCCTGACTTTCCCCGTCTGACGAACGATCAGAACCAGTCACCCGGTGTCGGGTTCGGTCGGAGCGCGCGAATCGGTGCGCGGCGCGCCGGAGTTCGCCCGTACGGGCGGCCTGGTCAGCGCGCGAATTGACAGGGCTCACCCCGCCGGGGCCGGGCCGCGGGGCGCCGGATCCGGGTGCGGGCCCGGGCGGGTCCCCACCCGGATCCGGCCCGGGGCCGGAGCGGGGTCAGGCCGCCCGGTGCCGGCGGTACAGGGTCACCCCGGCCGCCGCCGCGCCCCCCGCCACCCCGAGCGCGGCCGCCGCCGGCAGGCCGACCCGGGCCGCCTTGCGGCCGGTCCGGAAGTCCCGGACCCGCCACCCCTGGGAACGGGCGTGCCGCCGCAGCGCGCCGTCCGGGTTCACCACGTACGGGTGGCCGACCAGCGAGAGCATCGGGATGTCGTTGGCGGAGTCGCTGTACGCGGCGCAGCGGTCCAGGTCGAGCCGCTCCCGGCGGGCGAGCGAGCGGACCGCCGCCGCCTTGGCCGGGCCGTGCAGCAGTTCGCCGACCAGTCGTCCGGTGTACGCGCCGTCGCGCGCCTCGGCGACGGTGCCGAGCGCGCCGGTCATGCCGAGCCGGGCGGCGATGATCCGGGCCACCTCCACCGGGGCGGCGGTGGCCAGCCAGACCCGCTGGCCGGCGTCCAGGTGCATCTGGACCAGCGCGCGGGTGCCGGGCCAGACCTTGTCGGCGATGACCTCGTCGAAGACCTCCTCGCAGAGGGCCTCCAGGTCGGCGGTCCGCTTGCCCGCCACCAGGCCGAGCGCGGTGTGCTGGGCGTCGGCCATGTGGTCCGGGTCCTCGGTGCCGTGCAGCCGGAACCAGGCCTGCTGCCAGGCGAAGCGGGCGATGTCGCGGCGGGTGAGGAAGCCGCGGCGGTAGAGGCCGACGCCGAGGTAGAAGATGGCGGCGCCGCGCAGGATGGTGTTGTCGCAGTCGAAGAAGGCGGCGGCGCGGGGGTCGTCCGGTTCGGGGGTGTGGTTCTCGGCGGGCGCCTTGGGGGCCTTGCCGCGCTTGGCGGGCTGCCCGGCGTCCTCCTCGGGGCCTTCCCCGGCCGGTCCGGCGGTGGCCTCGACGGCGGTTCCGGCAGCGGTTCCGGTGGTGGCCTCGGCAGTGGCTCCGGCGGCGGTCCCGGCAGCGGTTCCCGCGGCCGGTCCCACGGCGGCGGGCGGCTCCGGAGCGGCCCGCAGGGCGGCCTCCGCCGCCTCGGCCGCGGCTTCGCCCGCCAGGGCGATCCGCGCGGTGGTGGGTCGCCTTGTCTGGAGGAGCCTTCGGAGCACGGCCATGTCACCGAGCATAGCCAGCGGGTCGCGGAGCGGCCGTGACGGCGGCGTGCCGGGCCGGTGAACAGCCGAGCGGCCCGCCTGCCCGCGCCGCGTCGGCCGCCGGGTCCGCCGGGCCCGCCCACCCGCCGGGGCCCCGCCGTCCGGGGGCCGGCCGCCCCGCCCGCCCGCCGTTCCGTAGGGGCGGCGCACAATGGCGGGGTGAGCCCACTGCTGCGACGCGACAAGAACCCGAAGCCGGCCGAGCGGACCGTGACCCTGGTCGCCAAGCCCGGCTGCCACCTGTGCGACGACGCCCGGGAGGTGATCGTCCGGGTGACGGGCGAGCTGGGCGCGTCCTTCGAGGAGAAGGACATCACGCAGGACGAGGAGCTCTACCGGCGCTACTGGGAGCAGATCCCGGTGACCCTGGTCGACGGCCGGCAGCACGACTTCTGGCGGGTGGACGAGAAGCGCCTGCGCACCGCGCTGGGCGGCTGAAGGCCCGGGGGCCGCGCCCGGGGCGGCTCCGGTGACCCCCGCCGTCCGGCGGGGGCGGTTCGCCGAATCGTTGTGAAGAATCCCCGCGTTCGGCTTGGGGCGGCCCCGGGTGGTCGGCTTACGATCGAACTCGTCTGCGCCCATGGGGGGCTGAGCACGCGAGGAGTGCCGCCATGCTTCCCGGTCCGCCCCCCGGGGCGTCCCCCGTGGCGCCCTCCGCGGTGCCCCCCTCCGCGACGCCCTTAGCGGAGCCCGCCGGTCCGTCGGCCGGGCCCGGGGGCTTCGCCGTGGTGGACGTGGAGGCGACCGGCCGCAGCCCGTGGCGGCACCGGGTGGTCGAGGTGGCCGTGGTGCTGCTGGACGAGCGGCTCCGCCCGGAGGGCGAGTTCTGCACGCTGCTGGACCCGCTCGGCCCGGTGGGCCCGACCCATGTGCACCGGATAGCGCAGGAGGACGTCGAGGGCGCCCCGCGGTTCCGCGAGATCGCGCCGAAGCTGCTGGAGCTGCTGGCCGGCCGGGTGCTGGTCGGCCATCACGTCACCTGTGACCACGCCTTCCTGGATCGGGAGTTCGCGCGGATCGGCGTCCCGCTGCCGGCGGTGCCGCTGCTCTGCACGATGCGGCTGGCCAGGACCCACCTGCCGGAGGCCCTCGGGTTCGGCCTGGCGGCCTGCGTGGAGGCGGCCGGTCTGGGCCGGTTCGCGGCGCACACCGCACTGGGGGACGCCAGGGCCACCGCCGGGCTGCTGCGGTACTGCCTGGGCGCGCCGTCCTGCCCGCCCGGCGACTGGGCGGAGCCGCTGCGGGAGGCGGCCCGGGTGCCGTGGCCGAGGCTGGGCAGGGCGCGGTCCCGGCCGTCCGGGGAGCCGGTCCCGACGGTGCGCCGGGAGGTTCCGTGCGAGCCGTCGTACGGCCCGCGGCCACCTGCCGCACCGCCCCCGGCGGCGGTCCGGAAAGCGTCCGGTGCTATGGGTGCGACGGCGTGATGCGCATCACTGTGCGGGGACAAATCGGACACCATCTTTGTGCACACGTTCACAAACGCATAGCCTGGCTGCCAAAGCCCAGCTTCACCCACAGGAGCACCGTGGCAATCGGCCGATCACCACAGAGCAGTTCGCAGACGCCCGAGCAGGGCGCCGCGCGCCGACCCTCGCGTGCCCGGGGCATCCCGGAGGCGACAGTCGCGCGCCTGCCCCTCTACCTGCGCGCGCTCACCGCGCTCTCCGAGCGTTCGGTGCCGACGGTCTCCTCCGAGGAGCTGGCCGCGGCCGCCGGGGTGAACTCCGCCAAGCTGCGCAAGGACTTCTCCTACCTGGGCTCGTACGGGACCCGCGGCGTCGGCTACGACGTCGAGTACCTCGTCTACCAGATCTCCCGCGAGCTGGGCCTGACCCAGGACTGGCCGGTCGTCATCGTCGGCATCGGGAACCTCGGCCACGCGCTCGCCAACTACGGCGGCTTCGCGTCCCGCGGTTTCCGGGTCGCGGCCCTGCTGGACGCCGACCCGGCGGTGGTCGGCAGCAGCGCCGCCGGCCTGCCGGTGCGCCACATGGACGAACTGGAGTCCATCGTGGAGAGCCAGCACGTCTCGATCGGCGTCATCACCACCCCGCCCGGCGCCGCCCAGCAGGTCTGCGACCGGCTGGTCGAGGCCGGTGTCACCAGCATCCTGAACTTCGCCCCGACCGTGCTGACCGTCCCGGACGGCGTGGACGTCCGCAAGGTGGACCTCTCCATCGAGCTGCAGATCCTCGCCTTCCACGAGCAGCGCAAGGCCGGCGACGAGCCGGACCGCACCGAGTCCGTGCTCGACCGCGCCCCCGGCCCGGTCCGGGCGGCGGCCGCCAAGCTGCGCCGGGCCGCCGGCGGCAGCACCAAGGCCCGTCCGGCCGCCGAGCCGGCCAAGGACGGCGACCCGGCCGCGAAGACCAAGCCCGGCAAGCCCGGCGAGGGCGACCTCTCCGCGGTGATGCCGGCATGAGTCTTCTCGTCGTAGGGCTGAGCCACCGCACCGCCCCGGTCGGCGTGCTGGAGCGCGCCGCCCTGACCGGTGAGGTCCCGACCCGGCTGCTGCACGACGCGGCCGCGTCCGCGACCGTCGCCGAGGCCGCGCTGCTGAACACCTGCAACCGGATCGAGCTGTACGCCGACGTGGACAAGTTCCACGCCGGTGTCGCCGAGCTGTCGCTGCTGCTCGCCCACCACAGCGGGGTCGACCTGGAGGAGCTCACCTCCCACCTCTACGTCCACTACGAGGACCGCGCCGTCCACCACCTCTTCTCGGTGGCCTGCGGACTGGACTCGATGGTGGTCGGCGAGGGCCAGATCCTCGGCCAGCTGCGCGACTCGCTGGCCCGGGCGCAGGACGAGCACACCGCCGGGCGCGGCCTCAACGAGCTCTTCCAGCAGGCCCTGCGGGTCGGCAAGCGGGCGCACAGCGAGACCGGCATCGACAAGGCCGGCCAGTCGCTGGTGACCTTCGGCCTGGAGCAGGTCGCGGCCGGTGCCGGCGAGATCGCCGGCAAGCGGGCGCTGGTGGTCGGCGCGGGCTCGATGAGCTCGCTGGCCGCCGCCACGCTGGTCCGGTCCGGCGTCACCGACCTGCAGATCGCCAACCGCACGCCCGAGCGGGCCGAGCGGCTCGTCGAGATCCTCGGCGCGGACGTCGCCCGCACCCTGGAGCTGGCCAAGGTGCCCGAGGCGCTGGCCGACGTCGACCTGGTGATCTCCTGCACCGGCGCGGCCGGCGTGGTGGTCGGGGCCGAGGACGTCGCCGCCGCGGTCGCGTCCCGGCACGGCGACACCCCGCTCGCCTTCCTCGACCTGGCCATGCCGCGCGACGTCGACCACGCCGTGCACGAGCTGCCCGGCGCGCTCCTGGTCGACCTGGAGAGCCTCTCGCACGCGCACGCCGCCACCCCCGGCGCCGGCGACGTCGACGCGGTCTCCGGCATCGTCGCCGAGGAGGTCACCGCCTTCGGCGCCGCCCAGCGGGCCGCCCGGATCGCCCCGACCGTGGTGGCGCTGCGCGCGATGGCCTCCGAAGTGGTCGCCGCCGAGCTGGGCCGCCTGGACTCCCGGCTGCCCGCGCTGGACGAGCGCTCCCGCGCCGAGATCACCCAGACCGTCCGGCGGGTCGTCGACAAGCTGCTGCACGCCCCGACGGTCCGGGTGAAGCAGCTCGCCGCCGAGCCGGGCGGCGCCTCCTACGCGGACGCGCTGCGCGAGCTGTTCGACCTCGACCCGGCCGCCGTGCACGCGGTCTCGGGCACCCCGATCGGCACCCAGCAGCCTGCGGGCGGGGGCGCCAGATGAACCGTCAGCCATCCCACGAGTACCACCGGGACGATCACCTCATGAACGGTCAACCGCTCACCGACCAGTCTCCGGACGCCACCGCACCCCTGCGGCTCGGCACCCGGCGCAGCGCGCTCGCCATGGCCCAGTCGGGCATGGTCGCCCGCGAGGTGACCCGCCTCACCGGGCGCCCCGTCGAGCTGGTGGAGATCACCACCTACGGCGACACCTCGCGCGAGGCGCTGGCCCAGATCGGCGGCACCGGCGTCTTCGTCTCCGCGCTGCGCGACGCGCTGCTGGAGGGCCGGATCGACTTCGCCGTGCACTCGCTCAAGGACCTGCCCACCGCCGCCCCCGAGGGTCTGGTGCTGGCCGCCGTCCCCGAGCGCGAGGACTTCCGCGACGCCCTGGTGGCGCGCGAGGGCCTGGCCCTGGACGAGCTGGTGGAGAAGCTGGCCGGCGCCGGCCGGACCGCCCGGATCGGCACCGGTTCGCCGCGCCGGATGGCGCAGCTGAACGCCTGGGCCCTGGCCCGCGGCGCGCAGCTGGAGACGGTGGCGATCCGCGGCAACGTGGACACCCGGATCGGCTTCGTCACCTCGGGCGAGCTGGACGCGGTGGTGCTGGCCACCGCCGGCCTGAACCGGCTCGGCCGCGCCGCCGAGATCACCGAGCACCTCGACCGCGAGCTGATGATCCCGGCCCCCGGCCAGGGTGCGCTCGCCGTCGAGTGCACGGCCGCCGCCACGGACCTGGCCGTCGCGCTGTCGGCCCTGGACCACGCCCCCACCCGGGTCGCGGTGGCCGCCGAGCGCGCCCTGCTGGCCGCCCTGGAGGCCGGCTGCTCCGCACCGGTCGCCGCTCTGGCGGTCCGCGGTCACGAGAACGAACTGCGGCTGGAGGGCGTGGTCGGTACCACCGACGGCGCCACCCTGCTGAAGATGTCCGCCAACGGTCCGATCGTCCTCGACGAGACCGCCGAGCAGCAGGCGGCGGCCCTCGGCCGCGCGCTGGCCGCCCGGCTGCTCGACGCGGGCGCGGCCGCCCTGATGGGGGAGCGAGCCCGATGAGCCCCACCGCCGCCACCGACAGCCCGTTCCCGGCCGACAGCCCGTTCGGGGGCGTGGTCCCCGCCGCCGGCCGCTGCACCTTCCTGGGCGCGGGCCCCGGCGACCCGGGCCTGCTGACCCTGCGCGCGGTCGAGGTGCTGGCCTCGGCCGACATCCTGGTCGCCGACCCGCTGACCGCCGCCGCGGTGCGCAGCCACTGCCCGTCCGGCGTGCAGGTGCACACCCCGGGCGTGGAGGGGCCGGAGTTCGACCTGGCCGAGCTGGTCGGCGAGGCCGTGCGGTCCGGCAAGCACGTGGTGCGGACCGTCGACGGGGACCCGGGCCTGGACGGCTGCGCCGCCGAGGAGATGCTCGGCTGCGCCGGCGCCGGGATCGCCTTCGAGGTGATCCCCGGGGTCGCCCAGTCGGTCGGCGTCCCGGCCTACGCGGGCGTGCCGCTGCGCGGCGCGGCCGGTACCGACGTCCGGTTCGTGGAGGGCGCCGCGCTGCTGGCCGGCTCCCCGGTGGACCTGGGCGCGCCGGAGACCACCCTGGTGGTGCGGACCACCCTGGGCCAGCTGCCGGCCACCGCCAACGCGCTGGTCTCCAACGGCCGCAAGCCGGAGTCGGCGCTGAGCGCGACGCTCTCGGGCACCACCACCCGCCAGCGCACCTTCACCGCCACCCTGGCCACCATCGCGGCGGACCTGAAGGCGGCCCGGGTGCTGCCCTCGCCGGTGTCGGCCCCGGTCGACCCGGCCACCCCGGTCATAGCCGTGGTCGGCGAGCAGGTCGCGCACCGCGCCTCGCACTCCTGGTTCGAGACCAAGCCGCTGTTCGGCTGGAACGTCCTGGTGCCGCGCACCAAGGAGCAGGCGCACGGCCTCTCGGAGCAGCTCCGCTCGTACGGCGCGGTGCCGCAGGAGGTGCCGACCATCGCGGTCGAGCCGCCGCGCACCCCGCAGCAGATGGAGCGGGCCATCAAGGGCCTGGTCACCGGCCGGTACGAGTGGATCGCCTTCACCTCGGTGAACGCGGTGCGCGCGGTGCGGGAGAAGTTCGAGGAGTACGGCCTGGACGCCCGGGCGTTCGCCGGGATCAAGGTCGCGGCGGTCGGCGAGACCACCGCGCAGGCGCTGGTCGACTTCGGCGTGAAGCCGGACCTGGTGCCGTCCGGCGAGCAGTCGGCCGCCGGCCTGCTGGAGGACTGGCCGCCGTACGACCCGGTGTTCGACCCGATCGACCGGGTGCTGCTGCCGCGCGCCGACATCGCCACCGAGACCCTGGTGGCCGGTCTGGTCGAGCTGGGCTGGGAGGTCGACGACGTGACGGCGTACCGGACGGTGCGCGCCTCGCCGCCGCCGGCCGAGACCCGTGAGGCGATCAAGGGCGGCGGTTTCGACGCGGTGCTGTTCACCTCGTCCTCGACCGTGCGGAACCTGGTCGGCATCGCGGGCAAGCCGCACAACGTGACGGTCATCGCCTGTATCGGCCCGGCCACCGCGAAGACCGCCGAGGAGCACGGCCTGCGGGTCGACGTGATGGCTCCGGCGCCGTCGGCGGCCGCGCTGGCCCAGGCGCTGGCAGACTTCGGGGCCAAGCGCCGCGACACCGCGACCGCCGCCGGGGAGCCGGTCTACCGGCCCAGTGAGCGCCGTCCCGGTTCGCGCCGCAAGGCCGCGCGCTAAACGGTCCGGGGGCGGCCCACCCGCCGCCCCCGGCACACGCACCACCGTTCGGAGAGAGAAGCCGTGTCCGCTGAATTCCCGTACGTCCGCCCGCGCCGTCTGCGGTCGACCCCGGCGATGCGCCGTCTGGTCGCCGAGACCCGGCTGCACCCCGCGGAGCTGATCCTGCCGCTGTTCGTCCGCGAGGGCGTGCGCGAGCCGGTGCCGGTCAAGTCGATGCCGGGGGTGGTCCAGCACACCCGGGACACCCTGCGGAAGGCCGCGGTCGAGGCGGCCGAGGCGGGCCTGGGCGGCGTCATGCTGTTCGGCGTGCCGGAGGTGCAGGACGCGGTCGGCAGCGAGGGCACCAACCCGGACGGCATCCTGCAGCAGGCGATCCGGGACGTGGTCGGCGAGGTCGGCGACGCCCTGGTGGTCATGTCCGACCTCTGCCTGGACGAGTACACCGACCACGGCCACTGCGGCGTGCTGGCGGCCGACGGCTCGGTGGACAACGACGCGACGCTGGAGCGCTACGCCGAGATGGCCCGGGTGCAGGCGGACGCCGGCGTCCACCTGGTCGGCCCGTCCGGGATGATGGACGGCCAGATCGCGGTGGTCCGGCGGGCCCTGGACGGGGCCGGCCACCAGGACGTGGGCATCCTCGCCTACACCGCCAAGTACGCCTCGGCGTTCTACGGCCCGTTCCGGGAGGCGGTCGGCTCCTCGCTGAAGGGCGACCGCAAGTCCTACCAGCAGGACCCGGCCAACGCGCGGGAGGCGCTGCGGGAGCTGGAGCTGGACGTCGCCGAGGGCGCCGACCTGGTGATGGTGAAGCCGGGCATGGCCTACCTGGACATCCTGCGCCAGGTCGCCGACGCCTCGCCGGTGCCGGTCTCGGCCTACCAGGTGTCGGGCGAGTACGCGATGGTGGAGGCGGCCGCGGCGAACGGCTGGATCGACCGGGAGCGGATGATCCTGGAGACGCTGACCTCGCTGCGCCGGGCCGGCGCCGAGCAGATCCTCACCTACTGGGCGGTCGAGGCCGCCGCGATGCTGAAGTAGCGGCGGACGTGCGAAGGCCGGGCCCCTCCTCGCGGAGGGGCCCGGCCTTTCGCCTGCTACTCCCAGCCGCCGACGTGGGCGAAGCCCTCCACGCCGCCGACGGCGTCGGTGGAGGTGGCGGCTCCCCAGCCGTGCGCGCCGGTGTGGATGTTCGAGGTGTGGGCGAGGCCCCACCACTCGCCGGCCGCGAACACCGGGTGGGCGGAGGCGACGAACTCGCCGCCGCCGACCAGGCCGACGTGCGCGGAGGCCGGGGTGGCGACCCCGGCCAGCGCCAGCGCGCCGAAGGCGGTCAGTGCGACCTTGCCCAGCTTGCTCTTCATGGATCTGCCCTCTCTTCCGGAGCGTCCGGTCGGAACGCTCTGCCTCTGACGTGTGCTCCGGTCCGTGTCCGGGTGCCGGCTCTGACACGTGAACACACGCTGCCGTCCGCGCCGGCGCCCCACGCGCCGTGCCGACGGCCTGTCACCCGGCCGGCCCGCACCCGGAGTGCGGGCCGGCCGGACGTCCTCCCGGACGCCCGGAGGGCCCGGGGACCAGACGTCCCCGGGCCCTCCGCCGCGCCGTGTCGCTGGATCAGCCGATCAGGTGCGAGACACCCGCGTCGCCCGAGGACTGGGTGTTCTGGCCGACGTTGCAGATCTGCTTCGGGGTGCTGTTGAGGATCGGCACCTCGACCGGGACGGCCACGCCGAGCACGCCGACGGCGACGTTGTGGATCTCCGGCAGGCAGATGTTCGCGTTGTCGAGGGTGTGGAAGTTCGGGCTGTGGTCGCCGTGGGTGCCGGTCTGGTTGGTGCCGCCGTTGCCCTGGACCGAGACGGCCGAGCCGTCCGAGTCGGCGATGGCGGAGGCCGAGCCGGCGGACATCGCGATGGCGGCGGCGGCGAGGCCGGCGGCGGCGAGGGACTTCTTGATCATTTCGGTGTTCCTCTCGGGGGATGAATCGGGGAGCGATTCGAAGGGTGGTTCAGGAGGGGGTGACGCAGGTGGGGGCGAGCGGGTCAGCCGATCAGGTGGGAGACGCCCGAGTCGCCCTTGGTCTGGGTGCCCTGGCCCTGGGTGCAGTACTGCTTGCCACCGCTGTTGGCGATCGGGACCTCGACCGGGACGGCCACGCCGAGCACGCCGACGGCGATGTTGTGGATCTCCGGCAGGCAGACGTTCGCGTTGTCCAGGAAGTGGAAGTTCGGGCTGTGGTCGCCGACGGTGCCGGTGAAGTTGGTGCCGCCGTTGCCCTGGAAGGACCCGGCGGAGCCGTCCGAGTCGCCGATGGCCGAGGCCGGCGCCGCGGCGGCGGCCAGCGCGGCGGCGGCCAGGCCGGCGGCGGCGAAGGACTTCTGGATCATGGGGAGATCCCTCTCTGAAATGCTCTTGAGTTTCCGTGCGTACAACGCGTACAACGCTCAGACCCGGTCTGCGGTCACTGACGTTCAGATCAAAGAATGACGGCACGGAAGGTTACGGGGATTTTTGAAAAGAGTCCGGGAGGCGCGACCGGGAGCGCTTTCCGGTCGGATTATTAGCCCGAATCGGTTAACGGCCGCAATCCGGGATCCGAGTGGCTCGTTGAGACAGATTGCTTTGGGCTGCGCCCGCGCAGCCCTTCCCCCAGAGGTCTCCAGTACGAACAGGCAGAACGGTGAAAAGCATGAGGTTCTCCAAGCGGGCCGGCGCGATGCTGCTGGCGGTCGGTGCGGGCGTACTCGCCTCCCAGGGGGCGGCGTCCGCCGCCGCCCCGGTCAGCCCCGAGCAGGTCGGGGCGCTGGAGGACCAGCTGGCGACCCAGCAGGTCCCGGTGGACG
This sequence comes from Kitasatospora sp. NPDC042419, assembly GCF_056437345.1. Classification (NCBI taxonomy): domain Bacteria; kingdom Bacillati; phylum Actinomycetota; class Actinomycetes; order Kitasatosporales; family Streptomycetaceae; genus Kitasatospora; species Kitasatospora sp. NPDC042419. The sequence continues at coordinate 307,733 of NZ_JBWKAW010000002.1, forward strand.
TGCCGGTGGCGCCGCTGGGCAGCCGGATCTCGGGCGGCATCCCGACCTCGCTGGTGATGCCCCCGGTGCCCGCGCACACCACCGGTGACGCGCTGATCCCCGAGCGGATCGTGCCCGCCCTCGGCACCGGCAAGGTGGGCCCGACCGCCAAGGCCGAGCTGCCGCTGCCGCTGGTCGACGAGGGCGCGGACCTCGGCGAGCTGCTGCTGGACGCCCCGTCCGCGCCGCTGCACGCCGACACCCCCGGGCTGGGTCTGGGCAAGCCGCTCTCGGTCGTCCAGGACGGCACCGGCCAGCTCGCCGGCGGCCGGGTCAAGGTGGACGAGATCGACCCGCGGCTGGTCACCGGTGCGGTCCAGGCCGTCCCGGGGGCCAAGGCCACCCTCGGCAACGAGGACGAGCGGATCTCGGTGACCGACTCGGTGGGCGGCCTGGCGACCACCACGACCGCGACGGCCACCGGTGTGGTGCAGGAGACCGGCCTGGCCGGCCTCGCCCAGCTGTAGCCGCACCCCGCGCCGCAGCACGCGCGAGAGCCCGGCACCCCGCTCCGAAGGGGGTGCCGGGCTCTCGCGCGTACGGCCGCGGGGTGTGCCGGCTCAGCCGGGCAGTGCGCCGAGCAGCTGGCCGACCACCGGCAGGTCGCGCGGCCCGCCGCCCGCGCTGAGCGGGCCGGTGAGCGTCTCGGTGCCGATCGGTGCCAGGCCGGTGTTCTCCGGCCGGACGGTCGCGCCGTTGTTCAGCACGTCGGCCGAGGAGTTGGCCCACGGGTCCAGGCGCAGGTCCTTGACCGGCGCGACGCCGTAGCCGAGGCCGGTGGTCGTGCCGCCGAGCGCCTGGGCGAGGTCGGTCTTGGCCAGCGCCGCGCCGCCTTCGGCCGGGGCCGCGTGCGCGGCACCCGCACCGCCGCCGAGCAGCATCGCGGCACCCAGGGCGGCGGCGAGGCCGGCCCCGCTCTTCTTCGAAACCATGCGGAATCACCCTTCGGGGGAGTGGGTCCCGGGGCGGCCGGACCGCGCCCGGATACGCCGAACCGCCCCCCGGCCGGTGGGCCGGGGGGCAGTGCGGCCGGAACGCGTGCCGATCGGGATCAGCAGTCGTCCTCGACGTGGTGGTGGTGGTCCGCCTCGGCGTTGATGCAGGTGTTGCCGAACGCCGGGTTCAGCAGGCCGACGACGTTGACGGAGTTGCCGCACAGGTTGACCGGGATGTGCACCGGGACCTGGAGCTGGTTGCCGGAGACGACACCGGGCGAGCCGGCGGCGACGCCCTCCGCGCCGGAGCTGGCGGAGGCGGCGCCCGCCGCACCCATCACCAGGCCGGCGGCGGCGGCGGAGAGGACGGCGGCCTTCTTCACGTTCTGCATGGGGGTTGATCTCCTCGATCACACACGGGTGGAGCGGGCCGCACCCCGCCGGTGGCGGGGTGCGGCACGGATGCGGTGACGCGGTGGTCGCCGGTGCGGCGACCGACCGGTCAGCCGTGGTTGATGCAGGTGTTGCCGAACGCCGGGTTCAGGATGCTGATGATCCCGATGGAGTTGCCGCAGACGTTGACCGGGATGTGCACCGGGATCTGGATCTGGTTGCCGGAGAGCACACCCGGGGAGCCGGCGGCGACGCCCTGGGCACCGGAGCTGGCGAACGCGCCGCCCGCCGCACCGACCACCAGACCGGCGGTGGCGAGGGACAGGGCGGCGGCCTTCTTGAGGTTACGCATGTGGTTCTTCCTCCGTTTTCTGCCCGACCGTCAGTGGAAATAGTCGGGAGCCGGGCGAGGTGAAATCCTTGCCCGTTGGCTTCTGGGAATGCCGTGATTGTCACTCGGGCGGCCCAGGTGACGCGTGTCGCCCATGGCTCGGGCGATGGTCGGCCGCCGCTTCACCGCGCGCCGCGAACAATTCCCGCACGGCCGGGAAGAATTCGTGCAGACGCGCGACCAGGAGGAATTCCGGACGGGCTTGGACCGGCGTCGGATCTCCCGGAGTCGAGATGCCGCCCGGCGGGGCGGGCCGGGCGGCGGTGCCGCCCGGGATCAGGCGTTGACGCAGGTGTTGCCGAACGCCGGGTTGAGCACGCCGACCACGTCGATCGAGTTGCCGCACAGGTTGACCGGGATGTGCACCGGGACCTGGAGCTGGTTGCCCGAAGCCACACCGGGCGAGTCGGCCGCGACGCCCTCGGCGGACGCGCCGTGGGCGTGGTGGGCGGCGGCAGCGCCGGCACCGGCGGCCAGCAGGGCGACGGTGGCCGCGGTGCCGAGGACGCCGTTGGCGAGCTTGCGCATGTGCAGGACTCGATTCGTCGTAGAGGGCGGGGTGGAGCGTGTTCCGCCAGGGAGAACGAGGCAGCGCCCGGGGGGAAACGGTCGGATGTGGTGATCACCCGAATGCCTGGTGAGCCGGTCCGTTCCTCCGGATGGGTGACAGTGAGGGTGCCCTCGCAACCGGCTCGACCGGGTCTCGTTGGAGATGTCGCACTCCCCGTGCATCTCTGTCGAACAGTCAGGAGGCTCTTATGAGCATCAAGAAGACGGCCGCCGTCGGCGCCGCTGTGGTCGGCATCGTGGCGGCCGGTGCCGGCACCGCGATGGCCAGCTCCGGTGCGGAGGGTGTTGCCGCGGGTTCCCCCGGTGTCATCTCCGGCAACCAGCTGCAGGTTCCGGTTCACGTCCCGGTCAACCTGTGCGGCAACACCATCGACATCATCGGCCTGCTGAACCCCGCGTTCGGCAACACCTGCGTCAACAACGGCTGACCTGCGTCCGGTCCGGCCGCTGCGAGCCGCCGTTCCCGCGCTTCCCTCCTGGGGTGCGGGGCGGCGGCTCTCGGCGTGCCCGGGGCCGGCCGGTCCGTCGCGCGCGGCCCGTCCGGTCCTGCCGTCCGGTCCGGACGGCTCCGGCGGCTCCGGCGGCTCCGTCGGCTCCGTCGGCGCGGCGTCAACTGCCGGTGCTGTCACGAGCCTTGTTGCATTACTTGTCAGTACCTAGAATATGAGACCTGCTCACCTTTCTTCGCTCCGAAGCTCCCACGCTCCGAACCGTCCGGCACCCCCCGGTCGGGCGGCCCCCACCCGCAAGGAGTCGCGTGTGATCAGGTCACGATGGGCAGGTGCGCGGCGGAACAGGACGGTCGCGCGCCGCTCCCCCTACGGTGCGCTGCTGGCGACGGGCGCCCTCGTCGCCACCCTCGGCCTGGCCGGAACCCCCGCCGCCCTCGCCGACAACGCCCCGGCCGCCCCCACGGCCGCCGCCACCCGCCCGGCCGCGATCGTCGCCCTGGGCGACAGCGCCATCTCCGGGGAGGGCGCCGGCACCGACACCGGTGACGGCTACTTCCCCGAGACCGACAGCCCCACCAACTACTGCCACCGGCACCCCAAGTCGGAGATCTTCGTCACCGACATCCCCGGCGTCACCCCGATCGACCTCGCCTGCTCCGGTGCCCAGACCGGCGACCTGGTCAGCGACCCCGAGCTGGCGAGGATCACCGGCCCCGGCAGCGGCGACTTCGGCGAGGCCAAGCAGGACGTCCAACTCGCCGGCGTGGCCGCCCGGTACGACGTGAAGCTGGTCGTCGTCACCATCGGCGCCAACGACGACTTCGACTTCAGCGGGATCATGATGCACTGCCTCGCGCAGTACTTCCCGATCCCCAAGGACCAGGGCTGTCGCGACACCATCGGCAGCGCCGAGATCACCCGGCGGGCGCAGAACGTCCGGTTCAAGGTGGTCGCCGCACTGCAGAACATCCGGCAGACCATGCGGAGGGCCGGCTACGCCGACGACTCGTACCAGCTGGTCTACCAGTCGTACTTCAACCCGATCACCCCGGACATCCGGCGCAACGACTACCTCGGCAAGATCGCCGACGGCTGCCCGGCCTTCCCCGAGGACCTGGCCTGGGGCCACAACTGGGTGGTGCCGCTCTTCAGCGACGCACTGCGCGGCGCGGTCGAACAGGTGCCCGGCGTCCGCTACCTCGACCAGCGGCGGGTCGCCTTCGGGCACGAGGTCTGCGCGGGGTGGACCAGTTCCCCGTACGAGTACACCAACGGGGACGTCATCAACCTCTCCGAGTGGGTCCGCAACGGCTGCGACCAGCAGATCGGCATCCCCGGCCTGTGCATGAACATGGTCCGCCAGTCGTACCACCTGCGGGTGGCCGGCTACCGGGGCGAGGGCGTCTGCCTCGGCCGGTTCTACGCCCGGACCGACCTCGCCCAGGCCTACTGCACGCTCGACCAGCGGAACACCACCTCGATCGAACCGCTCACCCCCGGCAGGCCGATCGCCGACGTGCCCGAGGACGGCGCCTGGTACCAGCTCACCAACGCGGCCGACGGCCGGGTGCTGGACCTCAGCGGCGGCGGGACGTACGGGGACGCCACCAACGGCCGGGCCGCCATCACCCATCCGGCCACCGGCGGCCTCAACCAGTCCTTCGTCCTGGAGGTCGGGGCCGGCGGCAGCCACGAGCTCGGCTTCAGCGGCAACCGCGCCATGTGCCTGGACGCCGACGGCGGCTCCACCGCCCCCGGCACCCGGATCCAGCAGTGGCGGTGCAACGGCGGCGGCAACCAGCACTGGTTCGTGAAGCCGGCCGGCGACGGCCTCTGGAAGCTCGCCGACTCCCAGGACCAGGGCAAGGTCGTCACCGCCTCCGGCCGGCTCGACGCCAGGGGCAACCCGCTCGTCGAGCTCGCCGCCGACACCGGCGCCCCCGCCCAGCTCTGGCGGCTCACCAAGCTCGGCATCGCCCACCTGCACGACTGACCGCCCCTCCAGGCCGTCGCCGCCCCGCTGCCCGGGGCGGCGGCGGCCCCGTCGCGCCGCCGTCCGGTCCGGCCCTCCGGGGAGGGAGGGACGGACACGGAAGGTTGGGGTGGGGCGGGGAAGGGTGGTGTCGTAGGCTCGCCCGGCGTCGCTGTGTCGGTCGGCGCGCCGGTCGCGAGTGGGGCGGGGAGTCCAGAGCTGATGAGCACGGCATCGAGCACCGAGTCGTCGGGCGGTGGCGCGGGAATGCCGCCGGCCTCCCCGGAGACGGCGGAGCGGACGGTCGGCACGGAGCCGGAGCAGGGGCGGTTCGCCGCCGCGGTCGACCGGTTCGCGCCCGCGCTCGGCGCGTACGCGGTGGTGAAGGCGACCGGGCTGACCGTCTTCCTCCTGCTGCTCTCGCACACCGAGGACTTCCTGAAGAAGGACCCGGGGCGCGGCGGCGGTGCCCAGCCGTGGGACGTACTGGGCACCTGGGACGGCATCTGGTACCAGCGGATCGCCGAGAACGGCTACGACCCGCAGCTGATCCCGCTGCACGGCTACCCGCTGGCCACCTACTACGAGAACTCGGCCGCGTTCTTCCCGCTCTACCCCTGGCTGATGCGCATGGTCGGGGCGGTCACCGGGCTGGGCCCGTACGGCTCGGGCATCGTCGTATCGGTGCTCGCCTCGTTCGTCGCGGCGGCCGGGATCTTCGCGATCGCCGAGCGGCTCGGCGGGTTCCGGGCGGGTGTGATCGCGGCGGTGATCTGGGGGCTCTTCCCGGGCTCGGGAGTGGAGTGGGCGGTCTACTCGGACTCGCTCTTCGTCGCCCTGTCCGCCTGGGCCTGCTACTGCGTGATGACCCACCGCTGGCTGACCGCCGGGACGCTCGCCCTGGTGGCCGGGCTCAACCGGCCGACCGCCGCGGCGCTGATCGCGGCGGTCTCGATCACCGCCCTGGTGGCGCTGGTCCGGCGCACCGACGGGGTGGCCCGCCCGCTGACCGCGATGATGATCACCCCGTGGGGCCTGCTCTGGTACGTCGCCTGGGTCGGCTACCGGATGGGCGACTGGACCGGCTACTTCAAGCTGCAGCGCGGGGCCTGGAACCGGTACTTCGACTGGGGCGCCTCGACCGCCCGCACCACCCTGGACGTGGTCACCGGGCACTGGACGTTCTGGCAGTCCAACCCCGCGCCGGACCTGATCGCGGTGGCCCTGCTGATCGCCCTGCCGGGGCTGCTGGTGCTCCTGCTGAGGCTGCGGCCGCCGCTGGTGCTGGTGGTCTACACGCTGCTCACCCTGTTCACCGCGCTGAGCAGCAACCAGATCTACGGCAACATCTCGCGCTACCTGCTGCCGGCCTTCCCGCTGTTCATCGGCCTGGCGATCGCGCTGCGCCGGCTGCGGCCGACGACGGTGGCGGGCCTGTTCGCCATGCCCGCGGTGGCGGCCGGCTGGTACGCCGGGTACGCGCTGTTCGAGCTCGGCATCCCGTAGGGAGGGCGCGTCCGGGCGGAGCCGCGGCTCCGCCCCGCCGTCGCTCCAGCCCCGCCGTCGCTCCAGCCCCCGCCCCGCCGTCGCCCCGCCATCGCTCCCGCACGGGATCATCCGCCAGCGGACGGCGTTGCTAACCTCGGAAGCATGACGACGAGCCCGCCCGTGCGCCAGATCCGCGACATCTCCGGCCTGCTGGATCACGCCAGCCACGTCCTGGCGACCAGGATGGCGGCCGCCTTCACCGAGCTCGGCATCACGCCGCGCGCGTACTGCGTGCTCTTCCACGCGATGGAGACCGAGCGCACCCAGATCCAGCTGGCCGAGCTCGCTGACCTGGACAAGACCACCATGGTGGTGACGGTGGACGAGCTGGAGAAGGCCGGGCTGGCCGAGCGCCGCCCGTCCGCCACCGACCGCCGGGCCCGGATCATCTCGGTCACCGAGGCGGGCGAGCGGGCCGTCGTGCAGGGCACGGCGATCGCGGACCGGGTGCACCGGGAGGTGCTGGAGTCGCTCCCGGGGGACGAGCGGACGGTCTTCGTCGCGGCGCTGACCCGGCTGGTGGGCGGCGCGCTGGCGGAGCCGGTGGAGAGCGACCGCACGGTCCGCCGGGCGCGCCGTTCCCGGAGCTGACGGGAGCCGAAGGGCGAGGAAGTCACAAAGAGGACGATCCCTCCAGGGACTTTCCCGAGAAAGATAGTCCCGAACAAAACAATCTGCTAGCGTCTCTCCCGGTACTCGACGAACCGGGAGACCCGCCATGACCACGCACGCCCCCGTGCGGCAGACCGCCGACAAGGCGTCAGCCGCACCCGCCCGCTCCCGCGCGCTCGCCCTGGCGGTGCTCTGCGCGGGAATGCTGATGATCATCCTGGACGGCTCGATCGTCACCGTCGCCCTGCCGGCCATCCAGCAGGACCTCGGCTTCACCTCCGCCGACCTCACCTGGACCGTCAACGCCTACCTGATCGCCTTCGGCGGGCTGCTGCTGCTCGCCGGCCGGCTCGGGGACCTCGTCGGCCGCAAGAAGGTGTTCGTCGCCGGCCTCCTCCTCTTCACCGCGGCCTCGCTGCTCTGCGCACTCGCCACCGACCAGGGGATGCTGATCGCCGCCCGCTTCCTCCAGGGCGTCGGCGGCGCGCTGGCCTCCTCGGTCAGCCTCGGCATGATCGTCACCCTCTTCCCCGAGCCGGGCGAGCGCGGCCGCGCCATCGGCGCGTTCAGCTTCGTCGGCGCGGCCGGCGCCTCGATCGGACAGGTGCTCGGCGGCGTCCTCACCGAGGCCCTGGACTGGCACTGGATCTTCCTGATCAACCTGCCGCTCGGCCTGGCCGCCGCGGTGCTGGCCGGCCGCGTCCTGGCCGCCGACCGGGGCCCCGGACTGCGGGCCGGGGCCGACGCCCTCGGGGCCGTGCTGATCACCGCGGCGCTGATGCTCGGCATCTTCACCATCGTCGGCACCGCCGAGCACGGCTGGGCCTCCGCGCGCACCCTCGGCCTCGGTGCGCTCTCCGCCGCCCTGCTGGCCGGCTTCCTGGTCCGCCAGGCCCGCGCCGCCCACCCGCTGCTGCCGCTGCGGATGTTCCGCTCGCGGGCCGTCTCCGGCGCCAACGCGGTGCAGGTGCTGGCCGTCTCCGGGCTGTTCGGCTTCCAGATCCTGGTCGCCCTCTACCTGCAGAACGTGCTCGGCTACGGCGCCGCCGCCACCGGTCTCGCGATGCTCCCGGCGGCCGTCGCGGTCGGCGCCGTCTCGCTGCTGCTCTCCGCCCGGCTGAACGCCCGGTTCGGCGAGCGCAACGTCCTGCTGGCCGGCCTGGCCCTGCTGGTCGCGGCACTCGGCCTGCTGGTCCGGCTGCCCGTCGACGCCGGCTACGCCGTCCACCTGCTGCCGACCATGCTGCTCGTCGGCGGCGGCGGGCTGGTGCTCTCGGGCCTCACCACGCTGGGCATGTCCGGCGCGGGGGAGGCCGACGCGGGGACGGCGTCCGGGCTCTTCAACACCACCCAGCAGGTCGGCGCGGCGCTCGGGGTGGCGGTGCTCTCCACCCTCGCGAGCTCCCGGGCCGCCGACCTCACCGCCGCCGGCCACCCCGCCGCCGAGGCCCTCACCGACGGCTTCCGGCTCGCCTTCGCGGTGGCCACCGGGCTGCTCGTGCTGGCCTTCGCGCTCACGGCGGTGGTGCTGCGCCCGGCGAAGTGACCGCCCGGCCGGGGGCGCTCGGCCGGACCGCGGCCGCGGCGGGTTCCACGGCGGGCTCCACCCGGCAGGCCCGGACCGCTCCCGGCGAGCGGCCCGGGCCTGCCGGGTGGAGCCCTGCCGGGTCGAGCCTTGCCGGGTCGAGCCTTGCCGGGCCGGGCCGGGCCGGCCTCCGCGCCGCGGAACGCCGCGGAGGCCGGAACCCGGGGCCGTACGCCACCGGTGCGGCCCCGGGCTCGGCCCCGGTGCGGCCCGGTACACCCGCGTACGGCCCCGGACGGCGCCCCTCACCCGGCGCGGCCGAAGGCGGTTTCCGGTCGGCTTGTATGCTCCACCTGGCACCAGGGGGGCGTTCCCTGGCAGCCGTTCGTTCGATGGCACAGCCGTGAGAGGTGCGGGGATGTCGGGTCGCCGAGACAGGAGTCAGCCCAGCGTGGCCCGGCCGCGTTCGGAGGGCTCGACCGGCTCGGCGGGTTCCACGGGCGGCCCCACCGGCTCCGGCACCCGGGCACCCGCGGCTCCCGTTGCCAAGGACGGCGCCACGGGCTCGATCCCGGCCCCCCGCCCCGGCGGACGGGCCGAGGCCCGGAAGGCCGCGCAGGGCCGCGGCGGCCGCGGTGGCCAGGGCGGCGACGGCGGTCAGGGCGGGGGCTCCGGGCACCGCAGGTCCGGCGGACGCGGCAAGAAGCCCGAGCGGAACGTCAAGAAGATCGTCGGCTGGACGGCGGTCGGCGCCCTGGTGCTCATAGCCGGCACCGGTGGCGCGATCTACTTCAAGCTCAGCGGGAACATCAAGACCTTCGACCAGGACGCGGTCAGCAAGGACCGCCCGCCGGAGGCCACCGCGGACGCCAACGGCAACAAGCCGGTGAACATCCTGCTGATCGGCTCCGACAGCCGCGGCGGGGGGAACTCCGACCTCGGCGGCGGCAACGCCGAGGGCGCCCGTTCGGACACCACGATCCTCCTGCACGTCTACGCCGACCACAAGAACGCCATCGGCGTCTCGATCCCGCGCAACACCCTGGCCGTGATCCCCCCGTGCAAGCAGCCCAACGGGAAGTGGACCAAGGAGCAGAAGGGCGACGAGGTCCTCTTCAACGCCGCGTTCGAGGTGGGCGGCTCGCCGGACGGCAACCCGGCCTGCACCCAGAACACGGTGGAGAAGCTCACCGGGATCCGGGTGGACCACACCATCGTCGTGGACTTCGCGGGCTTCGCCTCGATGACCAAGGCCGTCGGGGGCGTCGAGGTCTGCCTCCCCAAGGCCATCTACGAGGGCGACATCAACCCGAACCTCAACAAGAAGGGCGCGCAGGTCCTGCCGTCCGGCAAGCAGAAGGTGGACGGCCAGAAGGCCCTCGACTACGTCCGGCTGCGGCACGGCATCGGCGACGGCTCCGACATCGGCCGGATGAAGCGTCAGCAGGCCTTCATGAGCTCGATGATCAGCACCGTGAAGAAGCAGGGGCTCGACCCCACCACCCTGCTGCCGCTGGCCGACGCCGCCACCAAGTCGCTCCGCGTCGACGAGGGCCTGAACTCGGTCGACAAGCTGATGTCCCTCGCCCTCTCGCTCAAGGGCATCGACCTGCACGACCTCAAGTTCGTCACCCCGCCGTGGCGCTACCACGGCGCCAACCTCGACCTGGTGAAGCCCGACGCCGACAAGCTGTGGGAGGCCATCCGGGCCGACCACACCCTCGACGGCAAGGACGCCACCGGGCAGCAGCCCGACGCGCCCGCGGCGCCGGAGACCCCGGCCGCCCCGGCGCCGGCCGTGCCGACCACCACCGCCCCGCCCACGACCGCGGCCGTGACGACCCCGGTCAAGGTGGCGGTGTACAACGGAACAACCGTCAACGGCCTGGCGGGCAAGGCGAGCGAGGCCCTCAAGGCGGCGAAGTTCACCGTCACCGGCACCATGACGGCGAAGTCCACCAACAAGGCGACCACCACGATCGAGTACGGCGCCGGGCAGAAGGCCAACGCCGAGAAGGTCGCCGCGCTCTTCCCCGGGGCCACCCTGACGACCAGTTCGGCGGCGGGGATCAGCCTCGTGCTCGGCAAGGACTACGCCGACGCCAACGGCGGCGCCGCCGTCTCGGGAGCCCCCGCCAGTGCGACCGCTCCCGCCGAGCCCGCCCCGCTGCCCACCTCGGTCACCGAGGAGGCCCGCTCGGCCGACGACGACATCTGCGCCAACACCACCTACGGCTCCGGCGGCTGACCCGCCGACAGGTCCGGCCCCGACATCACGTCAGGGCCGGATCCGTGCGTTCCGGGGGGGGCGGAGCCGGGCCCCGAGGCCGGGGCCGGCCCGCAGGCATCAGGGCCCGCGGGTACCAGGGCCCGCGGGTACGAGGGCCCACGGGCGTCAGGGCCGGACGGAGCTCAGGGCCAGACCAGGCAGTACAGCTGGTGGCCCGCGTCGTGGAGGCGGTTGGCGAAGTCCTGCCACTCGTGCAGCTATTGGCCCCTGCGAGTCCGTGACCTGCGGTTTCGTCGCTAAAACGCCGCTGACCAGCGGAAACTACCTTCAGTAGTTGACGCTGGTCAGCGGCGTTTTTCACCCCCATGTGCCCTGGATGTGCCCTCGTTTCGCGCTGGCTTTCAGTGCCTTGCGCCGCGCTTGTCGGAGCTCGTAGACGTGCACTGTGGTGCGAGTGCCGACGTCCTGCATCGGCTCAAGCCAGCGCGGCGACCGTCTGCTGTGCCAGAGCCGCGATGGCGACCAGACCAGGTACACCGCCGCAGTGCTGGTACACCGAGCTCATGAGGACCCGCAGTCCGACAGGATCCTCTCCAGCCAGGTGAAGGCGTTGCTCCACAGCGGAGATCTCTTCGAGGCAGGCTTGCGGCTGTGCCAGCTGTGTGGCGTGCCGCTCGACGGCTTCGCGCAGCTGCTGCAACTGCTGCCGTGCTTCGTCGACTGCTCCGTCGTCGGTGGCGGCCACGTGCTGGCTCTGGGTGGTGTTCTGTGCGCCCGGCGCATTCTGGATGTTGCCGGTGATGTTGCCCCCCGCGCTGATGCCGCCGTGGGCGGGAGATGGGTTTTGGCGGGGTTCACGGCGGAAGGGCATCATGCCTCCTGGCTCTGGAAGGTGCCGGCGGCACCGGGGGCGTTCTGGATGTTGCCGGTGATGTCGCCGCCAGCCATGACGCCGAAGTTGTAGATGGCCATGGCCTGCGCTTGGTAGGAGCGGGTGTCGATGTGGTGATTTCCGAGGAACGCCTCGACCGTGTCGAAGACCCTGCGCTGCATCATCTGCACGTAACGGCGAGCGTCCTCGTACATGTGCATCTCGTCGATGTACCGGGTCGAGTAGACCTCGCGGAGGCTCACCGGGCCACCTTGGTCCAGCGTGGGCTTCAGCGGCGCGATACGTGTGGAGATGAGGCGGTTCGCAGCCTTCAGCAGGTCGAACAGGGCTTGGAGCCAGGCGGTCCGCTGCCACCGCCACGACAGTGGCGAGAGCGGGCTTGCCCATGCCGCGAGTGCGCTGTTGAGCGGGGCCATGAGATGCGGGCGAACGGTGACCCTGAGGAAGCCGCTCTCGTAGGCGAAGTTGACCAGGATCGAGGCGGCCATCTCTCCACCCCACGAGACGATGCGCGCCCACAGATAGCGCCGGGCTACGTAAGGCCCTGGCCCTCCATCGGGGCGCCCGGCGGCGAGGAACTCCATGCTCTGCCAGGTCGGGTCGTCGAGTCCATCCCACCGTTTGGCGGAGACAGCGGCAACGCCCAGCACCTCGATGTTGGCGAACGGGTGCCCCGGTGCGTGTGACGGAGCGGGGTCGACGAGGCGGGCGGCCACGAAGTCGTGGAGCTCCTCCACCGTGAAGTTCCTGAAGGCATTGGCGGTGCTTTGCTGGCCCGATTCGACCAGCTTCTCCATCTGCACCGGGATGAGGATCGTCTCGGTCCCCTCGGCCTGCTCAGGCTCCTTCGGTGGACGCTTCGGCGCCGGCTCGACATCGATGCCGATCGACGCGGTGGACCAGATCAAGCGCCCAGCCCCGATGAAGTGCTCCTTCGGAACGGGCTTGCCTCGCCACTCCCGGCTGTAGGGCAGGGCCCAGGACTGGAGACGTCTGCCCATGAAGTGCGCCGTTCCGGCGGGCCGTGGGCTGCGGCCCGCCATGAACTCCGATGGCCTCATCCGGTAGAGCAGCTGTTGAGCGGCGAGTCGGTCGAGGTAGAAGGCCAGCCACATGCCGATGGCTACAAGCCCGGCGGCCCATTCCACTGACACCAAGCGCAGCAGGCCGAGGCCGATTCCGGGGGTCGCCAGAAGCGCGATCAAGGGCCGTCTCAGGTAGCGGAGGCGCTGCGCGCGAAGACAGTGGCCCAGTACCAGGGACTCGTCGTATCCGAAGGACGGCAGGGGTCGGCCGACCACAACGCGTCGACGGACCCAGCTGACGTAGTCCTCGCCGACCAGTACCTGCGGTTCTCCCTCGTCCTCACCACCAGTGCTGCCCTTCCCCCGACCTCCGCTGATCTTCGCCAATAGGCGGGTGGCGAAACCGGTCAGGTGGTCGTGCCGCACGTAGGCAATCGCCGAGAGCCTGCGGGTCACCTCCGAAAGTCCCGGAGCAAACGTGTACATGGATGCTGATCCGACCGGGACACCTGGTCCGTCGCTCAGCTGGTCGGCGCCGTCCCCCGCCCCTGACTCGCCGAATCGTCCGGCGGAAGTGGTTGTTGCCGACCATCCCCCTGACGCCATCCGGTCACCCCCCGAAGCCAGATGATCACAGAAAATATCGCGGGATGACCGTACCAAGCACTGGTGGGTCGTAGCCGCCGAACGAGGAAACAGTCCGTGCTCGTGCGGTTGCAGCAGTGGATCGACAGGGAACAAGTGGCCGCCGGACTGGTCAGCTACCTGCGTCTGGCGTCCCGGCCGCCTCGACTGTCTGGCAGATGGATCGGAGCCGGCGCTGTGCAATACCCACCGGGAACAGAACCTGCAGCCCAGGCAACCTACCTGCCGGGCGACGTGCGTCAGCACGGTTTCCCAATCTAGATCCAGTTGCTCGGCGGTCGCTGCGAGAGTCGGAAACAGGTCGATTCCCGCTACCTAAGGAGCGATATGCCGGACAATGCCTTCCCCATCCATCTCCCTGAGCAGCCCGCCGTGCTACCGGGCCGGACCTCCGGGCTGAGGGTTACTGCGTCGGGTGCTCAGCGGTGCACCGGGATGCCCGGTTGCGTCATCGATCACTCGGCCCCGGCCAGCTATGGGGCTCCGTGCAACCAGTTCGATCACCACGGTCCCGAGCACACGATCCACGGTCCCTTCGGAAAACCGGTCTTCACCGTCCGCCGCACCTGGCTCGCAGAGGAGGGCTGCGAACCGGTCATCGAAGGGTGGGGCTACGGCGCTGACCTGGAAATGAACCAGGCCGAGGCTCGCGGATTCGCCGCACAGCTGCGCGACCAGGCCAGCCGGATCGATGAAGAGGCCGAGCGTCTCGGTGCTGTCGGACCCCCTCGAGCCGTCGTCGATGGCTGCCGTGCTCATCCGTGGTGCGTGAAGGGTGTTGCACCGCACTCGGACTGTGAGGGAACCGAGATCACCCTTGAGGCGGTCGACCGCCTCAACTCCGGCCGAGTTGGGCCCTATCTCAGTGCTTACCTGGCAACCTTCGATGGCGAACCGTCCTGTGGGATGCTCCTCGACAACTGGACGGATCTCAACGCTGCCGACCTCCGCCGGGTGATCGACGACATCGAGGCATACCTCCCGAAACTCAGGATCCTCGCCGCGCAGCTTGCGGAGGCCGAAATCAGGAGCGCGGCTGCTCAGGGAATCTCGGCTTGAGTATTTGGCCACCCACACCAATGACCACAAGCGCCGCCTGACAGAACAACTGCCGGGCATCCCGACCGAACGGGCCGAACTTGCTGGTCTCTGGCTCACCCTGCGGCGTCCAGGTCTGCCGGATCCGGCCGACAGCGGCCACCTCCGACGCGTCGGAGGTGGCCGCTAACGTGATCGGTCAGATCGCGTGTCGGCGATCTGTTTGCGGGGGAGGACTCGACCATGGCGAACAGCATCGTGCGGGCGGCCTGGGTGCCGGACGACGATCCCGAGCGGGATTGGGAACTGGCTGCGGACCTTGCTGTGGCGTGGGTCCGGCGAGAGTGCGCCGAGCAGGACGCCGCCGGTGTGCTTGTGGTGAACGCTTTCGGCGTGGAGCAGCAGATTCCGTCGTTGCGCACCTTCGCGGCCGAACACACCGTCACGACGCCACGCGCAGCGCGGAGTCGTGTGGGCAGTGGCGTCGGGCCTGTCCTGGCCTACGTTCCGGACGAGAAGACTCTCAACTTCGCCGTGGGACTCGCTCGCGGGTCGTCGCTCGCCGTCGTGGAGAGTATCGGCGGCTTTCCGCTCCGCGGCTGGGCCAATCAGCTGGGTGCGGTTGATCTGACCAGGCCCGATGAGCAGCCAGCAGAGCTCGGTCCCGAGGTGGCGAAGGCCATCGAGCGACTGAACTTCTACAAGAACAACGGCTTCGGCGACCAATTCGGCAAGGAGCAGGCCCAACGCATCCTGCAGAGCCTGCAGAGCGTGGGGGCGCTGGAACGAGACGTCGTCCTGGGTGCGCTGGCAGCCCAGGGTGCGTCCGCCCGGGCCGTGCGCAACCTCGGCAAGCTGATTGACGGACTCGCCCACTGAGCGCTCGAAGAAGGTGATGGCCGCTCACCCCGGACACGAGTATCGTCCGGCGCCATGGACGAGACGTTCTGGACTGCGGTCAGCGCGATAGCGGCCCTCGCGGCTGTCGGTCTGACGGTGTGGGCGACGCGGCAGGCGGCCACTGCCGCTTCGGCGTCCGCAACGGCGGCTCAGGAGATGACGAGGATCGAACGGGATCGCTGGCATCGGGACCTCACGCCCGAACTGCGGTTCACCTTGGATGGTTCCTCGGGCTCTCCCAGGGCGCTGCGGATCGAGTTGGTGGGGCCGGTCGGTCTCGATCGTCTTGATCGGATCATCCTGTCGGTGCGGGACGAGGCCGGCATTGACCACGCGGCGCTCGCTGCAGATCCTGATCACCGGCCTCAGGAACTGGCCCGGATGATCTGGGGGCCCTATCGCTTCCGGCCGGATGTCAACGGC
Organism: Kitasatospora sp. NPDC042419; assembly: GCF_056437345.1. Classification (NCBI taxonomy): domain Bacteria; kingdom Bacillati; phylum Actinomycetota; class Actinomycetes; order Kitasatosporales; family Streptomycetaceae; genus Kitasatospora; species Kitasatospora sp. NPDC042419. The sequence goes on from NZ_JBWKAW010000002.1 coordinate 323,323, forward strand.
GTCATGGAGCCGGGCCGGGAAATCGTGCTCGATGGCCTGGAGCGCGGTGAGCAACTGATCCGCCTCATGGAGTACACGCCAGCTCCGAGCTGGTTCGAGGGTGACCCGTTGGGCTGGCACACCCGCAACGCAACGCAGCCTGTACGTCTGCGAGCGGAGTGCCACCGCGACGGACACCGGCCGTGGACTGTGGTCACCGAGCTCCCCTCCCAAGCGAGCGGAGAATGACCACGACGATCACCAGATCTGCGTCCGGCGACAACTGGCAGTGCCGTTGACCTTGGCGCTCAGCGGCGTTACCGGACGAAGAGGCCTACCCGGCGACTTGGTGGGACTTGTAGTCCGAACCACGACGAGGGCGGCTGAAACCTCCTGAACCGACCGCTTCGATCCCTCGGCTCGGCTAGCCTGCTTGGGGTGACGGAAGCGACGTACGAAGCCCCTAGTGGCACGCGCTACAGCGAGATCGCAGAGGATCTGACAGTTCTCGGCGAGGCTTTCGGGCTGGGTGAGGTCCGCGAGTGCCGCTTCCTGCCGGACGGCTTGATGAATGGGAACTGGCGGCTGGATACGGCCGAGGGCTCGTTCGCGTTGAAGCGGATCATGGATGTGCCGTTGCCCCTGGCGCAGCGGAACCTGGCTGTGCTGTCGGGGCTGGCCGACGATGGGCTGCCGGTGGGCAGGGCGAGGGTCTCCTCGGCGGGGGATGCAGTGGTCGAGGTCGCCGGCCGCGGGTACTGCTTGAGCCCGTGGATGGAGGGGAGCCATCTGCCAGGGACGACGCTTTCGATCAGACAGGCTGCTGACCTCGGCGTTCTCCTTGGTCGAATCCACCGGAGCTTGAACGAGGAGCGGCTGGACGGACTGCTGCCGCCCGGGCCGGAGCAGGTGGCCGTCGCGGTGACCACACCCGCCGAGGCATACCAAGAGGCGGACCGGTTCCTCACCCTGATCGCGGGGCTGGAGCGTCGGACAGCGTTCGATGGAGAGGCAGCCGCGGCCGTGGCCGAGCGCAAGGTGCTGTTGGAGAAGTACGGGCACGAGCGCCCGGCCGGTGAGGTGGCGGTCGGTCCGGTGGGCTGGACGCACGGTGACGTGCAGCACCGCAACGTGCTGTGGCGCGACGGCGTGATCGCCGGGGTGATCGACTGGGACCGGATTCGGGTCCGGCCGTTCGGTGAGGAGGTCGCCCGCACCGCCACGGTGCAGTTCGGCGGTGAGGACGGCTTCCTCGACCTGGAGCGGACATCCGCGTTCGTGGCCGGTTACCGGTCGGTGATCTCGCTCCCGGTGCCGGCGCTGGCGGACGCGGTGGAGCGGCTGTGGTGGAAGCGCATGTCGGACTACTGGCAGTTGGTCTTCCACTACGACCGCGACGATCACTCCTGCGACCACCTGTTCCTGCCCGCCGAGCGCTTCCTCGCCTGGTGGACGGAGCGGCGCGGGGACGTGCAGGAGGCGTTCGCGGCTATGCCGTGAGCACGGTGCGGGACAGGACGGCCGCGAGGGCTTCGGCCACCTGCTCCATGTAGTCCGGGGCGGGGACCTGCGGCACCTTGAGGACGATCATCTGGCGCAGGGCCCTGTAGTAGTTCGGCAGGGCGTCCCGGGTCGGCGGCTGGTAGGGGCTGTCGGCGAGGTGGGGCCAGTATCGGGCGGCCAGGTCGAGACGCTGCAGCAGCGGGGTCTGGGTCCAGTCCTCGTACTGGGAGCGGAGGGGGATGCCGGCGGCCCGACACTTCTCGTGGAGCGTCTTCGGGGCGGGCACGCGAAGGTTGATCGTCAGCGGGGTTCCGTACCAGCCGCGGACGGAGAGTTCGCCGATCTCCGGCCAGGCGACGGGCGCGTCGTGTTCCTCCAGGGCCTGGCGGAGGGTGGTCAGGTTCTGTTCGGCGGCGAGCATTCGGCCGGGCAGGGAGCGGAGCTGCCGGCGGGCGATGACGGCGGAGAGGGCGGGCATCCGGTACTTGTAGGCGGCTCCGGTGTCGGCGAGCGGCTTCAGTTCAGGGAGGGTGAGTTCGTCGGTCAGCCGGGCGGGGTGGTGGCCGAGGGTGAGTGCACGCTCGTAGACCTCCCGGTCGGAGGTGGTCAGGACGCCGCCTTCGCCGCCGGAGACGGACTTGGACTCCTGGAGGCTGAAGCACCCAGCGGCTCCCCAGGAGCCGACAGCCCGGCCCTGGTAGGTGGCGCCATGGGCGTGCGAGCAGTCCTCGACGATCGGCAGGTTGGTGGCCTTGGCGAGCTGATCCATGCGAGCGGGGATGCCCCAGGTGTGGGTGGCGAGGACGGCGGAGCACTCGTCGGCGACCTGGGCGACCGCCGTGGCGGCGATGTTGGGGCTGTCCGGCTCGATGTCACAGAAGACGGGGTAGCTGCCGGCCTGGAATACGGCGGTGATGGCGGAGATCCAGGTCATCGGGGAGACGGCGACGCCGGCTTCGGGGTTGGCGCCGACGGCGTGGAGCGCGGCGTGCAGAGAGGCGGTGCCGGAGTTGAACGACAGCGCGTGGCGGGTGCCGGTGAGGCGGGCGAAGGCCGCTTCGAGGGCGTTGGTGGCCGGGCCTCGGTTGATCTCGGAGAGGTGCCCGTCGTCGAGAAGCTTGAGGACGGCGTCCTTCTCTGCCTGCCCGTACTTGGGCTCACGGGGGAACGGGATGGTGACCTTGGGGTCGTTCATGGCGTCCTTCCAGTCGGGTTCGGCTGCCTACGGGCGGCGGCGTCCGGCGGAGTGCTCGTGGGGGGTGATGCGGGGGACGGCGGCGAGGTGGCCGCGGTCGAGGTCGTCGAGGTCGGCCTGGATCTGGGCGGCCCGCAGCCGCACCATGTCCTGGTCGTCGAAGGCAACGTGAACGTGCAGGAGCGAGACCGCGATGCGCAGGCGGAACAGGACGAGCGGCAGCAGGCTCTCGGCAGGCAACGGTCCGTCGAAGTAGCCGACGAGGAGGGCTTCCGTCATCGGCGCGGGTTCGCGCAGGGACCATCCGGCGAGTTCGGCCAGCGGGTCGCCGCCGCGGGCGCTCTCCAGGTCGACGACTCCGGTGATGCGGTGGCCGTCGGTGAACAGGTGGCGGCCGACCCAGTCTCCGTGCAGGAGTTTGGGTGTCGTCGGCGGGAGGCGGTCGGCTCCGGCTTCGAGGACGAAGCGGGCGCGGTTCAGCAGCCCGGGCAGGTGAAGGCCGTTCAGGCTGGGGGCTCGGCGGTCCGGTAGGGCGAGGAACCATCCCTGGACGGTGGAGTGTTGGCCGACGCCCTGCCCGTCGAGCTGACCGAAGCTGCTGACCTCGATGGTGTGCAGGCGGCGGAGGATTTCGCCGGCTCGGACGGCGGCGTCCAGGTCCTGCGGTCGCGGCGGCTCCGCTTCGATCGGCTGGCCGGGGCATCGGGTCTCGACGCAGGCCTCTCTGCTGTACCAAAGGACGCGGGCGGCGGGGATTCCCGCTTCGCGCATCCGGGCGGAGGCCCAGGCGGCGGTCGGGTAGCGCGAGCGGCTTCCCGCACGGCGGACCTTGACGACCAGTTCGTCGCCGTCACGGGTGGTGGCGGCGAAGGGGAGGCTGTCGGTTCCCGACCGCATGGTCGTGAAGCGCGCGCCGGTGGCGTCGAAGCCCGCTTCGGTGAGCGCGTCGAGCAGCAGGGGGTGCGGGCGGTTGATCACGGTGTCAGGGGTGGACATCGGGCACCTCCGGCACCGGGACGGGGCGGCGGCTGGCGGCCGACCGGAGGGCGGCGTCCAGCAGGGCGATGGAGCCGAGGTTGCCGACGGCCGGGACGGGGGCGGTGCCGGGTTGGTGGAGGGCGTCCACCATGGCGGTGATGCAGCGCTGGTACGCCGGCGGGCCGGGTTCGGCGGGCTTGCGGCTGCTGGTGGGGTCAGGTGCCCAGCGGCTGGCGAAGTCGTGAGCCTCCACGCGCCAGTCGCCGTTGGCGTCGGTTCGCAGGAGCGGGTCCGCGATGTACCCGCCCCGGTAGGTGAACAGGGAGCCGTCGGCGAACCGCACGGTGATCGTGGCGATCGCGCTGTGCGGGGCGAGGAAGCCGATCGGCGTCTCGATGCAGGTGACCTCGGCCGGCGGCGCAGTGATCAGGGCGCGGACCTGGTCGAAGGCGTGCACCGCGAGGTCGGTGGTGACGGGCAGGTGCTGGCTGCTGCGGAAGCCCGGGCTGGGAAGGGTGACGAGGGTGTCGGTGGTGATGGCGAAGGGCGGCTCGGCGCTGAGGTGGACCGTCTCGCAGAAGGCGAGGAAGCCGGGGTCGGTGCCTCGGTTCTGCATGACGGCCAGGAGCAGGCCGCGCTCGCGGGCGAGGTGGACGAGGTCGAGGGCGTCGGGCAGGCTCAGGGCCAGGGGCTTCTCGGTCAGGACGTGAAGGCCGTGGGCGAGGGCTCCGCAGCTGACGCGGTAGTGGCGGTCAGGCGGGGTGAGGTTGACGACGACGCCGACCGGGGCCAGTGTGAGCGTTTCGTCGAGCGTCGTGGCGAACACGGGGCTCAGTTCGTACCGGTCCGCGAGAGCGCGTGCCGCCTGCTGGTCGGGGTCGACGAGGACGGCGATCTCGATGCGGCCGTCCGCGAGCAGGGAGCGGACCCAGCGGCCGGCGATGGCGCCGCAGCCGATCAGCGCGGCCTTCATCGTGCCTCCCGGATCGGGTGTTCGCCGGCCCAGTGGCGACGGAGGTGGCCGAGGGCGCGCGTGGCGAGTTCGTCGGGCGAGCCGGTAGTGGTGTCGAGCCGGACGACGGCGGGGGCGAGCGCGTGGTCGAAGTAGGCGTTGAAGTGCTCGCTGAAGTGTCGGTCGTAGAAGATCGCCGGCATGCCCTTGCGCAGGCGGGCCCGGCGGGTGAGCACGTCCGGGTCTGCGGTGAGGACGACCGTCAGGTCGGGCATCGCCACAGCCCGGCTGGTAACGGCGTGCTGGGCCTGGTCGTCGCAGTCGAAGCCGTTCATCCGGCCGACGGCATGAGCGTGGGCGAGGAGGGTGTCCACAGTGCGGTCGAGGATCACGTCCCGGCCCTCGGCGAGGGCCTGTCGGGCTCGGGCGAGCCGGAGGTCTTCGACGTCGAGGAACTGGGCGATGTTAGCGAGTTGGTGGTCCGGGGTGAAGGGTTCGGGGGCCAGCAGCCGGGCGGGGGTGGGGCTGGCGTGGAAATAGCAGGGGATGACGGCGGGCCGGTTGAGGTGAGGGGTGAGCATGGCGGCGAGCGTGGTCTTGCCGACGCAGCTGACGCCCTCGATGCCGAGGATCACGGTGTCTCCCTGTCCTAGGAACGGCGGTTGCTCTTGGGGGCGAGTACCGAGTGCCTGCTGCCGGTGACGGCCCAGCGTCCGAGCGCGGTCATCGGGCCGATGCTCTTGAGCAGGAGCCCGGCCATCGTCTCCGCGCTCTGCACGGCGGTCTCCCGCACGGCCAGCGGGCGGCCTTCGGCCTTGGCGAGTTGCCGGACCGGTGCGATGGTGGCCGCCCAGAGCGCGGCCGTGGCCGCTGCCCGGACCGGCGGGCTCGTGCGCGGTCCCAGTGCGAGCGCCAAGCAGCCGACGGTGGCGGGCGAGACCAGCAGCCAGGCCATGCCCCGGTAGGCGCCGATGGTGAGCGCCGCGGCGTGGTCGAGGCGGCTGCCGTGGCCCTGGGCGTGCCAGCGGGTGGCGCACTGCGGGTAGTCGAGGTAGCTCTGGAACCAGCGCTCGCCCTGGGGCAGCAGCTCCGGCAGGTACTCGGCCGCCGGTACGGCGGTGGTGAAGGGGAGGCTGTCGACCGGGACGCCGTCCAGGGTGAGCCGGTAGCCGAAGGCGACGTCGTCGAGGACGGTGAAGTCGGGCAGCCCGCCGACCTGCCGGAAGACGTCGGCTCGGATGAGCAGGCCGTGGCCGACGGTCTGGGCCAGGCCCAGACCTCCTCGCGCTCGGCGGGCGGAGTCGGCGTACCGGCGGAGGTTGGGGATCTCGCGGCGGAGGGTCCAGAGCGTCTGCGCTCGGGCAGCGCCTCGGCACAGGGCTCGTTCCCACCAGGTGCCGGCGGCGCCCTGGGTGGCGAAGCGGGCGGACTGCTGGACGACGGGAGGCAACTCGCCGTGCTCAGCCCGGTGGCGAAACAGGAACTCGGCGGTGCGTTGCAGCAGCTCCGGGCTGGGGCGGGAGTCCACGTCGTAGACGGCGACGTACTCGTCCGCGGAGTCGGCCGCGAGCTGTTCGACTGCGGCGTTCACCTGCGCGGCCTTCCGCCCGTCGCCCTCGTAGTGGACGTGCCGGACCACCGGCTCCCGGAGACGCGCGATCTCGCTCGCGATGACGTCCGCCGTCATGGGGAAGGGCAGCAGGGCCTCGGTGGCCGTCGCCAGGGTGAGTGCACGCTCGCCCGTCTTGGCGAGGGCTTCGGCCAAGGCGGCCAGCTCGTCGTCGGTCAGCTGCGGGAAGCGCTGCAACCTGAGGTCAGTCGCCGTCGCCCCGGCGAGCCGGCCGACGAGGTGTGCACGTTCGCGTTCCTCGCGCGCCGTGGACGCCAGGGTCAGCGTCGAACCCGGGAAGTCGCGCAGGAGCGGTACGAACCACGCCAACGCGCCGGTGATGTGCTGCTGCTCGCGCAGCACCGGCATAACGATGTGCAGCACCGTCGGCTCCGCCTCCGAGGGCGGGACCGGCTGGTCAACCCGGGCCAGTGTCCGGCGGACCTGCCGTAGCCCGTTCACGTTTCGCGCGGCCACGGCGGCGGCGATCCACCAGGACGGGCGCCGCCAGAACGGCTTCCTGCCGTTCACTCGGCTCCTCCCGCGTCGGCGTAGTCGTGGAACAGCCGGTAGGTATCCCGGAGCCGGCTGTCCGGGTAGCCGTCCTGCCAGGGCTTGTCGGGGCCGGCGAAGTGAACCAGGGCGGCGGTCTGCTCGTCCTCCAGGAGCTGGGCGAGCGGGCTGTCGGCCTCGGCGTAGTGGACGAACCCGGGCTGGCTAGCCTGCGGGGACATGGCGAAGGTGTTCCAACGCCGCTCCAGCCGGTGCCAGTTGCCGTCGACGGCCCAGTTCAGCGCGTCCTGGTCCCAGAACCGGACCTTGTCCGGGTGCTCGGACAGGAACTGCCGCGATCGCTCGAAGACGCCGAGCCGCTGGCAGCGTTCGAGGTCGATGAGCATGACGCCGCTGTTGAAGTAGTCCCGGCCGTACGGGACGCCGAGCTTCTCCCAGCCCGGCAGCTGGATGCCCCGGCCGATGACCGGGTTCTGCGGGTCTCGCACCGCACCGATCGGGCGCCCGCCGAGGGACTGCCGCAGCAGCGGGCGCAGGTCCCCGAGCACCAGGGTGTCGGCGTCCAGGTAGAGCACCTGAAGCTCGTCGGGGATGACCTCCGGGATGGCCAGGCGCACGTACACCGCGCCGCTCACCCAGTCGGAAACCGGGTAGCGCGGGTCGGTCATGGGCGCCGGCCGCAGCTCGGTCCGCAGGCCCGTGCGGTCGGCGTCCCGCAGGATCGCCCGCCGGTTGGCGTCGCTGATCTGCTGGTCGAGGACGATCAGGCGGAGCTCGTCGACAGCGCCCGGGTGCGCGGCGGCGATCGAGTGCATCAGCGTCCGCAGCGGGCGGGCGTATCCGTCGTCGACTCCGCAGACGATCGCGGGCAGCGGGTGGGAGACGGCATTCACGAGGTGCTCCTTCCGGTGGTGGCGGCCTGGCGGGGGAAGTGCTGCTCGGCCCAGTCGAGGGTCCGGCGCAGGCCGTCGCTCAGGTGGGTGGTGGGCTCCCAGCTGAGGTGGGCGCGGGCCGAGGCGATGTCGGGGCAGCGGCGCTTCGGGTCGTCGGCGGGCAGCGGGACGAAGGTGATCGCGGACGAGGAGCCGGCCAGCGCCCGGATCTTCTCGGCGAGCTGGAGCATGGTGATCTCGTGCGGGTTGCCCAGGTTCACCGGGTCGACGTGCTCCGCGGTGGCGGCGGCGAGCAGGCCCTCAACGGTGTCGGCCACGAAGCACAGGGAGCGGGTCTGGCTGCCGTCGCCGGCCACGGTGATCGGCTCGCCCGCCAGCGCCTGCTGGATGAAGGCGGGCACGGCGCGGCCGTCGTCGGCGCGCATCCTCGGGCCGTAGGTGTTGAAGATTCGCACGATGCGGGTGCGGGCGGTGCCGGAGCGCTGGAAGCAGGAGGTCAGGGCCTCGGCGTACCGCTTGGCCTCGTCGTAGACGCTGCGGGGCCCGACCGGGTTCACGTTGCCCCAGTACTGCTCCGGCTGCGGGTGCACGAGCGGGTCGCCGTAAACCTCGGACGTCGAGGCGAGCAGGAACCGGGCGTGCTTGGCCTCGGCCAGCTCCAGGGCGTTGAGTGTGCCCAGCGCGCCGACCTTCAGGGTGGCAAGCGGGTGGCGGGCGTAGTCGAGCGGCGATGCGGGCGATGCCAGGTGGAAGACGAAGTCCACTGGCCCGACCACGCTGAACGGCTGAGTGACATCGTCGGCTTGGAAGCGGAAGCCGCCGGCCGAGCGCAGGCCCGACAGGTTGTCGAGGCGGCCGGTCAGCAGGTTGTCGACGCCGATCACCTCCGCACCCAGGTCGAGCAGGCGCTCGCACAGGTGCGAACCGATGAACCCGGCGGCCCCGGTGACGACGGCGGTACGGCGGGCGAAGGCGCTGGTCACTGCCGTGGGCGACAGTGGTTCTTGCGGGTAAGACACGGTGCTTTCTCCTCCAACTCGCTGGCGGGTGGCGGGCTGAGCACGGAGCCGTGGCTCCTCAGGCGGTCGGCTCCCGATCCGGGACGGCGCGTGCCGGCGGCGCCGCGAACTGCTGCTCGGCGCCGAGCTCGTCCTCGGCGACGGTCCCGAGCAGCACCAGCGCCGCGACGTGACCGAGCCCCCACAGCACCGTGAACCTGACTCCCAGCGGGTCGTGGTGCGCGCCTCGATGGCGGCCTCGCTGTGCGCTCGCGGCTCTCTCCATGGGCCCTTCCCTCCGCTCTCCTCGGACGACGGCCGGTCCAGCGTCACGGCCAGACGGAGCGTGACGGAACGTTTCCAGGGGGTTTCTCTCCGAGAGCACCCCGGCTGCGGCGGGTAGCAGTACGCTCACCAACAGGGCCTGAAAAGCCGGGGGTTGAGATGATCGAAGGCACACTGGCGGTCCACCCGCTCACCTACCTGCTGCAGTCGCGCGGGTGGGGAAAGAACCAGTTCGCGGGCATGATGCGCGACCGCGGTGCTGCACTGAAGATCCACCTGGCGACCAACCGGACCCTGGTCTGGAAGTGGGAGCAGGGCCAGGAGCCGGAGCCGGACGCGCAGTACGTGCTGGCCGATCTCCTGGGCGTCAATCCCCGTACTCTGGTTGCCAATCCGTGGCCGGGATGGCTTCCTGTGTGGGAGGTGACCGGCGTCACGGCGCCGTGGACGAAGGCCGGTACCGTGGACGTACTGGTGGAACTGGTCAGGAGTGGTCGTATGGATCGGCGTGGCTTTCTCACCATCACCGGGGCCGCCATGGCCACCGTCGCCGCGAGCTGGGCCTCGGCCTCGCCCGCCTTCGCCTCCGCCCTGAACGGCGACCAGGTGACCGACTCCATGGTCGACACCCTCGAAGCCCGTGTCGCTACCCTCCAGACGCTGGATGCCCAGATGGGCGGCGCCCGCCTCATCGAGCAGGCCCGCGGCGACCTCGCGATCATCACCACCCTGCTCAAGCAGGGCCGTCACACCGAAGCTGTCGAGGCCCGCCTGTACGGGCTGGCCGCCCAGGTCAACTACATCGCCGGTTGGATGGCCTACGACAGCGGCCTGCGCTCAGCCGGCCAGCAGCACTACCTCGGTGCCCTCCGCGCCGCGAAGACCGTCGGCGACGACGCCCTCGGCGCCTTCCTCCTCGCCGAGATGGGTGTCCACCTCTCCGACGCCGGCAACCCCGCCGAGCGCGTCGCCCAGGTCGAGACCGCGCTCGCGAACACCCCCTCGACGATGCAGCCCAGTATCCGCAGCTACCTCGAACTCCACCACGCCGAGAGCCTCTCCCGCGACGGCCAGCACCAGAAGGCCGGCTCCGCCCTCAACCGCGCCCACGACCTCTGGTCCAGGAGCGGCGGCGACCAGCTCCCGACCTGGCTCTCCTGGTACGGGGGCGCCCAGCTCAGCTCCACCGAGGGCAAGATCATGCTCCGCGCCGGTCAGGTCGAACGCGCCACCAGCGCACTCGCCTCCTCCATCGACCACGCCGTCCCCCGTGACCAGGCAGTCCGCTCCGGCCGCCTCGCTACCGCCCGCCTCGCCGGCAAGGACCTCGACGGCGCCCTCGACGCCGCCAACCGCGGCCTCGGCCTCCTCGAAACCAAGGTCCACTCGGTCCGCGCGGTCAGCCGCCTCACCAAGTTCGACGGCTACCTCAAGCCGCACGCTGCCGAGCCCGCCGTCGCCGAGTTCCGCGAGCGCCTGCGCGCGCTGCCTGCCATGGCGGCCTGACGGTTGCCAGATCGGTGACGTTGGGGCCGCGCTACTGGGCTGCCGCAAAGCTGCCCAGGTGCAGGCCAGTGGTCCTGGCGGTGCGCAGGGCGTTCCTGGCGCGCGCCGCGCCGCTGCGGGTGACTGCCTCGCCCGTGCCGACGGCTACCGTTCGCGCGCCGAGACCTGCGCACGCTCGGCAGATTCCCGGCTCGGGTACCGGATCGTGGCACTGGGCGCACTCGGCGTACCGGGATGCTGCGGGCCGCACAGCGGGCTGGACGGGAGCCATCTTGCGCTCCAGGCGGTAGCGGAGCACCGCGACCGCTGAGTGCACTGGGACGGGCAGGCCGGGCAGTAGGGCCTGGGCGAGGTCGGCCTGGGTCGCGCCGTGCTCCAGCCACTGCGCGACGAGGGGTGCGAGTTCCTCGGCTTCGGCCTGGCCGAGCCGCAGGCGGGGCTCGGGGCGGATCACCCGGAACAGCGTGGCGACGGCCTCGCGGACCTGCTCGTCCGGCACCGCCACGGGCTGCTCGCCGGTCTCCTCCTCGTGGTCTTCCTCCCGCCCTCCCGTCCTCGCCTGCGGCTCGTCGGCGAGGACCGGTTCGTCGGTCTGCTCGGTGGGGAGGGAGGGTTCTTTCACCAGGTCCTTTGGAAGGGCGTCAGGACCGCCGGTGGTCGCTTCACCGGAGACCGGGCGGGTGGCACCCGGCAGTACCGTGAGCTGCGGGGTGTCGTAGACGTGGGTCTCGGTGCGGATCGTGCCGTCGGGCATGCGGATCTTCTCGACCTTGTAGAAGCCCGCCTCGGCCAGCTCCTTCAGGGCCTTGCGGATGGCACCGCGTCCCTGGGGGCTGGTGTCGGCCATGTGCCGGCCGTCCTCGCGCCAGCCGTCGGGGCGGGAGAGGAGGTCCGCGAGCAGGCCGCGGGCGGTGTAGGAGAGCCGCCGGTACTGCAGGACGGTGTTGGGCAGCACGGTGAAGTTGCGCACGTGGGCGCTACGATGGACACGCATCGGGAGTTAGAGCTCCTGTTGCCGGACCCCGGAGCGTTGGCGCGCTGCCGGGGTCGCCTGTTTTCGGTTGGATCACGGAACGTAGCACACGCGCCGTTCGAAGATCGACGCGATCGGCGAGCGATCACCATCACATGCCAGCCGGTCGCGGCCGGCGCATCGGCGATCGCCATGTGTCAGTTTCTGCCACCGCGAGTGCCAGAGTGAGCCGCCCGCGACACCGTCCGTCACCTTGCCTACTGAAGCGCTTGTGCAAGTTCTCTGATATCAACTAAAGTGCGCTTGGCTGTGATGCGCTTCGATGGAAAGTGCTGACCTCAAGGAGCTCTGACGCATGGACGTGCTGCTCTCTCCCTGGATGACCGAGCTGTTCGGCGAGCAGGCGCTCGCCGTCCGTACCGGCTTGGGCCAGGCCCTCCGGAACATGCAGGCCAATGCGCAGGCCGGCCAGGAGCAGGCGGACGTCCGGACGAAGCACCCGTTCGGGTCTGCACGCTGGTCCGGCCAGTTCGAGCGGGTCTACGAGGAGCTCAGGGAACTGCCGGGGGCCAAGCCAGTGAAGCCGTACCGCTTCCCGTTCGACCTGGTGCTGGTCGGACGCGGCCTGATCTATCCGTTCCTCTACGCGAGGACCCGGTCCGACATCCTGACCGCACGGGTACCCAGCAACTCTGGGATGGTTCGAGAGCTGTTCACCTTCGCCCCGGTCCCGGCGGCTCCGACAAGCATCCAGGGCGCCTTCGACTTCGAGTTCGCCACACCGCCCGAGGAGCCGGCCGTCGAACTGCATGGCGGTCTCACCACCGTGCCCCCGGACACGTGCCTGGTTCTGGTCCCCTTTGCCTGCAACTCCTCGGAGCTGCTGGAGGCGCACTGGGGCGTCGCCGCTCACGGCGCCGATGGCATGTTGGACTGGATCGCTGGACCGGAAGCGCTGCCACTTCCGGAGGCCGTCACCGTCCACGGAAAGCGGCTGTCGTCCATCCCGGCTCAGTCCGGACCTGCAATTCTGGAGCACACCGGCTTCGACCAGGGCGAGACGCCTACTCTTACCCTGTCGTCCCGTTCGAACGTAGATCGAACGCTCAACGTGACGCCACTGACCGAAGCGGAACCAGCGAAGCCTCAGATCAACGAAAACGATGCGACGAACTAGGCAAGACCTCATCCCGGGACTGGAAGAACGAGGGATCACCCCGCGTGCCGTCGTTGACGGTTTCGATCCAGCCCGACTCACGCAGGCCCGCCGACTGGCGGAGATGACCAAGAAGGACGTAGCCGAGCGGCTTGGTGTCACGCCGGCCGCCGTCGGCCAGTACGAGACGGGCGTCTCCAAGCCCAGACCAGAACTGGTCCCTGGCCTTGCAGACATCCTCGGCGTGCCGCTCTCGTTCTTCTTGGCCGGCCGACCGAGCAGCCGTCTCGATGCCTCGATGGCTCATTTTCGGAGCCTTCGCAGCACTCCAAAGGCTCAGCGTGAGCGGGCGCTGGCCTTCGCTGAGCAGGTCTGGGAACTGACCTACGCCCTGGAACGGCGGGTACAGCTGCCGGTCGTGGACCTGCCCGGTTTTGCCGGAGGAGAGGTCCATCCCGGTGAAGAGCTACCAGCTGAGCCCGCAGCGGCGGCGCGGGAGCTACGGCGCCGTTGGGGTCTGGGGGATGGTCCGGTCACCCACCTCGTAAGACGGATGGAGTCCCACGGCATCATCGTCGTCATGCCGCCGGCGGGAGACACCTCGGCCACAACCGTCGATGCCTTCTCCTCCCGGACAGTCCGACCCCTCGCCGTTCTGACGTCCAATCGTGCTGATGACGTCTATCGGCACCGCTTCACCGCCGCGCACGAGCTGGGCCATCTGGTCCTTCACGGAGACGCCACCGGCGACAGTCGGCAGGAGAAGGAAGCTGACGCCTTCGCGGCCGAGTTCCTTACTCCCCAGTCCAGCATCCTGCCGCTCCTCCCGCGTCGCATGGATCTTGCACGTCTGGCCGAACTGCGGCGCACCTGGGGTGTCTCCATACACTCGTTGATCTACCGATGCCGCGAACTCGGACTGACCTCAGACGCGACGACCAGTCGCGCCTACCAGCGCTTGCGTGCGCTCGAAGGGCAGCCGGGGTTCGCGTCCGAGTCGGTCAACGGCTTCTCCGGCGAACAGCCTGCCCTCCTACGCCAGGCCTTCGAACTCGCGGCCGAGGAGGATGGCCTCACGGTCGAGAAGCTCGCCCGTGAGCTCGCTTGGAAGCCTGAACGCGTATGTGAGCTCCTGGGAGTGCGGAATGAACGCCCAGTGCTTCGCCTGATCAGTAATCACGCTTGATACCAGAGCCGTGGCTGGCCGGTAGGGGATCGGCTCAATGCTTGCTTTCCTACCGGCTGTTCACTTGAGGAATCCACAACACGATGTCGCCGATGATGGCCGCGGTGGGCCGGCGTCGTTTCGCAAGGAGGGGATAGTGCCGGAGCTCAGGTGGCAGGTTGTGGCCGAAAGTCTCGAACGTAAGTGCGCGGCGCCGACGGACGAGCAGATCACCGTCGCCCGGGCCCTGGGCATCGCGCTGGGGCAGTCTACGCCCGCGCCGGTCGCCGCCGCCGAGCTGCGCATCCTGCTAAGGATGCCTCTGGGGCTCGCGCTTGCTGGGGACTTCGGCGACAACGAGTACGAGGTCCTCCTCGATCTCGCGGCCCGCACCGACCTTGCGGTTCCCGACATGGACGACCTCGGGTGCCGGGAGGTGCTCAATGCTTGGTTGCGCGTCGCCCGTGACCGCGAGTCCGCCGCCGCCCTGCGCCGACTGGAGCCCGCAGTCGATGACGTTGTTGCCGCCCGCGACCGGCGCAGCGGCCCGGATCTGTACGGCGAGATTTCATCAGTCGGCGCCAACGGCCGGCTGCACTTCCGAGGCGGCCACGGGCTCGGCACCGCCCCGCACCGGGCCATCCATATTACCCGCCCCGGCGAGGAAGGCTATCTCGATCAGCTCCGCCTGGCCCGCGAATACGCCGCAGCGATCCAGAGCAACCCGACCCGGATCACCCGGGCCGAGGAGGCGCAGCTGGACCGCTGGCGGATCAACTTTCCAGCAACCCCGGCGGCGGTCGAGGCGCTGCGCGACGCACTGGAGACAGCCGACGACGAGGCCGCGATGCAGCGGCTCCTGGAGAAGCACCCAGCGTTGCTGGCCGGTACCGTGGTGGGCAACCACGACACCTGGGTCCGGCCCCAGGTCCAGCTTGGGAACCACTACATGGCCGACTTCATGATCGCCGGTCAGACATCGCTCGGAGTTAGGTGGACGCTGGTCGAACTGGAGAGCCCGGTCAGCCGCCTGACCAACCCCGGCAACAAGCGGGCGACGACCACCCTGCGGCACGCGGTCGACCAGATCGAGGACTGGCGTAGGTGGCTGTCCACCAACCTGCACTACGCCCGCTCCGCGCGTGACGCCGACGGACTGGGCCTGCCAGGTATCACGGCCGAGGTCCCCGGCTTGATCATCATGGCCCGCGAGACCTACGACGACGCGGCCGGCGAGATCCGAGAACTCCATGCCCGGCGCTCACACATCCAGGTGCGCACCTATGACTGGCTGATGCGCATCAACGAGTCCCCCGACCCTCTGCGCCGAGACGCCCCAGACCAGCGCCTTCGGCTCGCTTGAAATCGGCCGCCTCATCCACTCTCCGTTTCACAGCCACGAAGGGCGGCTCCAGCGAACCTGAGCCGCCCTTCGGGTGAACGTGTGCGGGGCGTTTCGGAAGCGGCTTGTAACCGAGCGCTTCAGTTGGCGAGTGAGTGCTCCGTCTGGCGAGTCGATGATCGCGCCCGCAGATAGTCGATCATCCTGCTGAGAGTGCCCGTGTCGTCCTTGACCTTGCCGAGGGCGATGTTGCAGTCCATGCAGAGCAGCCCGCGGTTGTGTCCTTGAGTGTGGCAGTGGTCGACGTTAGCGTCGCCCATCCGGGAATCGTCAGAATCGACCTCCGTGAAAGGAGTCAGACACGTCGCGCAAGCGCCGTCCTGGTCCTTGAGCATCCGGTCGATGTCCTCAAATGTCAGGCCGTAGTTCTGCTTCAGGTTGCTCTTTGCGCTCTTGATCCGGACGCATTCGTTGCACACGCGTCCCTCCCCGCGGTCCTTGTAGCCGTACAGGGCGTACTCATGACTGTTCCGGCAGTGTGTGTTATCCCTCCGATAGGGCTTGTACGGCACCGAATCCGGGTCGATCCCGCGTGCGCGCAGTTTCGAGTCGCGCGTGCAGCGTCGGCAGCTACGGGCCCCGGTGTTCGGGTTCACGTACGGGACATTATCGTCGCCGAACGCGTGCCCGTTAGCGCACCCGTCCGTGGCAGGCTCGACGATGGCACGTGGGTCAGCATGGTTGACGAAAGCGCCGCTTCCCAGGTCCCGCCACAAGGTAGCGTGCTCGTGATTGACGCACAGCAGCTTGTTCTCACAGTTGCGCGTCACGGTCTGTCCGGACGCTAGCGGCTCAATGGAGTGGTATTCGAACACCCAACGTTGCACGTATACGAGCGGGTTCTCGCCAGCCGCGTAACGGACACCGTCGTAGTACATCGGGCGACCGTCCTTGCCCGTTGATCCCTCCCAGACCAGGCACCCCGACTCGGTGCGCTCCACGTTCTGGAGCACGACGTCCATGCCGATCGGAGGCTTTGGACCGGTCCGCTCGAACGTTCCGTGCTTCTTGTAGTAGCGGTAGCAGGCCTGACACCTGGTGCCGCCCATCCGCGTCGCGGGCTTCCCGTCACCGGATTCACACAGCTGTGGCATGTTGAGGATCAGAGCACTAAACCACTCAACTCCGCTAACTGGCCTGCTCATCCGCCAACTGAAGTGCTCAGCCACACGGCTGCTGCTGTTGCATTCGCTGCATTACCGCTCGTTAGCTGAGGTAGGTGTGCCGGAAGAGCCCGTCGAAGCCGAGGCCGCGGTACATCTGCTCGAACGATTCCCACTCGCGTTCGTCGTCGCTGGCACCGCGAGTGGTGGTGACGTCGGCGGTGTCGAGGTCGTGCTCGCGCCATTCGTGGGTGCAGCGGCATCGCATGAAGACCAGGTTGGGTTGGACGTGGATCAGCAGCCAGTCGCGGGTGGCTGCGCACATGGCGCAGGTGATGGTGATGCCGCGGGGGTTGAGGGGTTCGGGGTGGGGGACGGCGAGGACGATGTTGTGGCCGGCGTCGGCGGGGTCGGTCATGGTGCGGTGTCCTTCCGTGGTGTGGCGCGTTCAAGCACCACACGACGACGGGCGGGCTGGGATGTTTCCCGGCCGTCGAGGAAGACATCAAACCGTCACCCTGGCCCGGTGGTTGCCGGGCCAGGGTGACGCAGGTGATCAGTCCTTGCCGCGGGCGACGATATCTCCGGGCTCGGGAGCGATGACGTACATGAGGCTCTTGTACTCGGCGCGGTCCTGCTTGGTCATGGCCGCGCCGGGGTCGCGGATCAGGCTGCCGTCGGGGAGGTGGCCGTAGTACTTGGTGAGCAGGGCGTCGAGGGCGCGGGGAGCGTCGGCTTCCTGCTCGCGTTCGAGTTCGAGCTCACGCTTCATCTGTGCGAGGACAGCGTTGATCTCGTCCGGGGTGCAGCTGCGTGCGAGGGCCTGCTCCTGCTTGGTGAAGGGGTGTCCGTCGTGGCGGGTCCAGGCCTTGGTGTCGAGGTATGCAGGGATGTTGGCGTCGAGCAGCAGCGTGACGGCCTCCGGCCGGATGCTGGCCTCGATGCGGCGGCTGAGGCGCTGGTGGTCGGCGCGGTCCTGGTCGGTCATGGCGGCGGTGATGCCCTCGTCGGTGGCGTCGCCGGGGAGCTTGATCGAGTACCGGTACTTGAGGACGCGCATCAGGTGGGCCGGGTCGAGGTCGAGGCCGCTGTCGAACCCGATCTTGTAACAGGTGAAGAGGGTCGTGAGCTCCTCGTCGGTGGCGTCGTCAGCGGTGGCCTGTTCGGCGTCGGTGAAGGGGCGTCCGTCATGGTGGGACCAGGTATTGGTGTCGGGGCGGGTTATGAAGTCGGCGTCGTTGAGCAGCTTGAAGACGTCGATGCGGCAGGTGTCGTCGGTCATGGGGCTCCTTGGGGAGTGGATGGGGGTTGCCGTGGCAGGGGGATTTGTGTGGTGGGGCGGCCGGCTTCCGTTCGGCGCGGCGGGCCGGGCGATCGGCTCCGGGGATTCAGCGCCTTCGGCGCTGCGGGCTGGGGCCGGGCCGGTGAGGTGGCACCGGTCGGGCCGCGCTGGACGCGGTCGTGCTGAGCCTGGTGGTGCGGAGGCGGGCGGCGTCGGCGGCGCGGTTGGGTGGGGGGTTGCGGCTGGTGTGCTGGATGCGGCCGAGGAGGACCTTGGCGGGCTGGCGGGCTGTGCCGAGTTCGCGGCGGGCAGCTGCTTCGGTGAGGAGTTGGCGGGGCTGGTGGCCGCCGGCTTCGGCGTCGGCGAGGGCGGTGGCGAGGGCCGGCCAGGTGGGGTCGGTGAGGATGCGTGCGGCGTGGTCGGGGACGGCGGCGCGCAGGTCGTGGGCGAGGTCGTTGATCGTCTCCTGGGCTGGCTGGCGGTGGGAAAGAGCGGTGAGGTGTTCGGCGGCGGCCTGGTCGTAGGCGGCCTGGAGGTGTTGGACGGCGAGGTGGGCGGCCTGGGCCTGCTGGTGGTGACCTCGCGCCTGGTGCCAGCGGTCGGCGAGGATTGCCGCCCAGACGAGGGCGGCGATCAGTGCGGCGAGGGCGCTGCCGTCGGGTCCGTCGCTGGTGTGGAGGATGTCGCGGGCGGCCCGTCGCAGGTCGGCGGCGGCCTGGTGGTCGGCGCGCACTTGGGAGCGCTGGGCGCGGGCGTACACGCGGGTGGCGGCTCGTAGTTCGGCGCGCAGCTCGTGGGGTGCGGCCTGGGTGGTGGCGTTGATGATGTCGCCCAGGGCGGTGATCTGGGCCTGCGCGAGGGCGCTGGCCCCGGTGCCTCCGTCGGCTTCGGCGAGGTGGAGGGCGTCGAGGGCGTCGGTGGTGCGCTGCCAGCTGGTGCTGCGGCGGTAGCGGCGGGCGGTGGGGTGTTCCTCCGGGGTGTTGGTTGTGAGGAGTCCTTGGAGCTTGGGCAGGGAGAGGTCGGGGGCGATCTTGCTGCCGGAGAGGTAGTTGGGTGTGCCGTCGGCCTTGAGGTCGCCGGGCCGAGCGACGGAGTAGCCCCGCAGGTCGCCGGAGGGAAGGCGGCGGATGTTGACCTCGACGCCGTCGGCCTGGAGGTAGGCGAGGAACTCCTCGATGTCGGCGGCGTGGGGGATGGCGTCGCGGATGCGGTCTTCGAGCCAGTCGCGGCTGGTCTGCTTCCAGCCGAGGCGCTTGGCCTTGTGCATCTCGGCCTGGGTGGGGCGTTTGGCGGCGGTGCCGTCGCCAGGCTGGAGGCGGCGCAGGCCGTAGTCCTTCTCGATCTGGCGGCAGGCGTCGGCGGCGCGTCGCCCGCTGCCGTGGAGCTTGGGGCGGCGGCCGTCCTCGCGGACGGTGGTGGCGACGATGTGGATGTGGTCGTCGGCGTGGCGTACGGCGATCCAGCGGCAGGCGAGGTTGTCGCCGTCGGGGGCGATGCCGGCGGTCTGCACGATGCGGTGGGCGATGTCGGCCCACTCGCTGTCGGAGAGGTAGCGGTCCTCGGGGGCGGCGCGGACGGGGCAGTGCCAGACGTGGTTGGTGAGCTTGAGGCCGACTTCGCTGTTGCGCAGGTGGACGGGCTCGTCGAGGTAGCGGGCGAGCTGGGTGAGGGTCGCCCGCTCCTCGCGGCCGGGGTCGGGCATGGCGAGCATCGCGAAGCCGGCGACGATGTGCGGGTCGCGGTGCTCGTCGTGGCGCCCGGGGCCGTAGAGGTAGGCGAGCAGGCCGTGGGTGTTGGAGCCGGGGTCCTTGATGGCGGCGATCACGGGTGGGGCGGGGTCT
This sequence comes from Kitasatospora sp. NPDC042419, assembly GCF_056437345.1. Classification (NCBI taxonomy): domain Bacteria; kingdom Bacillati; phylum Actinomycetota; class Actinomycetes; order Kitasatosporales; family Streptomycetaceae; genus Kitasatospora; species Kitasatospora sp. NPDC042419. Next base: position 342,656 of record NZ_JBWKAW010000002.1, read on the forward strand.
CCTGGGTGGCGGGTGGGCGGAAGGCACGGGCGATCTCGGTCTGTAGGCGGAGCAGCTGGTCGATGGTCCGGGGGCTGTGGTCCGGCCGGTCGTAGCCGCCGTTGTCGGCGCGGGCGATCTGGTTGAGGTTGTTGCCCAGCCGGTCGTGCCTGCGCAGGAAGACCGAGCGGAAGTGGTGGGTGGCCCGGCGCTCCTCGGCGAGGGGGAGGTCGATGAAGAACCGGCCGTCGATGAACGCCATGACGACGTCTGCGGCGAAACCGGACACGCCGTTGTAGCCATGGGCGAGGGAAGCCGCTTGCAGCCTGGCGTGCTCGTCGGGCTTGAACCGCAGCGGTCCGATGCGCTCCTCGCGCTTGACGCCCTCGAACCGGCGGTTGCGCGGCTCGGCTCCGCCGACCTCGCCGGCGCTGTCATGTCGGCGGCGGTCGGTGAGGATTGCGTTCTGCACGGTGTGGAGTTCGTCCGGTTCGGGGCCGCCCTCGGCCTCGAACCCCTGTCCCGGCGCGCCCTCGCGCCGGGACCGCTCCGCCACCCCCGGGGCGGAGCCTCCCCGTGTCCGGCCGCGAGTCGGACTCGGGGTACTACTGGCTCCGTCAGGGGCATCCGGGCCGAACGCCCGCCGCAGGTCATGGGCGAACGTAGGCGAGCCGAGGAGTGCTTCCAGACCGGCATCGAGGTGGTCGGCGTGCTCGGGGTCGTGCTGGCGATCGGTCAGAGTGTCTCCTGGGTCTTCGGACGGATCGGTCATACAGGCGAAGTACGGCCGGACCGTGAGGCGGTCGGTCCGACGGTCCGGTCCCTGAACGGACCGTCGGACCAGACCGGACCAGACCGGACCGGACCGAGCGGACCGGGCGGTCCGGTCCGGTCCACCGGGACGGACCACTTGGTCGGTGAGTGGATCTCGGTCCGAACGGTCCGGTCCGCCGACGCGGTCCGTGAGCGGAGGGCCGGCAGATTTCGGTCCAGCGGTCCGGACGGACCCGACCGGTCCAGCGGACCGCTGGACCGGTCCATGCGTGCCGACCGGACGGTCCGGACGGTCCGATGGGCCTGACCAGCGCAGGAAAGGTCCGGCAGCCTCCGGACCGTGCATCCGGACCGGCGCCGGACACCGGACCGGACCGCACGCTGCGGACTCCGGACCGGTCCGGCCGGGTTGGGTGCCGCGGTCCGTCTCATCCGTCTCGCGTGCCGAAGTCCGTTGCCGTGCCTGGACCGTGTGCGGTGGCGCTCCGTCCCGCTACCGTCCTGGTCCGGTCGCTCGCCTTGCGGTCGGCAGGACGTGCGGACGGGGCCCGGAAGGTTGCCGTCCCGGTGGTGGGCGTGTGGGAGAGCGGATGGGACGTCGGCGACGGCATCTACCGCACCCGGGCCGGGGTCAGCCGGCCGGGGCGCGCTCGGGGAGCGGGTGGATCCTGGGGCAGTAGCGGCGCCAGGAGTCGGCGAACTTGTTGAAGGTGTAGCCCTTGCGCTGGGTGCCGTCGGGCAGGCGGATGTTGGCCGAGGAGATCCGGTAGTCCTTGAGCAGCCCGGCCAGCCCGCGGGCGGTGAGGCCGCCGCGCCCGTGCTCGGCCCACGGCGCCTCGGGGTCGTCGTTGAGCGCCGCGAGGATCGCCGTGGTGGGCAGGGTGTCCGTGTCGCCGTGGGTGAAGTAGATCCGGCGGATGTCGGCGAGGATCCGCGCGCCGCCGCAGCTGTCCTCCTCGATCTCCTCCTCGGCCGCGACCATCCGGACGCACGCCCGGCGGGCACGGTCCGGCCACGAGCCACCGGAGAGGTCGGCAACGGCCACCAGGGGTTCCCAGGTGTCGGCGGCGCGGTCCTCGACCGGCATGTCCGGATGCAGGGCCTCGGCCTTCTCCCGCACGCGGGAGGCCCACAGGGCGAGCTTGGCGCGGGTCGCCCGCAGCAGGACGCCGTCGCGGCGGTCCCGCAGCGGAGCGACGACCTCGCCGTCGGCACGACGGCGCATGCGGACCACGACGGACCGGTCCATGATCGTGTCGGGCAGGTCGCCGATCCCCGCGAGGGCCGCCATGGCGAAGGTGTCGAACTCGCGGGCCTGGTGGTCGTTGCCGACCGACCGGGTGACGGGCCGGTTGCGCTGGTGGCCGGCGTTCAGCAGGCCGCGCAGGCCCTCGTTCATCTCGGCCGTGCGGGGGTTGCCGAAGATGGTGTCGACCTCGTCGACAAGCAGGGTCCTGGGCCGGTCGCTGAGCGAGCGGTAGATCGCCGCCGCGCTGGTGTTGACCGTGATCAATGGGTCGTGGACGGTCTCGACCAGGATGTCGAGCAGGCGGGACTTCCCGCACCGCCGGGCCGGGGCCACGATCGCCAGGCGCGGCGCGTGGTGCCACACCGCCTGCAGGTGCGTCGCGGCGACCCACAGTGCGACCGCGTCGAGCGCCTCCTCGGAGGGCAGGACCGCGTACCGGCGGATGTGGTCATGCAACTCGGCCAGCAGGGCGGCGCCCGGCGACTCGGACGTGGTCGGCGCCGCGCCGGTGGTCCGGAGGATGTCCGTCGTGGCGCCGTTCGTGGTCGGCATCTCCACGGCGGCGTCGGTGGCGAGAGGGTGGGCCGGAGAGGTGATGGTGAGGCTCCAGATCGGGCGCGCGGTGGGGCACCGCGCGCCGGGGGGCGTAACGGGAACGGATGCGGTGAACGGCGGTTGGGTCAGGCGGCCTGGTCGGCGCTCTGGCCGTCCAGCCAGGCTTCCACCGCCGTCCAGCGGTAGCGCAGGTGCCGGCCGACCTTGATCGCCACGGGGCCCTGGCCGCGGTGCCGCCATGCGTACACGGTCCCGAGCGGGACTCCGAGGTACGCGGCGAGCTCCTCCGCGGTGGCCAGCGGGCGGCGATCGGGGATGGTGGCACGGGAGGTCGTGGGCAAGAGGTCTCCGGTAGGCAGGGGATAGGGGAGTGAGGGCGCGCCGAAGGCCCCCCTGGGAAAGGGGGTCGCTCTGCGCGTGGGAGGGAAGTCTCCACGCAACCCGGCTCGGAACCTAAAAGGCTCCAGGCCGGTCGGCGGGCCCGCCCGGCGCGAAGCGAAGCGTCGCGACCTCGCTGGGTGGCGATAACGAACGTAAGGCCCGCCATATCTCCCCGGCAAGGAACTCGAGAAAATCCATCAAAAGATCTTGATCGCCCTGTCGGAGATGGCCTTGATCGGGCAACTTGCCAGGTCCAGGCATGTTGTGTCGGCGAGTGGATGCTGTGCTCGGCCTTGAGCGGCGGTGAGCGCGCATGGGCGCCGGCGGGCTCGGGACTATCCGGCACTATCGAGCACGAATTGGCCCTCAAGCGCCTCTCCGGGAATCTCCCATTTGACAAACCGGCTGCGGTCGATAAACATCCAACACCCGCCCCGACGGGCGCTTCCGCGAGCGTTCCGCATTCGCGGTTCACCGGCGTCACCAGCCGCGCGCCACACCTGGCACAAGACCTACCCCCGCCCGACCGACACGCCCTGCCGCGAGCACAAGGGCAAGTACCCCACCGCCGACCACGGCAAGGGCAAGCGCTGGCAGGTTCGATACCGAGACCCCCAGGGCGCGCAGAAGAAGGAGGACTTCGAGCTCAAGACCAAGGCGGACAGCCGTGTCGCCGAGCTCAAGGCGGCTCTGGACGACGGCACGTACATCGACCCTGCGGCGACCAGGATCACCCTCGGCGCGTACGCCGAGAAGTGGTTCAGGAACAACACCGCGGGCCCGACGACGGAGGTCCGCTACGAGGGCGTGGTCCGGAATCACGTCGTCGGACGCCTCGGTCACCACGAGATGAGGGTGTTCAACGACCCCGAGCCGGTCCGTGCGTGGATCAGGGAGCTTCTGGAGGTCCCGCTGGCGGCTTCCACGATCGGTGGCATCGGCGACGTGCTCAGCAGCATCTTCGATGCCGCCGTCGACTCGGGCATCCTGAGGCGCAACCCGTGCAAGGCGTCCTCCGTGTCGTGGCCGAAGGTCCCGCCGAAGCCCATCGTGCCGTGGACCCGCGAGCGGGTGCTGGCGGTCCTGGGGGGACTCCCCGAAAGCTTCCGCGCCGGCGGCGCGGTGGGTGTCGGCTGTGGCCTCCGTCAGGGCGAGATCTTCGCGTTGACGGAAGATGACATCGACTTCGAGGGCGGCTGGTTGCACGTGAACCAACAGATCCGCTTCGTCGGCTCGAAGATGGTGTTCGCGCTGCCGAAGGGCGACAAGATCCGCTCCGTGCCGCTGTCGCCGGCCACGGCCAAGGCTCTTCGGGCCCACCTCGCGGTGTGCAAGCCGATGTCCGCGACGCTGCCGTGGCACAAGCCCGACGGCAAGCCGAAGACCCTCAAGCTGCTCTTCGTGGACGCGAAGGGGAAGCCCCACAACCGGAGCGTCTTCAACCAGGGCCTCTGGAAGCGCGCCCTGGTGCACGCCGGTGTCATCCCGCCCCGCACGAGCGGCTCGCAGTACTTCGAGGCGGCACCCGACGACGGCATGCACGCCCTCCGCCACACGTACGCCTCGGCCCAGCTCGAAGGCGGCACCAGCATCAAGGCCCTCGCGGTCTACCTCGGCCACTCGGACCCCGGCTTCACGCTCCGGACCTACACCCACCTCATGCCGAGCAGCGAGGGGCGTGCCCGCTCGGCCACCGACGACTTCCTGCTCGGCGCGGCCGAGCAGGAGCGCCGCCAGGGCACTTCCGGGCCCGTGTGCCCTGGATGTGCCCTGGCGGCCTGACGGCACCTTTCGGGCGCCCGCCCCGGAGCGCGTTGACGAGCGCTCAGAAGCGGGCGGACCCGCAGGTCAGGGCCAGACCAGGCAGTACAGCTGGTGGCCGGCGTCGTGCAGCCGGTTCGCGAAGTCCTGCCACTCGTGCAGCATGCTGTAGATCACGAAGGCGTCGCGCGGTCCGCGGCGGTCGGGGACGGTGGACCAGATGAAGGCGGCGGCGCCGAGTTCGGTCTCGTCCGCCTTCCGGAGCGGTTCGACGACGTTCTGCGGGAGCTGCACGACCGCGTAGTCGGGGTGCAGCACGACCAGCTCCAGCGGCGGGACCTGGTGCAGCGGCACGCCCTGGATGCCGGTGAGGACCATGGCGCTCATGGTCTCCGGCTTGATCTTGGTGGAGAGGTGGCCGTTGGGCGAGCCACTGGTCTCCATCAGGTCGCCGAGCCGGCCGAGCGAGCCGAGCTCGCCCGCGTCCAGACCGAGCCCGCCGGGGCCGAGCGCCGTCGGGACTCTGGCGGCGGTTGCGCGGTCGGGTGCCCCGAAGTACTTGTAGGTCACCCCCACGCGTCCCTCACCCCGCCTCTCGCCACCACGACCGCCACGCCCCGTTCCCGCTCCCGTACCCCCGCGTGCGGCCTCGGCGGGGCGGCGGGGGCCACCCGCGGCCTCGTCGTAGCCGTCCTGCGCCTCGGACACTCGGACCATCCTCACCGGAATTCGCCGGAATCGACAGACCCCCGCACGTCCGGCGTCCCTCCGGACGTGCTCCTTACCCGTCATGCGCCGCCGTACCCAGTCGAGGTACGCGGCAGTCCTCTCCACACCCCTGCATCGACCCGGAGTGTCCGTACATCCCGAGTGCGGAGCACTCCGGATCCACTCTGGGTACATAGTCTGACTGGTCCGGGGAGCCGAAGCAGCCAGGGGACCCGTTGTACGGATAACCGTACAGACTCTGGCACCCGGATCATCGTTCCAGATGATGAGGTCCGACATGCAGAGGTGAAGGACACGATTTGAGACCATGTCTCCCGTGAGCTACCCCTACGAAGCACCTCAGTCCCAGTCGCTCTTCGACCGCGCCTCGGTCGTCACCCCCGGCGGCGTCAACTCCCCGGTGCGCGCGTTCCGCGCCGTCGGCGGTACGCCGCGCTTCATGGTGTCCGGCACCGGCCCCTACCTGACCGACGCCGACGGCCGCGAGTACGTCGACCTGGTCTGCTCGTGGGGCCCGATGATCCTCGGCCACGCACACCCCGCCGTGATCGACGCCGTCCAGCAGGCCGTGACGCGCGGCACCTCCTTCGGCACGCCCGGGCAGGGCGAGGTCGAGCTGGCCGAGGAGATCGTCGCGCGGGTCGCCCCGGTCGAGCAGGTCCGCCTGGTCTCCTCGGGCACCGAGGCCACCATGTCGGCGATCCGGCTGGCCCGCGGCTTCACCGGCCGGGCCAAGGTCGTGAAGTTCGCCGGTTGCTACCACGGTCACGTGGACGCGCTGCTGGCCGCCGCCGGTTCCGGCGTGGCCACCTTCGGTCTGCCGGACACCCCGGGCGTCACCGGCGCCCAGGCCGGCGACACCATCGTGCTGCCGTACAACGACCTCGCCGCCGTCGAGCAGGCCTTCCGGGCCCACCCCGGCGAGATCGCCTGCGTGATCACCGAGGCCTCGCCCGGCAACATGGGCGTCGTCCCGCCGCTGCCCGGCTTCAACGCCGGCCTGGCCCGGCTCTGCCGGGAGAACGGCGCGCTGTTCGTCTCCGACGAGGTGATGACCGGCTTCCGCGTCTCCAAGGCCGGCTGGTACGGCCTGGAGGCGGCCCGTGAGGGCTGGGCGCCCGACCTGCTGACCTTCGGCAAGGTCATGGGCGGCGGCTTCCCGGCGGCGGCCTTCGGCGGCCGCGCCGACGTGATGGCCCACCTGGCCCCGGCCGGCCCGGTCTACCAGGCCGGCACGCTCTCCGGGAACCCGATCGCCACCGCGGCCGGCCTGGCCCAGCTGCGCGGCTGCACCGACGAGGTGTACGCCACCGTCGACCGGGTCGCCGCCGAGGTGTCCGGCCTGGTGTCGGACGCGCTGACCAAGGAGGGCGTCACCCACCGCCTGCAGACCGCCGGGAACATGTTCTCGGTGTTCTTCACCGAGGCCGCCGTCACGAACTACGACGAGGCGAAGACCCAGGAGTCGTTCCGCTTCACCGCGTTCTTCCACGCGATGCTCGCCGAGGGCGTCTACCTGCCGCCGTCCGCCTTCGAGTCCTGGTTCGTCTCGGCCTCCCACGACGAGCGGGCGATCGAGCGGATCGCCGCCGCCCTGCCCGCCGCCGCCCGGGCGGCCGCCGAGGCCACCGCCCCGGCCACGGCCTAGGCTCCGGACGACCCTACGAAGCTGCCAGGAGTACTGAGAAGTGAGTGCCGAAGAGATCACCGTCGTCCACCTGATGCGGCACGGCGAGGTGCACAACCCGGAGGGCGTCCTGTACGGCCGCCTCCCGGGCTACCGGCTGTCCGAGCTGGGCCGGCAGATGGCCGACCGGGTGGCCGAGGACCTGGCCGGCCGGGACATCACCCACGTGGTGGCGTCCCCGCTGGAGCGGGCCCAGGAGACCGCCGAGCCGATCGCCAAGTCGCACGGCCTGGACGTCGCGGAGGACGGGCGGCTGATCGAGGCGGAGAACGTCTTCGAGGGCAAGACCTTCGGGGTGGGCGACGGTTCGCTGCGCAACCCGGGGTACTGGAAGTACCTCACCAACCCGTTCAAGCCCTCCTGGGGCGAGCCGTACCTGGAGCAGGCGGTGCGGATGATGGGCGCGCTGGCCGCCGCCCGGGACGCCGCGCGCGGGCACGAGGCGGTCTGCGTCAGCCACCAGCTGCCGATCTGGATCGTCCGCTCCTTCGTGGAGCGCCGCCGGCTCTGGCACGACCCGCGCAACCGGCAGTGCTCGCTGGCCTCGCTGACCAGCTTCACCTACGAGGGCGACCGGATCGTGTCGGTCGGCTACCGCGAGCCGGCCCGTGACCTGCTGCCCGCGCACCTGGTCGGCAAGGGCGGCAAGAGCAAGCCGGTGGGCAAGAGCTTCGGCGCCTGACCGGGCCTCCGAACGGGACCTCCGAACGGGCCTCCGGCTGGGACCTCCGAACGGGGCGTCCGAACGGGGTGCCGAATCCGGGTACACCGAGGGAACCCCGGACGCCGGGAGCGCCCCCAATGGTTCCCGATCCGGCGTAAAAACGGTTTAAGTAAGAGCTGCGTCACACCCGGGCCGCGCCGCGTGGCGCGGCCCGACCGCAGGTCAGAGGGGGTTCGGCAGACAATGTCGGACCCCCCCGAACCTGCCCGGGCCTCCATGCGAAACTTTTCACATGTCTGGCATGTCGCGCCCCCGTCCCCGTCTCGCCGCAGCGGCCGCAGCCTCCGCCGCCGCTGCCGCGCTGGCCCTCAGCGGCTGCTCCTCCTCAGGCTCGTCGGCCAGCGGTGACGGCCAGATCGGCTTCGTCACGGCCAAGGGCACCAACATCTCCACGGCCGCCGTCGGCCACCGCCAGGACGCGCCGGACATCGGTGGCGACACCCTGGAGGGCACCCCGGCCAAGCTCTCGGACTACCGGGGCAAGGTCGTCGTGCTGAACGTCTGGGGCTCCTGGTGCGGCCCGTGCCGCTCGGAGGCCGACGACCTCCAGCGGATCTGGGACAAGTACAAGGACCAGGGCGTGCAGTTCCTCGGGATCAACACCCGGGACACCGAGGTCAAGAACGCCATCCGCTTCGAGCAGGAGAAGGGCGTCACCTTCCCCAGCCTGTACGACCCGGCCGGCGCGCAGCTGCTGAAGTTCCCCAAGGGCAGCCTCAACCCCAACTCCATCCCGACCACCCTGGTGGTCGACCGGGACGGCAAGCTCGCCGCCCGCGCCGTCGGCGGCCAGACCGACGACGCCCTGGAGACCATGCTGCAGCCGATCCTGGCGGAGCAGAAGCAGTGAGCACGGCGGTGCAGCTGGCGGACAACATCGGGACCATCCAGAGCGGGGCGCTGCTGGTCGCCGCGCCGATCGCGGTGGCGGCCGGCCTGGTGTCGTTCTTCTCGCCGTGCGTGCTGCCGCTGGTCCCCGGCTACCTGTCGTACGTCACCGGCTTCTCCGCCTCGGACCTCGCGGACGCGCGCGGGGCCCGCCGCGGCCGGATGCTGGCGGGCGCGCTGCTCTTCATCCTCGGCTTCACCGCGGTCTTCGTCTCCGGCGGCGCGCTGTTCGGCTTCTTCGGCGAGACCCTCCAGGAGCACAAGCGGATCATCTCGATCGTGCTCGGCTCGGTGACGATCGTGATGGGCCTGGCCTTCATGGGCCTGGTGCCCGGGCTGAGCATGCGCGAGCTGCGCTCGCACCGCCGTCCGGCCGTCGGCCTGCTCGGAGCGCCGATGCTCGGGGTGGTCTTCGGCGTCGGCTGGACCCCGTGCCTCGGCCCGACCATGTCGGCGATCCAGACGCTGGCCTTCAACGAGGCCGACGCCGGTCGTGCGGCCCTGCTGATGACCGCCTACTGCCTCGGCCTGGGCGTACCGTTCGTCGTGGCCGCGCTGGCCTTCCGCCGGGCGCTGGGCGCCTTCGGCTGGGTCAAGCGGCACTACCCGCTCGTCATGCGGATCGGCGGCGGCATGCTCGTCGTGGTCGGTCTGCTGCTCGTCACCGGGGCCTGGGACTCGCTGGTGAACGAGCTCCAAGTCCGGACCGCCGACTTCTCGATCGGAATCTGACCCGTGAGCAAGACCACGACCGACAGCGAGCTGCCCCCGGCCGCGACGGAGGCCGCGGCCGAGGACGCCGCCGAGCGGATGACCACCGCCCCGGTCGAGTCGGACGGCCCCACCGGCATCGGCGTGCTCGGCTGGCTGCGCTGGATGTGGCGGCAGCTGACCTCGATGCGGGTCGCGCTGATCCTGCTCTTCCTGCTGTCGCTGGCGGCCATCCCGGGGTCGCTGATCCCGCAGAACGGCCAGAACCAGTTCAAGGTCGAGACCTGGAAGGCGCAGCACGCCACGGTCGCGCCGGTCTACGAGAAGCTCCAGCTGTTCGACGTCTACAGCTCGGTCTGGTTCTCGGCGATCTACATCCTGCTGTTCGTCTCGCTGGCCGGCTGCATCGTCCCGCGCACCTGGCAGTTCGTCGGCGTGCTGCGGGCCCAGCCTCCGGCGGCGCCGCGCAACCTGACCCGGATGCCGGTGTACGCGGCCTGGCGGACGGACGCGGACAGCGCGGCGGTCAACGCCGCCGCGCACCGGCTGCTGCGCGCCCGGCGGTTCCGCGCGCACCTCGGCGGCGGCGCGGTGTCGGCCGAGAAGGGCTACCTGCGCGAGGTCGGCAACCTGGTCTTCCACCTGTCGCTGTTCGCGCTGCTCGGTGGCTTCGCCTGGGCGAGCCTGGCCAGCGGCACCGGCGGCAAGCTGCTGGTCGAGGGCGAGGGCTACTCCAACACCATCACGCAGCTGGACGACTTCACCGGCACCCGGTTCTACGGCAGCGACGACCTCGACCCGTTCTACGTGAAGATGAACGACTTCACGTCGAAGTTCCAGAGCAAGGGCGACCAGATCGGCAGCGCCCGGGAGTTCACCGCGCACGTCGAGTACTACGCGGGCAGCGACGCCGGGAAGCTCAAGCAGGGCACGATCGAGGTCAACCACCCGCTGGAGATCGGCGGCAGCAAGTTCTACCTGATCGGGCACGGCTACGCCCCGGTGATCACCGTGCGGAACGCCGCGGGTGACGTCGTCTACACCGGCGCGACCCCGTTCCTGCCGCAGGACGGCAACCTGACGTCCACCGGCGTCATCAAGGTCTCCGACTACGGCGAGAAGGACGGCGCGAAGACCCAGATGGGCTTCTCCGGCTTCTTCCTGCCGACCGCCCCGGTGGCCTTCGACCGGAACACCGGCCCGCGCTCGCTGTTCCCCGGTGACGCGGACCCGGCGCTGGTGCTCAACGCCTACGTGGGCGACCTCGGCACCGACTCCGGCCTGCCGCAGAACATCTACCAGCTCAACACGAAGAAGCTGACCCAGCTCCAGCAGGACGGCGAGCCCGCCAAGGTCCGCCTGAAGCCGAGCCAGGGCTGGACCCTCCCGGACGGCTACGGGAGCGTCACCTTCGAGGGCTACAAGCAGTGGGCCAGCTTCAACGTCTCGCACCGCCCGGGCAACGGGATCGCCCTGGCCGGCGGCGTGCTGGCGATCCTCGGCCTGATCGGCTCGCTGTTCGTGCAGCGGCGCCGGATCTGGGTGCGGGCGGTGGCCCTGCCGGGCGGCGGCACGCTGGTCGAGCTGGCCGGGCTGGGCCGCAGCGAGTCGGCGAGGATCGCCGAGGAGCTGGCCGAGCTGGCGGTCGACCTCCAGGACGACGCGCCGGCGCTCGACGACGAGACCGATGAGGCCGATGAGGCCGACGAGGCCGGTGACACCCACGACACCGGTGACACCCACGACACCGGTGACACCCACGACACCGGTGAGGCCGACGACACCGACGAGGCCGACGAGGCCTCCGCACCACCCGCACCTTCCGACCCCGCAGTCCCTGCCGACCAGAACTCCAAGGAGTAGACGGTGCACCTCGCCTCGTCGGTCGACCCACAGCTGGCCGACCTGTCCAACAAGCTGATCTATTCGGCCATGGCCGTCTACCTGATCGCCATGTTCGCCTACATGTTCGAATGGACCTTCGGCTCGAAGGGGGCCGTCGCCGTCCGCTCCATCGAGCAGGCCGGCCTGGCGGAGACCGTCGCCGACGCCGACGCCAAGGCCAAGGGCACCAAGAAGGTCACCGTCACCGTCGCCTCCGCGCGCGGCGGCACCACCACACTCACCCGCACCGCGCTGGCCGGCGAGGGCGCGACGGTGGTGACCAGCGGGCGCGGCGACGACGAGGTCGACGGCCCGGGCGCGGCCGGCACCAGCGAGAAGGCCGACCTGGCCGGCCGGATCGCGGTCTCGCTCACCGTCCTCGGTCTCCTGCTGCACGTGGGTGGCGTCCTCACCCGCGGCCTCTCGGTGTCCCGCTGGCCGTGGGGCAACATGTACGAGTTCTCCTGCGCCTTCGCGCTCGCCATGACGGCGGCCTTCGTCGGCCTGCTGGTCGCGAAGAAGCCGGTCCGCTGGCTCGGCCTGCCGGTCACCCTGGCCGTCGTGCTGACGCTCGGCATCGCCACCGAGGTGCTGTACACCGAGTCCGAGCAGCTCGTCCCGGCGCTCCACTCGTACTGGCTGGCGATCCACGTCTCGACCGCGATCATCTGCGGCGGCGCCTTCTACGCGGGGTTCATCGCGACCCTGCTGTACGTGGGCAAGGACTCCTTCGACAAGCGGATGGCGGCCGGCCTGACCAAGGGCCCGCTCGGCACCTCGCCGTCGATCTGGCGCCGGCTGCCCGCCGCGTCGACCCTGGACAAGCTGTCCTACCGGATCAACGCCCTGGTCTTCCCGCTCTGGACCTTCACCATCATCGCGGGCGCCATCTGGGCCGAGGCCGCGTGGGGCAAGTACTGGGAGTGGGACCCGAAGGAGACCTGGTCGTTCATCACCTGGGTCGCCTACGCGTGCTACCTGCACGCACGCGCCACCGCCGGCTGGAAGGGACGCAAGGCCGCGTACCTGGCGCTCGCCGCCTTCGCCTGCTGGCTGTTCAACTACTACGGCGTGAACATCTTCGTCACCGGCAAGCACTCCTACGCGGGGCTCTGACCGGGGGCTGCACCACCCACCGGCCCGGCGCTCCGTCCAAGGAAGCCGGGCCGAGGTGCGACAGGGGTAGTTCGTGCCGGCCGCCCGGTCCGGCACGGGGAGGAACCGAGGAGGAAATCGCGCAATGGAGTGCGACGAGGTCATGCTGACCGTCCGAATCACCGCCGCCGAGCGCACGCTGCTCCGCCGGCTCGCCCAGGGGCACCGAAGCGACGTGTCCGAGGTGGTGGCCGACGGCCTGCTGGACGTCATCCCCACATTCAGCTCGCCGGCCGACGCCTACCGGCTGCTCGGCGCCCTGGCGGCGCCCGCGCCGTGCGCGCTGACCGTCTGGCTGCCGACACCGCTGGCCGACCTGCTGGTGCCGGGCGCGGCCCGGATCGCCCAGGTGACGGAGGTGCGGATCGGCTCGGCCAGCGCCATGCTGGGCGCCGCTCTGCGGCTCTGGCTGGCCCAGGACCCGGTCCGGTTGGCGGCGAACCTCAGCGTGATGCACGCGGGCCGTCCGTCGGCGCTGGTCGCGGCCTGACCCGCGGGGGGTTCGGGGGGAGCCGGCGGTCCGGCGCCGGTATGGGCGCCGGGTCAGCTGGCGAGTGGCAGGCCCCGGCCGCGGCCGGTGCCCGCCGGACGGCCGTCGACGGCGTCCCGGCGGGCCGGGGCCGCTCCGACGGCGGCCGGTCCGCCGTCGGCCCGGCCGGTGAGCAGCCGGCACTCGGCCACCGTCCGGCCGTCCTGCACGAGCAGGACCCGGACCGGGACCCGCCGTTCGCCCGCCGGGGCCTCGTCCGCGGGGGTGTCCACGGGTGCGTCGGCGGGGGTGTCGGCGGGGCCGTTCGCGGCTCGGCCCGCGGTCCGGCGCCCGGTCTCCGGGACGGACTCGCGGACGGCGCGGACCAGGCAGGGGCGGTCCAGCGCGATGTGGTCGTGGAACGACGCGACCAGCTCGACCGGTACCACCCGCGCGGGGTGGCACAGCCGCTGGGCGGCCTGGCGGGCGGCCTCCAGGACGAGCATTCCGGGCACGTGGTCGGGGGTCGGGTCCATCCGGTCGAACAGCACCGGGTGGTCGGCGTCCGCGCGCAGCAGCCAGCTGCCGGGCAGCAGGGAGGGGCCGAGCACGACGTCGGCGGCCTGCTGGCGGCCGACCAGTTCGGGCGCGGTGGAGGACTCCGGGGGCCTGGGCACGGGGGCCGGGCGGCCGGGGCCGCGCAGCCGGGCGTACGAGGCGGGGGAGAGCACCCGCAGTTCGCCGGAGCCGCGGCCGACCGGACGCCCGTCCCGTTCGATCTCGGCGTGCACCCGCAGGGCGGCCAGTCGGCCGTGCCGCATCCGGACGTCCTGGCAGCCGACCCGGAGCATCAGCGAGGAGGGGGCGGCGGTGACCGCGAGGCCGTCGAGGCCGTCCGGGCCGAGCGCGTAGCTGAGTTCGTCGAGCGCGTAGTGGTGGTCGTGCGGGACGCCGAAGCCGACGTGGCCGATCAGCAGGGCGGCCTGGCGGAGCGTCTCGGCCATCAGGACGGGGTCGTGGTGGCGGTCGCCGGGCAGCCGGTAGAAGCCGTGCAGCCGGGGCCACTGGGCGCCGAGCAGGAAGTCGTACGGGCCGGTGGCCTGCCAGCCGGTGATCAGGACCTCGGCGACGGAGGACCGGTGGACCAGGTGCCGGGAGACGGTGCGCTCGTGGAAGTCGTAGCGGGCGTGACCGGGGTGGCCGGGGGCGGGGTGGGGATACGGAGCGTCGCCGTCCGGTTCTACGATCGCTGGCATGACGGGCCCCACTCCCGGGTGTCGGTCGACCGGCCGTGCGGCGGCCTGGGAAAAACATACAGGCCACCCGGTTTCTGCTCGGCGTGAGGGGTCGCCACAGCCGGGCGGCTGACGTGTTCACGGTACCGGGGCGCTGGTCTGCGGGAACGTCCGGCCGGAAGAGTCCGGACCTTGGACGGGGGTCGGTCCCCCCTGGACGGCGGGGACCGATCAGGGGCTAGATTAGATACCAACCATGCGGTTTCGGGCGGGCCGGCCCGCATGCGTGGCGCCGTACCACCAACGACGACGGCGCCGGGACAGCAACCGGGCGAGCCGGAGCTCGCCGCGGCCGGGGCCGGAGGGGCCGAGTGGCTAAGCAGGAACGGGCGGGGCGAACCAGGCAGGCCGTGCTGCTCGCCGCGGCGGACACCTTCGCGGACGCGGGCTTCGAGTCGGCCAGCCTGGTCGACATCAGCCGCCGGGCGGGCGTCAGCAAGGGCGCGCTCTACTTCCACTTCGTCTCCAAGCAGGCACTCGCCGACGGTGTCAGGGCCGAGGCCGCCGACGCGATCGGCGCCGCCGTGCTGCGCGCCCTGCGCGGCGCCGGACCGGCCGTCCAGGAACTGATCGGCCTCACCCACGAGCTGGGCCGGCTGCTGCGCGAGGACGTGGTGGTCCGGGCCGGCGTGCTGCTCGGCCTCGGGGGCCGGCCGGCCTCGTGCCCCGGCGGACTGGTGGTGGCACCGGCGGGTTCGCCCCCGGAACCCTCGGCGGACGCCTGGCGCAGCCTCACCGCCGTCTTCCGGACGCTGCTCGACCGGGCCGGGGAGGCGGGCGAGCTGCGCCCCGGGCTGGACCGCGGGCAGGCCGCCGAGCTGCTCACCACCCTGGCGGCCGGGCTGGTGCTGTTCGCCGCCGAGTCCACCGCCCGGCTCGCGGAGGAGGCGGTCCGGGGGCTCTGGGCGGCCGCCCTGCCGGCCCTCGTCCCGGCGGAGCGCCAGGCGCAGTACCGGACCTGACGTCCGGGCCTGGCCGCCGGACCTGGCCTCCGGGTCTGGCCGCCGGGCCTGGCCGCCGGGCCGGTCAGGCGGTCGGCGGCCCGGCGTCAGGCGTGTCCGCAGGCCCGGGGCCGGTGGCGGCGGTGTCGGCGGCCGCGGTGTCGGCGGCTGAGGCGTCGGCGGGCGGCAGCCGGTCGGCGAGCACGAGCCGCGCCAGGGTGTGTGGCGGGACCAGGCCGGGCAGCAGCAGCGTCCAGAGGTCGGCCATCCGCCGGAGCAGGTCCCGGCGGTCGGTGAGCACCTGCGAGCTGAGCTGGATCCCGGTCACCGCGCCGGTGATCACCCCGGCGGCGGCCGCCGGCTCCACCCCCGGGCGGAGCTCCCCGGCGTCCCTGGCGTGCTCCAGCAGCTCGCGGGCGGCGTCCGTCCAGCCCTGGTAGGCGGCGATCTGCGGCTGGGTGAAGCTGCCGTGCTCGATGGTCAGCCGGATCGCGCCGCGCAGCACCGGGTCGTCCAGCAGGGCGTGGGCGAAGGCGTAGCCGAGGTCGATCAGGGTCTGCACGGGGCTGTCGGACGCCGGCTGCCAGGTGGCGAGCCAGGCGCCCTGGCCCTCGATCACGGCCAGCGCCAGCTCTTCCTTGGAGTGGAAGTGGAAGTAGAGCGCGCCCTTGGTGACGCGGGCCCGTTCCAGGATCTCCGCCATCGTGGCGGCCGCGTAGCCGCGTTCGTCGAACACCTCGGCCGCGGCGTGCAGCACCGCCTGGCGGGTCGCCAGCGCCCGGGCCTGCCTGGCCATCGCAGCCTCCTCGGATAGTTCTGGTCGTCGGCAGCGGCTGGATCCTATGGGGCCGACGGGGCGGCGGGCCGCGTACCGGCCGGTAGCGATCCTATCGAGCGCCCGGGACTCGGCCCCGGCGCGCGATAGGCGTCACGCGCCGGTCCGCACGCCGGTTCACGTGCCCGAAAGCGAGCCGGGAACGCCGACGGCCGGCCACCCCGAGGGTGACCGGCCGTCGGTCGTGCGGTCCGGTCCGACCGACGTGCGGGCGTCAGGCGGCCCACTGCCAGCTGACCGGCGAGTAGTACGCCGGGCGGCGCTCCAGGCGCTGCCAGTTGGCGATCGGCTCGACCGGCGAGGCGGCGGCCGCCGACTGCTGGGCGGCCGCGGCGCGCGCCATCAGCACGGCGGTCAGGGCGGCGAGCTCCTCGTCGGAGAGCGAGCCGCGGACGATGCGGACGAGTGGTTCGGCGGAAGCGGTCATGGTCCGGTCTTCTCCCGGCGTCAGTGTGTGTGGTGAGTGGTCGTCGGCACTGGGGCCGCGGGGTCGCCCGCGGCCGAACCGCGCTGCTACATCGGGGGGTTGCCGTGCTTGCGGCTCGGCAGGTCCGCGTGCTTGGTGCGCAGCATGGCCAGCGAGGAGGCCAGGACCTGGCGGGTCTCGGCCGGGTCGATGACGTCGTCCACGAGGCCGCGCTCGGCCGCGTAGTACGGGTGCATCAGTTCGCTCTTGTATTCCTTGATCTTCTGCGCGCGCATGGCGTCCGGGTCGTCGGCGCCGTTGATGTCGCGGCGGAAGATCACGTTGGCCGCGCCCTCCGCGCCCATCACGGCGATCTCGTTGGTCGGCCACGCGAAGGACAGGTCGGCGCCGATCGAGCGCGAGTCCATCACGATGTACGCGCCGCCGTACGCCTTGCGCAGGATCAGCTGGATGCGCGGCACGGTGGCGTTGCAGTAGGCGTAGAGCAGCTTGGCGCCGTGCCGGATGATGCCGTCGTGCTCCTGGTCGACGCCGGGCAGGAAGCCGGGGACGTCGAGCATGGTGACGAGCGGGATGTTGAAGGCGTCGCACATCTGGACGAAGCGCGCGGACTTCTCGCTGGCGTTGATGTCGAGCACGCCGGCCAGCGACTGCGGCTGGTTGGCGATGATGCCGGTGACGTGGCCGTCGATCCGGGCCAGCACGCAGAGCACGTTGGTGGCCCAGCGCTCGTGGACCTCCAGGTACTCGCCGTGGTCGACGATCTCCTCGATCACCTTGCGCATGTCGTACGGCCGGTTGCCGTCGGCCGGCACCAGGTCGAGCAGCGAGTCGTTGCGGCGCTCCACCGGGTCGTCGTTGACGACCGACGGCGGCATCTCGCGGTTGTTCTGGGGCAGCAGCGACAGGAGGTAGCGGACCTCCTCGATGCAGGACTGCTCGTCGTCGTACGCGAAGTGCGCGACGCCGGAGACCCCGGAGTGGACGTCGGCGCCGCCGAGCCCGTTCTGGGTGATCTTCTCGCCGGTGACGGCCTGCACCACGTCCGGGCCGGTGATGAACATCTGCGAGGTCTCGCGGACCATGAAGATGAAGTCGGTCAGGGCCGGGGAGTAGGCCGCGCCGCCGGCGCACGGGCCGAGCATCACGGAGATCTGCGGGATGACGCCGGAGGCCCTGGTGTTGCGCTGGAAGATGCCGCCGTAGCCGGCCAGCGCGGTGACGCCCTCCTGGATGCGGGCGCCGGCGCCGTCGTTGAGCGAGACCAGCGGGGCACCGGCCGCGATGGCCATGTCCATGATCTTGTGGATCTTCTGGGCGTGGGCCTCGCCGAGGGCGCCGCCGAAGATCCGGAAGTCGTGCGCGTAGGTGAAGACCGTCCGGCCGTGCACGGTGCCCCAGCCGACGATCACGCCGTCGGTGTGCGGCTTCTTGGCCTCCAGGCCGAAGCCGGTGGCGCGGTGCCGGCGCAGCGGCTCGACCTCGCGGAACGAGCCCTCGTCGAGCAGCAGCTCGATGCGCTCGCGGGCGGTCAGCTTGCCCTTGGCGTGCTGCGCCTCGGTGGCCTTCTCGCTGGGGCCGCGGCGGACCTGCTCGCGAAGCTCGTGCAGCTCGGCGACCCGCCCTCGCGCGTCCGCCGGGTTCTCCGGGATGTCGTCTCCGACCGGCGCCTCATGCACAACCGTCATCTCGAACCACTCCAAAGGTGAGGGAACTGTCCGACAGCCAACGTCTGCGATGCCCCCGGCTGCGAATCACTTCTTCACTTATGACTGTACGAGGGGCCGCACGCTGGTTTCGGCGTCGATTCCGTACAAGGTCGCGTCCGTTTAGATGTCAGGGCTGCACAGAAGACGAAGGGTTTCGGCCCCTGCGGCCGGTAGCTGTTCGATTACCCGGAGCTGTCGCCCAGGTGGCCGTCGGATGATCTGGGCATGAGGAAACACGCAGGTCAGGGCTGTCGTAGGAAACGTTAGCCGGTCTGACTAAAGGCCTGCTCCAGGGTCGCTCGGTACGGCCGTGAAGGCTGTGCCGGATGGCTGGTGGCGGCCGGGCAGTCGTAGGGATGCACCAAAAACTCCGCAGCCCACCCGGTGGGTACCGGGTGGGCTGTCCGGGCGACGCGGGGTCAGCCCTTCCGGCCGTCCTCGGGGTCCTGCCTGCCGCGCAGCTCCTCCTCGCGGCGGCGCAAATCCGCCTCCCACTGCTTGAGCATGTCCTCGTGCTGCTTGTCGTCCTTCTTCAACGAGGCGAGGAACTCGGGGTCGTCGTCCGGTGCGAGCGGCCGGCCCCCGCGCGGGCGGTCGTACCCGGGGTGGCCGGAACCGTCCGCCCGGCGGCCGGCGGTGGCGGTGCTGCGCTGCTTGCCGGCCACCAGCCAGGCGATCGAACCCACCAGCGGGAACAGCAGGACGATGATCACCCAGACGACCTTGGGCAGGTGCTTCACCTCGTCCTCGGGCGTCGTCAGGCAGTCGATGAAGGCCCACACCCACAGGGCGAGCGGGAGCACGAAGGTCAGGATCCTCAGCACGGCGGCGATCTCCCCCGGCGACGGCGGTGGCTGGCGGGCGGCTCCTGGAGCGGCGGGGCGCTACAAGGGGGCCCTTGACACGGGTCAGGCTATCGGGTGGCGGATACTGACTGGCATGGCATACGACGATCTCCGCTCGTTCCTGCGGGCCCTCGACCGCGAAGGCGACCTCAAGCGCATCAAGGCGGAGGTCGACCCCTATCTGGAGGTCGGCGAGATCGTCGACCGGGTGCAGAAGGCCAAGGGCCCCGCCCTGCTCTTCGAGAACGTCAAGGGCTCCACGATGCCGCTGGCGATGAACGTCTTCGGCACGGAGCGCCGGCTGGCCAAGGCGCTCGGTCTCAAGGGCCCGGAGGAGATCTCCGAGAAGATCGCCGGCCTGCTGAAGCCGGAGCTGCCGCAGGGCTTCACCGGGTTCCGGGACGCCTTCGGCAAGCTCGCCTCGATGGCCCACGTGCCGCCGCGGCACGTGAAGTCCGGCGACGCGCCGGTGCACGAGGTCGTGCTCACCGGCGAGGACGTCAACCTGGACGAGCTGCCCGCCCTCTTCACCTGGCCGCAGGACGGCGGCTCCTTCTTCAACCTGGGCCTCACCCACACGAAGGACCCGGACACCGGCATCCGCAACCTCGGCCTCTACCGCCTCCAGCGGCACGACCGGCGGACCATCGGCATGCACTGGCAGATCCACAAGGACAGCCGCAACCACGCCGCGGTGGCGGCCAAGCGCGGCGAGAAGCTGCCGGTCGCGATCGCCTTCGGCTGCCCGCCGGCCGTCACCTACGCGGCCACCGCACCGCTGCCGGGCGACATCGACGAGTACCTGTTCGCCGGCTTCGTCGCCGGGGAGCGGGTGAAGATGGTCGACTGCAAGACCGTCCCGCTGCAGGTCCCGGCCGACGCCGAGGTGGTCCTGGAGGGCTGGCTGGAGCCCGGCGAGATGCTGCCCGAGGGCCCGTTCGGCGACCACACCGGCTTCTACACGCCGCAGGAGCCGTTCCCGGCGCTGAAGATCGACTGCGTGACGATGCGCCGCCGGCCGGTCCTGCAGTCCATCGTGGTCGGCCGTCCGCCGACGGAGGACGGCCCGCTGGGCAAGTTCACCGAGCGGTTCTTCCTGCCGCTGCTGAAGATCATCATCCCGGACATCGTCGACTACGACCTGCCCGAGGCCGGCGGCTTCCACAACTGCGTGATCGTCTCGATCGACAAGAAGTACCCGAAGCACGCCCAGAAGACGATGCACGCCATCTGGGGCGCCCACATGATGTCGCTGACCAAGCTGATCATCGTGGTGGACTCCGACTGCGACGTGCACGACTACCAGGAAGTCGCCTGGCGGGCCTTCGGCAACGTCGACTACAGCCGGGACCTCACCGTCGTCGAGGGCCCGGTGGACCACCTCGACCACGCCTCCTACCAGCAGTTCTGGGGCGGCAAGGCGGGCATCGACGCGACCCGCAAGCTGCCCGAGGAGGGCTACACCCGGGACGGCGGCTGGCCCGAGATGGTCTCCTCCGACCCGGAGACCGCCGCCCTGGTCGACCGCCGCTGGAAGGAGTACGGGCTGTGAGCACGGCGGCAGCCCTTCCCGAGGTCCCGCCCGGGAGGGTCAAGAGCTTCCTGCGGCTGGTGATGATCGAGCACTCGGTCTTCGCCCTGCCCTTCGCCTACATCGCGGCGCTGACGGCGATGTTCCTGGCCGACGAGCGGGTGCACTGGGGCGAGCTGTTCGTCGTCACCGTCTGCATGGTCGGACTCCGGACCTTCGCCATGGCGGCCAACCGGATCATCGACCGGGAGATCGACGCCCGGAACCCGCGCACCGCCGGGCGCGAGCTGGTCACGGGCGCCGTCTCGCTGAAGACCGCGTACGTGGGATCCGCGGTCGCGCTGGTCGTCTTCCTGGGCGCCGCGGCCCTGCTGAACCCGCTCTGCCTGGCACTCGCGCCGGTCGCCGTCGTGCCGATGGTGGTCTACCCGTACGGCAAGCGGTTCACCGACTTCCCGCAGGCCATCCTGGGCCTCGCCCAGGCGATGGGCCCGGTGGGCGCCTGGCTGGCCGTCACCGGCTCGTGGTCCTGGGACGCGGTGGTGCTCGGCGCGGCGGTCGGCATCTGGATCGGCGGCTTCGACCTGATCTACGCCTGCCAGGACGTCGAGTCCGACCGGGCGGGCGGGGTGCGGTCGGTGCCGGCCCGGTTCGGCGTCCCGGCGGCCATCCGGGGAGCGCGCGGCTGCCACGTGCTCACCACGCTGCTGCTCGGCTGGTACGCGGTGCTGACGGACGCCGGGCCCGCGTTCTGGGTGGGGCTGCTGGTGGTGGCCGGTGCCTTCCTCTACGAGCACACCATCGTGAAGCCGCACGACCTGTCGCGGCTGAACCGGGCGTTCTTCCAGACCAACGGGTTCGTCGGGATCTCGCTGTTCTTCTTCGCGCTGGTCGACCTGGTGGTGCGCGGCCTCGGCGTCTGAGCCGGGCCGCGCCCTCCGGGGGCCGGGACTCGTCAGCCCTTGAGCTCGTCGAGCGTGTGCTTGACGAGGGCGTTGGCGTGGCCGTGGCCGAGGCCGTACTCGGTCTTGAGCCACGCCACCAGCTCCATGTGCTTGCTGAGCGGGGAGGAGCGGATCAGCTCCTGCCAGTGGGCGATCGGGTGGCCGTGCTTCTTCTCGATGGCCGGGAAGTAGCTGGCGGGGCCGTTGCCGGGAAGTGCCACGGGATTCTCCTGAGGTCCGAAGGGTCTTGGGTGTTGTGATCTTCACGCATTCAGCTTGACCGCGACAGCGGTCAGCCAGCCGAGCCCGAGGGCGGCGCCCAGGGTGAAGGCCAGCACGGTGGCCCCCGAGGCGGCGAAGCCGACCAGGACGGCGGCGGCCACCACCCGGGAGGCGAGCGCCCAGCCGCGGCCGAAGTGGCGGGCGAGGACGAGGAACGCGGCGCACAGGGCGAGGAAGCCGACCGCCCCGCCGACCAGGTGCACCGTGCCGTGCGCGCTCAGCTCCGTCACCCGGCCCTCGGGCGCGCCCACCGGGAACCCGGCGCCGGGGTCGGCCGCGAAGAGGCCGTCGAGGAGGAAGGTCGCGCCGAACAGGCCGACCAGGCGCGGAGCCCAGGTGCTGCCGGGCAGGGCGCGGGCCAGTCCGACGGCGCCGGCGATGAGCAGCAGGCCGGTGAGGAGGAAGGCGGTCTGCTGGATCCAGCCGAGCTCGCCCAGGCTGAGCTGGCTGAGCGCGTTCCGGGTGAAGTCGAACCCCTCGCGGGTCAGTCCGCCGGCGACCCCGACGGCGAGGAAGAGCGGACCGGCGACGGCGCCGGCGGTCAGCAGGGCGCGGGTCGCGGAGGGGGTGGCCGTGGCCGCCATCGTGTTCGTCATGCCAGTAGGACCGGGGGCGGGCCGGAAACTCATCGGGTCAGATGGTGTGACGTGGGCCACATGTTGATGTGACAAACCCACTATCACTGTTCGTATCTCGACCCTCGCTGCTGGTAGTTAGTGTGGCCGTCGGACAGCCCGAACACCGGTTCCTTGAAGGGATTTGGCATATGGCTATGGAACTCGACCCCTCCCACTCGCCCCGGGCCTTCTGGGGCAAGGAACTCAAGCGGCTGCGCGAGGAGGCGGGACTCTCCCAGGACGCACTGGGGCGGGTGCTGTTCTGCTCCGGTGCGTACGTCGGCCAGTTGGAGGCCGCGATCCGGAACCCGCAGGAGGACATGTCGGCACGTCTGGACGACGTGCTCAAGACCGGCGGCCACTTCCTGCGCGTCTACGAGATGTACCGGAAGGCGTCGCGGCTCGCCGAGTACTTCGAGCACGCGGCGGAGCTGCAGTCGTTGGCGCTGACCATCAGTGAGTTCTCCCCGCTGCTGGTGCCCGGCCTGCTGCAGACGCCCGACTACGCCCGCGCGCTCTTCGAATCGGCGCACCCGCTGCGGAAGGCCGCCGAGATCGAGGCCGACGTCACGACGCGCATGGGCCGAGCCGAGCTGCTCGACCGGACGAACGCCCCGATGTACTGGGCGGTCCTGGACCAGGCCGTGATCCGCCGGCCGGTCGGCGGCGCTGCCGTGATGGGGCGACAGCTGAGGCATCTCGCCACGCTGATCAGGGACCGTAAGGTGCTGATCCAGATCGTCCCCGACTCGGCCGGAGCGCACGCCCTGATGGAGGGCTCGGTCTGCCTGATGACGTTCGAGGACGCGCCGCCCACGGCCTACGTGGAGGGGCCCTTCACGGGCTGTCTGGTCGACGACCCCGTGCTGGTCGACCGCCTCATGCTGTCCTACGATCTGGTCAGGGCTGCCGCGTTGTCGCCGGAGGCGTCCCTGGCCCTGATCGCATCGGCGGCGGAGGACTACGGACATGCACCGGACTGAGCAGTGGCGCAAGAGTAGTCACAGCGGCGGCAGCGACAACAACAACTGCATTGAGGTGGACGACGCCCGTCCCGGGTCGGTCCGTGACTCGAAGGACCCGGACGGCCCGCGTCTGCGCTTCACCCCGGCGGCCTGGCAGTCCTTCGTGACCGCCGCCGCCGAGGGTGAGTTCGCCGCCGCCTGACGCATCGACGGCTCGAAGGCCGCCCCCGGACACCGGGGGCGGCCTTCGAGCCGGTCAGGGGTGCCACGGGCTGTGGTCGGGCCCGGTGTAGGCCGGTGAGCGGAACAGGCGGCGGAAGGTGTGCGGGCCGTGGCGGTGGTCGAGCCACTGCGTCAGCCCGCCCAGGTCACCGCTGATCATCGCGGCGACGATCAGGTCGTGCAGGGCGTCCGCCTCGTCGCCGCCGGTCTCGATGAGGAGCCGGTGGTAGCGCGCACCGACGCCGCGTTCGTAGCCGGCCATGGCCAGGTGGAACCCGGTGGCAGGGCCAGGGCCGGTACGGTTCACGTCCGCCGGCTCCAGCCGCCCGGTGGTGTCCCGGAAGGCGAGCCGGTCGGCCGCCGTGACGCGGCCCGCCAGGCCGAGGCGATCTGCCACCGCCCGGGCGATCGTCCGCGCCTCCCGGTCGGTGGCGCCCTCCATGACGACGCCGAGATTCCGCGTCGAACCGGTGCCCTCCTGGTCTCGCGCGGAGTACGTTCCGCCCTCAAGGTCACGCCGGTTGATCCCGTACCGGCTGCGGACCACGTGCCCGCCCTTGAGCCGGTACTCGCGGAACGAGCCGAAGTGCAGGCAGTCGTGCGCGTAGGAGCGCAGCAGGTCCAGCGCAACCAGCTCCGGCGAGGCGAGCCGGGGATCGTCCAGGTGCCCGTACCGCGTGACCACGGCCGCCAGTTGAACGTGCCGGTAGCCCTGGTCCGGGTGGTGGAAGCCCCCGAAAGCGCCCGGCCGGGCCGATCGCATCCCGACCCACACCCGGTCGATCGGGAGCAACTGCCCCAGTCCCAGGGTTCGGTACCGGTCGGCGAGCAGTACGGCGCCCAGTCGGAAGACCTCCCGGGCCGCCTCGTCCGACCAGCTGTCCAGTACCCAGTGCAGCAGTGAGAACGCCAGGTGCGGGTGAGCCCGGTCGAGCGCCGCCGTTGCCCGCCTCGCCGCCAGCAGCTGCGACAGTTCGGCGCGCTCGGCCGCGCTGCCCGCCAGGTGCTCGTTCGGACCGAGGCAGGTCGGAGTGAGCGAGCGCCCGAGAGTCAGGGTCGCGGGCGGGCGATCAGCTCCCGGTGCGAGTCCTGCATCCCCTCGGGGAGATCGTCCGGTGAGAACCATCGAGCCTCCAGAATCTCGAACGAGGCCACCTCGATCCGGCCGCCGACGTACTCGGCCTCGTAGGCGACTTCGACGCGGAGCTTGTAACCGCTCTTCAGGTGCGCCAGTTCGCGCACCTCGACCGTGAGTCCGGTCTCCTCCTTGACCTCGCGGACCACGGTGTCCGCGAAGGTCTCCTTCGCGTTCGCGTAGCCGGTCGGCAGGCCCCACTGCCGGCCCTCCGGCCACATCCGGTGCTTCAGCAGCAGCACCCGGCCGTCCTGGTCGCGGACGACGCCCGTCACGCCGACCATGAACTTCGAGTGCCACAGCCACAGCACGCGCCACTGCAGCGGCCCCCTGATGACCCGCCAGAGCCTGGCGGCGAGCTTCTTCATGGATTGCCCTTTCGAAGGCTCGGGCCGCTGCCGTGTGGTGCCAAGCCAAGCGCTTGAGGCCGTACGGAGCTAGCCGATTTCCTGTTCCCGCAAGTACTCATTCCGGATGCTCTCAAGCATGCTTCGCATGGAATCACCGGAAAGTGCTACGGACATGAAACCGTCGAACTTTTGCACATAGAGTGCTACGTCCTTCGGCTCCGTTATGACCAGCTCGGCGTGGATGGCCTCGACCGTGACGAATCTGTCGTCCCTGACCACGAACGAGTGAGTGGGAACATCCTGCTGTCGTGTGGCGAGAGGGACGATCCTGATATCCACGTTCGGCAGGCGCGAAACGGATATCAGTCGGTCCAGTTGGGCGGCCATCATCGGCGCCGGGAGCATGCGCCAGCGCAGTACGGATTCAGTCACGACGAAGTGGAACCCCTTGGCCGCATCGTAGATCACCTGCTGCCTTTCGAGGCGTGCGCCGATCGTGCGGGTCAGCATCTCCTCCCCGAGATTCTTTCGGGCGAGGATCGAGCGTGCGTACTCCGGGGTCTGCAGGAGGCCTGGAATCAGTGACGGCTGAAACAACTTGAGCGTGGCCATGGAGGTTTCCAGAGCCCGAATCTGCTGCTGTTTCCTGTGATAGCCGAGGCGGCGGAACTGTCGCCATGCCACGGCCTCCGTCGCAGCCGTGCGGGCTGCGTTCAGGTACTCGGCCTTGACCTCATCGGAAACGCCGATGGCCGTCAGGATGCGGTCGACGTCGGAGACACCGACCGACGTGCGGCCGTTCTCGATCTTGCTGAGCTTGCTCTGGGACATGAGTGCGCTGCGGGCAACCGTCTTGGCCTCCTTTCCGGAGGCCTTGCGCAGTGCCCGCAGCGCCGAACCCAGATCTGTTCTCTTCACTCGCCGTGCAGTGCCCACCAATCGGGGAACGGCTCGGCGTGTGCCATCGCCGTATCGCGGTAGGTGACGAATTCGGCGACCCGGTCGGCGTCGACGAACTCGGACCCGAGATAGCCCCCGGCGCCGTCGTACTTCATGGAACCGACGGTGTGCTCGTCGAACAGCCAGAAATCGGGTGCCCCGGGGATGGGGTTCGGCTGCTCCGTGGTGTCGAGGATGAAGAACTCCTCGCCGGCCAGCGCGTTGCGCCGGTATCCCCAGCCGAGTTCGAACCGCAGGTACGGGGTCAGCGGACGGGAGAGGACGTGAACCCGGTACATGCGTTTTCCGGCCCGGGTGGCGTTCCGCACGGTGGTCACCCAGTCCGCCGACCGGTAGGACTCCGGCTGGGGCTCCCCGGCGAGAAACGCCTCGTAGGCGTCGACTCCGCCGGAGCGGCTGTAGTCGTCCAGGGTTTCCAGCCGGAAGGCTTCCCGCTCGAATGCCCCGAACCACTCTCCCAGGGGCCTAGAGGAGGTTGTCACGGACGGCCTTTCGGATCAGTTCGACGGGGATCTCCACGACTGTCTCGTGTGACGGCAGAGCAAGGCCGTGATCCGGCGGGGTCGCGCCCTGGACCAGCAGGGTTCCCCGGTCGGTCGCGTACAGCGTCGGGCAGTCCCCGTCGTCGCACGAGCTGGTGAGCTTCTGGACAAGCACGGCGCCCCCTAGCGCGGGATCTGATGCCTGTTCCGATCCTCCCGGCCGTGATCCGCGGGGTGCAAGTGGGTGGGGTTTCCGCTACTGGAAACCGGTGGGCGGGGGTGGGGGTGTGCGGGAGACTGCGGGGATGGATGACACGGGGGCGGCGCCCGCGCTGGTCGGGCGGGTGGTGGCGGCGGCGAGGGCTGCCGAGGGGTCGGGTGACCGGGGCGGGTACGAGGACCTGTTGCGGCAGGCGGGCGGGGACGGTGCCGGGGCGCTGGCGGGCGGGCTCGGACTGCTCGGGTCGGCCGATGCGGTCGAGCGGGTGGTCGGCTGCGACCTGCTGGGGGCCGCGAGCGACCGGGACGAGGAGGTCCGGGCGGAGGCGGCGACCGCGCTGGTCGGGCTCGCGGAGGGGGAGGCCGACGTCCCGGTCCTCCGGGCGCTGGCGGCCGCGCTGGGGCGGACGGACGACCGGCGCGCCGTGCGCGTCCTGGTCGCGCTGGCCGGACACGCGGACGCCGGGGTCCGGGAGCGGGCGGCCGTCGCCCTGCCGGGTGCCGCCACCGGCGACCCGGACGGGCCGGACGTCCGCGCACTCGTCGCCCTGACCCGCGATCCGGACCCGGAGGTGCGCAACTGGGCCACGTTCGCGCTCGGCTTCCAGTCCGAGGCCGACGGCCCCGCGATCCGGGCCGCGCTCTGGGAGCGGACCGGGGACGCGCACCCGGACGCCCGTGAGGAGGGCATCCGCGGCCTGGCCCGGAGGCGCGACCCGCGCGCCGTACCGCTGCTGCTGGAGCTGCTGGCGGACCCGGAGGGTGCGCACGTCCTCACCTTCCACGCGGCGCAGGTCCTGGCCGCCCCCGAACTGCTGCCGGTACTGGAGGACTACGACCCGGACGACCCCGGGGTGGCCGAGGCCCTGGCCGCCTGCGACCCGGTGCGGCGTGAGCGACTGCACGCCGACGCCTGGGAGCTGCTCCGCGTGCTGGACGGGCTCCGGCCCGATCTGGCGGCCGCCCTGTCCGCGACCCGCGTCGATCCCGGCCTCGAACTGCTCCTGGGCGCCCGCCGCAGCAGCGCCCCGGCCGCGTACGACGCCGGGGCGCTGCTGCGGCGGGCGGACGGCGACCCGGGCCGGGCCGCCGGACTGGTCGCGGCCGGGCATCCGCCGTCGGCGGTGCGGGACACCCGGCCTAGCATCACCCCATGATCGACGACACCGACTGGAAGTCCGACCGCATCGGCAGCGCGCTGCGGGGCGAGAACCCGACCGTCATCCGGCGCCTGGACGCCGGGTTCGCGGTGATCGGGGACGTGCAGTTCCTGCCGGGCTACGCGATCCTGCTCGCGGACGAGCCGGGTGTCGAGCGGCTCACCGATCTGCCGAAGGCGCGCCGGATCGCCTACCTGGAGGACCTCGACCGGCTCGGCGAGGCCGTGGAGCGGGCGTGCCGGGCGGCCGATCCGGCGTTCCGCCGCGTCAACCTGGAGATCCTGGGCAACACCGACCCGATCCTGCACGCGCACGTGTGGCCGAGGTTCGACTGGGAGCCCGAGGACCTCGTCCGGATGCCCGTCTGGCTCTACCCGGCGGACCGCTGGCGCGACGCCCGGTACGCGCTCGGCCCGGCACAGGACGCGATCCGGGCGGCCATCGGGGCGGAGCTGGATGCGCTCAGGTGAAAGCCGGTGGTGCAGACCACTCGTTCTCGTGAATCCGCTGACCGGGAGGCGGACGTAGGGCCAACTCCGCTCTAATCTGCGGGACATGGACATCGTGATCCCGCTCTTCGACGACTTCGAGCCGCTCGACGCGATCGGCCCCTACCAGGTGCTCGGGTACCTCCCGGGCGCCACCGTGCGGTTCGTCTCGACGAGCGGGACCGGCCGGGTGACCGACACCCTGGGCGGGCTGAGACTCGACGTCCCCGTCGGGTACCGGGAGGTCGAGTCGTGCGACGTCCTCCTCGTACCGGGCGGGAACGGCACCCGCCCGCTGCTGGACGAGGCCGGGTTCCTCGACTGGATCCGCCGGGTGCACACCACCACCCGCTTCACCGCCTCCGTCTGCACCGGCGCCCTGCTGCTCGGGGCGGCCGGCCTGCTCAAGGGGCTGGCGGCGACCACCCACTGGGCGGCCGCCGGTGAACTGGCCGCGTACGGCGCGACGTACACGCCGGAGCGGGTGGTCCGCCGGGAGCGGATCGTCACGGCGGCCGGCGTCTCCTCCGGCATCGACATGGCGCTCCTGCTCGCGGCGCTGCTCACCGACGAGACCACCGCCCAGGCGATCCAGCTCTACGCCGAGTACGACCCCCAGCCGCCCTTCGACGCCGGTTCGGTGGCGAAGGCCTCGCCCGCCGTGCTGGAGCGGATCCGCGCGATCGGCTAGGGCGGGGCGGGGCGGGCGGGCGGGGGCGCCGCGTCACGCGCGGAGGAACGACTCCAGGGAGACCGCCAGGGCGACCGGCGTCTCGTGCATCGGGTAGTGCCCGCTGTTGGGGAGTTCCTCCAACTCGGCGTTGGGGTAGTGCGCCAGGAAGGTGCCGCGCATCACCTCGGCGGTCAGTGCGAGGTCGTGCGTTCCGACGATCACCTTGACCGGCACGGGATTTCCGTCGATCCGGTCCACCAGGTCGGCGGTGGCCCAGTCGCGCACGTAGCCGCCGAACGCCTCGCGGGTGGACAGCGACAGCGAGCGGTTCACCATCAGGTCGAGCCAGACCCGGCCGGCCCGCTGTCCGGTCACCAGGTCCACGATGGCGTACCGCTTCTCGCGGTCGTCCGCCGCGCCGTAGAACAGCTTCTCGGCGGCCGCGTCCATCGGGTACGGGCCGGCCGGGACGGGCGCCAGGCCGACCAGCTTCCGCACCCGGCCGGGCGCCTGGGCCAGTACCTGCTGCACGGCCTTGCCGCCCATGGAGTGCCCGACGAGCGAGAAGCTCTCCCAGCCGAGCTGGTCGGCCAGCGCGAGCGCGTCGTCCGCGATCTCGGCGAGCGTGTACGCACCCGTCACGTTCCTGCGCTCGCCGTAGCCCCGGTAGTCGAGGAAGGCGTAGGTGAAGGAGGAGCCGTCCAGGTAGTCCAGGAACGCGCCCCAGCCGGCGCTGGTGCCGAACCAGTCGTGCAGTACCAGGACCTTGTGGGCGCCGGTGCCGATCAGGCGGTGAGGGATCGTCATATCCGGTGTTCTGCCCGCGAATCCGCGCCGCCGAACTACTGGCGGGTATGCGGGTTCGGCCCGGCGGGCCGGTCGGGCGTACCGGTCGGGTGGCCCGGCCCGGCGCACCGGTCGGGCGCCGGATCAGAGCGCGCGCCGGTACGCCGTGCCCGGCCGGCCGTCGACGTCCTGCTCGCCCACCACCGCGAACCCGGCGCGGGCGAGCAGCGCCCGCGAGGGCGCGTTGTCGAGGGTGGTCACGGCGGTGAGCTCGGTGAGTCCGTACGCGGTGGCGGCGAGCCGGCACACCTCCTCGACCGCCGCCCGCGCCACGCCCCGGCCGCTCGCGCGTTCGCCCACCCGGTAGCCGAGCTCGGCGCTGCCGTCGGCCGCGTCGACCAGGTTGACCCGGCCGACCAGCGTGCCGGCGGCGTCCAGGACGACGTGGAAGTGGCAGGCGCCGGAGTCCTGTTCGGCGAGCAGTGCGGCGTGCCGTCCGGCGAACCCGGCCGGGGTGAAGTAGGCGTCCCCGCGGTCGGGCACCGAGCGGGCGAAGAACTTCCGGTTCTCGCGCTCGAACGCGAGCAGGGCGTCCGCGTGTCCGGGGGTGAGCCGCTCCAGCCGTACGGCCGGGGCCTGGACTGGTCCGTCTCCTGTGATCATCCGATCATGGTCCGACCTGTTCCGGCCGCTGTCCAGCAGGAACGATGACCCCATGGGGACAATGGGCGCAGTGGAGACCCGCGAAGGAGAGACCGTGATCGGCCGTCTGCAGTGCATCGTCCTCGACTGTCCCGACCCGGCCGTACTGGCCCGCTTCTACGCGGGGCTGCTCGGCGGCGAGGTGGACCGGCCGGACCCGCGCTGGTCGTTGGGCGAGGGGTGGTCCACCCTGCACGTCCCCGGCGGCCCGGTGCTCTGCTTCCAGCGGGTCGCCGACCACCGCCCGCCCCGCTGGCCGGACCAGGCCCACCCCCAGCAGGCCCACCTGGACGTCGACGTCGACGACGCGGCCGCCGCCGAAGCGGTCGTCCTCGCGCTCGGCGGCACGCTCCTCCAGGACGCCGGCGGCTGGCGCGTCTACGCCGACCCCGCCGGCCACCCCGTGTGCCTGCTCCCGGTGCGCCCCTGAAACCTCTGACGCCCGCGCCCGGGCGCTCTCCGCCGCACCGGCCGGAGAGCGCCCGGACCCGGCCGCTCAGGCGATGCGGCGGATGCGGCGGACGGCCAGGACGAGGAGCAGGGCGGTGAGGGCGAGGAACAGGCCCGTCTCGATGACCTGGAAGGTCCAGAAGCGGTCGGCCGGCTGGTACTCCTGCCAGTTGGTGTAGGGCGCGGGTCCGAAGCCCTGCTGGGCGAAGTGGGCCACGCACCCGGCGGAGTCGCCGGAGCCGTCGGTGTCGCAGCCGACCCGGCCGTCCGGGAGGACGAGTTCCCCGAGGCCGTTGCGGACGCCTTCCTGGTAGACCCAGGAGCCGGTGAAGCGGCTGGCCATCAGCTTGCTGTCGATCGCGTAGCTGAGCGTCTTCGTCGGCAGGAAGTACGGGCGGGCGAGCGTCTCGACCAGGACCCGGACGGCGACGAAGGCGGCGAGCGAGATGCCCATCGCGGGCAGCACCTTGCGGTTCAGGGTGCCGACCAGGATGCCGAGCGCCACCGCGAACAGCGTGTAGCCGATCGGGGCCACGCCCTGGACGTCGAAGAGCAGGTAGTCGAACCGGCCCAGGCCGTTGGCGGTCAGCGGCGCCAGCCACCAGGCGACGCCCAGCGCGTAGACCACCGACAGGACGAGGGCGACGGCGCCGACCAGGCCGAACTTGGTGAGGATCCAGCGACGGCGGCTGATGCCCTGGGTCCAGACCAGCCGGTGGGTGCCGTTCTCCACCTCGCGGGCGACCAGCGGGGAGCCGAAGAAGAGGCCCACCAGGACCGGCAGGAGCACGAAGAGGATGGCGAGGAAGGGCATCGCGCCGTACTGGTTCTCGAAGCGCTGGCTGAGCGCCTCGCAGCCGCCGCCGGACACGAGTTGGGCGCCGCCCAGCTTGCGCAGGCACGGGCCGAGCCCGGAGTCCTCGAAGGTGGAGCGCATCGACAGGCCGGTGGGGATCAGGGCGGCGGCCAGGACGGCCAGCGCGATCGCCGTCCAGAGGGCCTGCCTGCGGTGTTGACGCCAGGTCAGCCAGATCATGCGGCCACCTCCGGGTGCGGGGCGGCGCCGGTGGCCCGGGTGTCGGCGGCGCCGAGGTAGGCGAGGACGAGGTCCTCCAGGGTGACGTCGTGCACGGCCCACCGGTCGGCCTCGACCGGGCCGTCGGTGCGGACCAGCAGGGTGGACTGCCGCTCGGTGTGGCTGGCGCGGACCACCTCCGCCACCCCGGGCACGGCGGCGCCGTCGGCGACCCGCGGGCCGACCAGCCGGCAGTGCGAGGCGAGCAGGTCGTCCACGGAGCCGGAGAGCTGGACGCGGGCGGTCTGCAGGACGATCAGGTGGTCGCAGACCCGTTCGAGGTCGGCGAGCAGGTGGGAGGAGAGCAGCACGGTGGTGCCGTACTCGCCGACCGCGCCCATCAGGGCCTGCATGAACTCGTGCCGGGCCAGCGGGTCGAGGGCGGCGACCGGTTCGTCGAGCAGCAGCAGCCGGGGCTTCTTGGCCAGGGCCAGGGCCAGCGCGACCTGGGCGCGCTGGCCGCCGGAGAGCTTGCCGACCGGCTTGTCGGCGGGGATGCCGATCCGGCCGAGCCGGTCGTGGGCGATCGCGGAGTCCCAGCGGCGGTTGAGCCGGCTGCCCATGGTGATCAGCTCGGTGGCGGTGAAGTCCGGGTAGAGCGGGGTGTCCTGGGCGACGAACCCGAGGTCGGCGAGGGCGTCGACGTTGTCCCGCGGGTCCTGCCCGAAGACGCGGACCCGTCCGGCGTCGGGCCGCAGCAGGCCGACGGCGAGGTGGAGCAGGGTGGACTTGCCGGCGCCGTTGGGGCCGACCAGGGCGGCGATCCGCCCCGCGGGGAGCTGCAGGGAGCAGCCCTGGAGCGCCCAGGTCTGGCCGTAGCGCTTGCCCAACCCGTCCGTCTGCAAAGCGACTTCCGTCATGTGTTCCCCCAAGGATGCGGTCTGGCGGGGCTCCGGCCGGGTCAGCCGTCCTTCGGCGACGGCTTGTCGAACGTGGCCCGCGTGGTGGTGTCGATCAGCGCGGTGATGTCCTCGCGGGCGAGTCCGGCGGCCTGGGCCTTGCGCAGCCAGGTCACCAACTCGTCGCGCAGTTCTGCCTGGTGGGACAGCGACGGTCCGGCCAGGGTGCGGACCAGGAACGTCCCCACCCCGGGCCGGCCCTCGGCGAGTCCCTCCAACTCCAGCTCCCGGTAGGCCTTGAGCACGGTGTTGGGGTTGATCGCCAGGGACTGGGCCACGTCGCGCACCTTGGGCAGCCGGTCCCCCGGTTGCGCCAGTCCGACTCGCAGCGCCTGCTTCACCTGCAGCACCAGTTGCATGTACGTGGCCACCCGCGAGCGGCCGTCGAGCACGAACTCGATCACCAGTTGTTCTCCTGTCCTACGACAGTAAGACAGGATAGGCGTGGGTCAGTCAAGTGCCGAGCGTGGGGGGTGGATCGCGGAAGCCGGAAGGGAACTGACGTCGCGTCCGGCGGCGGTGTCCGTCAGTACAGGGACAGTGCGTCGCCCACGGCGAGCCGGCCGGGGGTCGCGACCTCGGCGAGCGCGTCCAGGCGGGTGTCGTGGGCCTGGGCGATGGCCTTGAGGATCTCGGGGGCGTGCGGCAGCCCGGGCTGGGCGGCGGTGGTCATCACGCAGCGCTCGCTGGACCGGACGAAGGCGAGCCGGGCGCCGGAGCGCGAGCCGGTCCGGCCCTCGCGGCCGAACCACTCGTCCTCGACGAACGGCGGGGTGCCGGGCGGCGTGCGCAGCAGGATGTTGGGGCGGAACCGGCGGACGTCCACGACGGCGGACGGCGCGGCCTCGGCCACCCAGTCCAGGGTGGCGGTGGTGAGCACGCTGACCGGGAGCTGGTCGAAGTGCGAGACGGCGTCCTCGCGGGCGAGTTCGACGTCGTCGCGCTGCAGGTAGGCGCGCAGGAAGGCGGTCGGGTCGGCGACCGGGCGGCCCAGCGGGTCGAACAGTTCGGGGCCGTCGATCCGGTGGCCGAGCCGGGAGGAGAGTCGGAGCAGGCCGTCCATCCGCCGGAACCGGCGGGTGTTCTTGCCGGAGCCGAACTTGCCGTTGCCGTCGCGCACGGCGTAGAGGCGGTCGCCCGCGAGTCCGCGGTCGTCCACCTCGACGGAGTCGAGCCGCTCGCCGCCGGTGGACTTCACGGGGTAGCGCCAGAGCTGCTCGATCACTCCGATGATCTCTGCCATGGCCGGACAGCGTACCGGCGTACGCCGGGGATGGTCTAGACCAAGTGCCGGGCCGGCCAAGCGGTTCGGCGGATCCGACCGGCCGGCCCGGAGCCGCTCGGGCCGTTCCGAAGCCGTGCCCGGGTCACCGCGGGGCCGCTCCGGGGTCACCCCAGCCGGGCCACCGCACGGACCGGCGCCCCGTCGGCCGCCACCAGCCTGATCGGGAAGAGCGAGATCTCGACCGGCCGCCCGGCCCGCTGCGCCTCCAGCAGCGGCCGCAGGTCGGTCAGGTTCTCGGCGATGACGCCGCCGCCGGGCGCGCCGAGCAGGACCCGGTGCGCGGCCAGCGTGGGCTCGTCGGCGGCCGGCTGGTCGTGTTCGTCGGTGAGGTCGGCGAGCAGCGCGGCCACCGTGGGGTCGCCGGGCCCCGGGTCGGGCGTGGGGTCGACGCTGAGCGCGTCCACGCCGACCGTCCGCACCCCGGCGGCGACGATCGCCTCGGCCGCGTCGGCGGTCAGGCTCGGGTGGGCGAGATAGGCGTCGGTGCCCCAGTGCCGGGCCCAGCCGGTGGCCAGCAGCAGGACGGTGCCCTCGCCGGCGTGCTCCAGCGCGGGCGCGAGCTGCTCGGCGGTGACGGCCGCGCGGGGCTCCAGGCCGCGCAGGTCGGCGACGACCACCGGGCCGGTGAACCGCTCCAGCGGCAGGCCGTCCAGGGTGGGCCAGGTGACGTCCACGTGGTACGGCGCGTCCACGTGGGTCCCGGACTGCGAGCCGAGGTGCAGGGCCAGCACGTTCACCCCGGCGGTGGCGGTGGTGAGCGCGGGCTCCAGGACGACGGCCGGATCGCCGGGGTAGACCGGCATCGCGGTGGTCACCTGATGGGTGAGGTCGACGAGGGTCGCTGCCATGGCGCCCATCCTCCCAGGGCGGGGCCGGGGCCGGGCGGGGCGCGTGGGTTAAAAAGTAACCACTATGGAAAAGCCGAAGCAGCCCGTACGTCAGCCCTGGGTCGTGGGGGTGTCCGGCGCGTCCGGCACGCCCTACGCCGCCTCCGTGATCCGCGCGCTGCTCGCCGCGGGCGAGGCCGTGGACCTCGTGGTGAGCCGCGCCGCGCGGCTCACCATCCTCGACGAGACCGGCATCTCCTTCCGCGACGCGCACTGGCGCACCGACCTCGCCGCCTGGCTGGCCGTCCCGGAGGAGGGCCTCGACGGCGTCCGGTACTGGTCGGCCGGGGACTTCGCGGCGGGCCCGTCCAGCGGCTCGTACCCGGCCAAGGGGATGCTGGTCGTCCCCGCGACCACCGGCGCGGTGGCCGGCATCGCGCTCGGCCTGAGCAAGGACCTGCTCCAACGGGTGGCCAGCGTCACCCTCAAGGAGCGCCGCCCGCTCGTGGTCTGCGTCCGCGAGGCGCCACTCAACGGGGTGACGTTGAAGCACCTGGTGGAGCTGGACGCACAGGGGGCGGTCGTGCTCCCCGCCTCGCCCGGTTTCTACGCCGGCGGTTCCACCGTCCGTGAGCTGGTCGATTTCGTGGCCGGGCGGGTGCTGGACGCGGTCGGCGTGCCGCACGCGCTGTACCGGCGGTGGGAGGGCGAGTTGGGCGCGGCCGCCCGGGAGGACGGCCGATCGGCCTGACGACACCGACCGGTCGACCTGAGGGGGAGTGAGGCGCCGGGAGTCGGGAGAGTATGTTCTCTGCGATATCCGGGTTGGTCCGAGCATGGCACCTTTGAATCCGGATAATGATCTGTGGGTCTGGTGAGGTTCGGAAGGACGCGGACGGTATATGGACACGGTGGACAGACAGCTCATCCAGGCGCTCCGGGAGAACGGCCGTGCGTCCTACGCCGAGCTGGGCCGACTGGTCGGCCTCTCCGGCCCGAGCGTCACGGACCGCATCAACCGGCTGGAGCAGGCCGGGGTGATCACCGGCTACCGCGCGACGGTCAACCCGGCCTCGCTCGGTTTCGGCGTCACGGCGCTGATCGGGCTCCAGCTCACCGACGCGGCCGACCACGAGGACGTCGCGTTCCGGCTGAAGGACCTGGGCGAGGTCGAGGACTGCTGGTTCATCGCCGGCGACGACTCGTACATGCTCAAGGTGCGGGTGCCGGACGTCGAGGGCCTGGAATCGGCCGTCAAGCGGATCTCCGGGACGAAGGGTGTGGCCCGTACCCGTACGACCGTCGTACTCTCCACCAAATGGGAGAGCCGGGTGAGCGAGCTGCCGCTCGCCGAAGGGGAGTGACGGCGATGGCGCTGGTCGGTCTGGAGGAGCTGCACGCGGCCCGGGAGCGGATCGCGGGGGTCGCGGTGCGCACCCCGCTGGTCCCCGCCCCCTGGGCGGCCGACGGCGAGCGACGGCTCTGGCTCAAGCCGGAGAACCTCCAGCCGACCGGGGCCTTCAAGACCCGCGGCGCGTACAACCGGCTCGCCGCGCTGAGCGCCGACGAGCGCGCCCGCGGCGTGGTCGCCCAGTCCAGCGGCAACCACGCGCAGGCCGTGGCGTACGCGGCGGACCTGCTCGGCATCAAGGCCGTGATCGTGATGCCGGACACCTCGCCGGCGGTCAAGGTCGAGGGCACCCGGTCGTTCGGCGCCGAGGTGGTGCTGGTGCCGCCGGAGGAGCGGGACACCGTGCCCGCCGAGCTGGCCGAGCGGCACGGCTACGTCTGGGTGCCGCCGTACGACGACCCGTTCATCATCGCCGGCCAGGGCACCGTGGGCCTGGAGATCGCCGAGGACGCCCCGGCGGAGCTGGACACCGTCCTCGTCCCGGTCAGCGGCGGCGGGCTGATCTCCGGTACGGCCGCAGCCCTCAAGCTCACCCGTCCGGGCGTGCGGGTGGTAGGCGTCGAGCCCGAGCTGGCCGCCGACGCCCAGGCCAGCCTGCGGACCGGCGAGCGGGTGGCCTGGCCGGTCGCCGACACCTACCGGACCATCGCCGACGGGCTGCGCACCCCCTCGGTCGGCGAGCTGCCGTTCCGGCACCTCACCGCCTACGTGGACGACATCGTCACCGTCACCGAGGACGAGATCCGCGCGACGGTGGCACTGCTGGCCCGGCGCGGCCGGCTGGTCGCCGAGCCGTCCGGCGCGGTCGCCCCGGCGGCGTACTTCCACCGCGCGGCCGAGACCGGCGGACGGCACACGGCCGCCGTGGTGAGCGGCGGGAACATCGACCCGGCGTTGCTCGCGGAGCTGCTCGCGGGCTGAGCCGGGCAGGGGCGTACGCTCGTTCCGGCAAGGATTCGAAGTCGGAGGAGGCGGGGCACCGCATGGACGCAGGGCTCAAGCGCGAGCTGGAGGCGAAGGTCTACGCGGGTGAGCGGCTGACCCGCGAGGACGGGATCGCGCTCTACGAGAGCGACGACCTGGCCTGGCTGGGGGGCCTGGCCCACCACGTGCGGACGCAGAAGAACGGCGACGTCGTCCACTTCAACGTCAACCGCCACCTCAACATGACCAACGTGTGCAGCGCGTCCTGCGCCTACTGCTCGTTCCAGCGCAAGCCGGGCGAGAAGGACGCGTACACGATGCGCATCGAGGAGGCCGTCCGCCTCGCCAAGGCGATGGAGGTCGACTCCCTCACCGAGCTGCACATCGTCAACGGCCTGCACCCGACCCTGCCGTGGCGCTACTACCCGCGCTCGCTGCGGGAGCTGAAGGCGGCGCTGCCGAACGTCTCGCTGAAGGCCTTCACCGCCACCGAGATCCACTGGTTCGAGCGGATCAGCGGCCTGCCCGCCGACGAGATCCTGGACGAGCTGATCGACGCCGGCCTGGAGTCGCTCACCGGCGGCGGCGCGGAGATCTTCGACTGGGAGGTCCGCCAGCACATCGTCGACCACGACACCCACTGGGAGGACTGGTCGCGGATCCACCGGCTCGCCCACAGCAAGGGCCTCAAGACGCCGTCCACCATGCTGTACGGCCACATCGAGGAGCCCCGCCACCGGGTCGACCACGTGCTGCGGCTGCGCGAGCTCCAGGACGAGACCGGCGGCTTCCAGGTCTTCATCCCGCTGCGCTACCAGCACGACTTCCACGACTCCAAGGACGGCGTCGTGCGCAACAAGCTGATGGCCCGTACCGAGATGGCCACCGGCGCCGAGGCGCTGAAGACCTTCGCGGTCTCCCGGCTGCTCTTCGACAACGTGCCGCACGTCAAGGTCTTCTGGGTGATGCACGGCGTCACCACCGCGCAGCTGGCGCTCAGCCACGGCGCGGACGACATGGACGGCTCGGTGGTCGAGTACAAGATCACCCACGACGCGGACAACTTCGGCACCCCGAACAAGCTCGGCCGCGACGACCTGCTGGGCCTGATCCGCGACGCCGGCTTCCGGCCGGTGGAGCGCAACACCCGCTACGAGGTGATCCGCGAGTACGACGGCCCGGACCTCGGCCGCCGCGACACCCCGCAGGCGATGCGCCTCTGACCCCTCGGCGACCAGCGGTTTCCGCTCGTCCCCTCCCGCTGCCCGGGCCGCCCGCCGGCCCGGGCGGCGGCTTCTTCACCGGCTCCGCACAGGACCCGGGTTTCCCAACGGGCCGTGGGTTTGGCAGGATCGGCCACATGTCCGGTTCCGATCGCTCCACCGCGTACCCGTCGTACGACCCGGTGTACGAGGTGCCGCAGCAGTCGTACGGCGGCTACCAGCAGCCGTACCCGCAGCAGTACGAGGAGCCCCACCCGGGCCGGTACGAGGGCCCGGACGACCCCGGCCACGCGGCGTACGCGTACCGGAGCCTCGCCGAGCACGACGTGTACGACCAGCCGTTCCAGGCCCACCCGGCGGAGCCGGCGGCCGGTCCCGAGCCGACGGTGGGACCGGTGCCGGTGCCGGCGCAGGCCGCCCCCGCCGGCTCCCGGGCCGCCGCCCGCGGCCACCGGCGCAAGCCGAAGAAGAAGCGCACCGGCCGGGCCGTCACCGCCGGCACCGCCCTGCTGCTGGCGGCCGCCGCCGGCTGGTACACGGTCGGCCAGGACGCCGCCAGGACGGGTGTGACCAGCGCCGACGGCCCCGGTCCCGACGGCGTCGCCACCCCGGACCAGCCCGCCGCGGGCCAGACCACCGCCGGCCAGACCGCCGCCGCGCAGCCGGTGACCGACCAGGCCTCCCCGACCGCCGCCCCCGCCGCCGACGCCCGGCACACCGGGGAGCCGGCCGCCGACCGCAGCGAGGCGCGCGCCGACGGCTCGGTGGCCGCGATACCGGGCCTCGGCGCCGCGTTCGCCGCCCGGATACCCGCCGAGACCACCCAGGTCGTGCTCGCCTCCGGCGCGGGCAAGGACACCAACAAGGCGGCCGTGACGCTCTGGACCCGCACCGCCGAGGGCCGCTGGCTGGCCGGCGAGACCTGGCAGGGCCACAACGCGTTCAAGGGCTGGACCACCGACCACAACGAGGGCGACCTGCGCAGCCCGATCGGCGTCTACTCGCTCACCGACGCCGGCGGCCGCAAGGCCGACCCGGGCAGCAGGCTGCCGTACGACAAGGACGCCAACTTCGTGGTCTCCGGCCGGGGCTTCGCCGGGGAGCAGCTCGCCGGCTCCTTCGACTACGTGGTCGCGATCAACTACAACCGGGTGCCCGGCAACTCCCCGCTCGACCCGCGCCGCCCCGACGGCTCGACCAAGGGCGGCGGCATCTGGATCCACGTCGACCACGGCGGTCCGACGCACGGCTGCGTGTCCGTCCCGGAGGACAAGATGGCGCAGCTGATCCGGACCCTGGACCCGGCCGCCCACCCGGTGATCGTGATGGGCGACGCCGCCTCGCTGGCCGCCTGACCGGGCCCTCCGGCGCCCGGCCGGGCCCGTCGGCGGTCCGGGCGGCCGGGTCGACGCCCCAGGCGCCGCAACGGTCCTTGTCGGTCTCCTACAGCATCCCGGCACGGATCCTGTAGCCGGTCACGCCCGACTGACCAGTGGGTAACCGGGTTGAGTGGGCAGTATGACCGGTTCGCGCATCGTGGCACTCGGCCACTACCAGCCCCCCAAGGTCCTCACCAACGACGACCTGGCGAAGCTGGTCGCCACCGACGACGAGTGGATCCGCAGTCGGGTGGGCATCCGGACGCGCCACATCGCCGAGGGCGAGACCCTGGTCGACCTGGCCACCGAGGCGGCGCAGAAGGCGCTGGCCAACAGTGGGCGGTCGGCGGCCGACGTCGACCTGGTCGTGGTGGCCACCTGTACGGCGGTGGAGCGCAGCCCCAACACGGCCGCGGCCGTCGCCGCCCGCCTCGGCGTGCGCGCACCCGCCGCGTACGACATCAACACGGTCTGCTCGGGCTTCTCGTACGCGCTGGCCACCGCCGACCACGCGATCCGGGCCGGTGCGGCGCGGCTGGCGCTGGTGATCGGCGCGGAGCGGATGTCGGACACCATCGACTGGACCGACCGGTCCACCTGCGTCATCTTCGGCGACGGCGCCGGTGCGGCGCTGGTCGAGGCCCAGGAGGAGGGCGCCGAGCCGGGGATCGGCCCGGTGGTCTGGGGCTCGG
The DNA here is from genome assembly GCF_056437345.1 of Kitasatospora sp. NPDC042419. Taxonomy (NCBI): domain Bacteria; kingdom Bacillati; phylum Actinomycetota; class Actinomycetes; order Kitasatosporales; family Streptomycetaceae; genus Kitasatospora; species Kitasatospora sp. NPDC042419. The sequence goes on from NZ_JBWKAW010000002.1 coordinate 383,335, forward strand.
AGCCGGAGCGGGGCGACGCCGTGGTGATCACCGGCTGGGACCCGGTGATCAGCCAGCAGGGGCAGTCGGTGTTCCGCTGGGCAACCACGCAGATCGCTCCGCTGGCCCGCGAGGCCTGCGAGAAGGCCGGCGTCGAGCCGTCCGAGCTGAAGGGCTTCGTGCCGCACCAGGCCAACCTGCGGATCATCGACGCGATCGCGTCCCGGCTGGGCGTCACCGACGCGGTGGTGGCCCGGGACGTGGTGGACTCGGGCAACACCTCGGCCGCGTCCATTCCGCTGGCCTTCTCCAAGCTGGTGGAGCGCGGCGAGCTGTCGCCGGGCGACCCGGTGCTGCTGTTCGGCTTCGGCGGCGGCCTCGCGTACGCGGGCCAGGTGGTCCGCTGCCCCTGAGCCGGTCCCGAAACGGTCGGCGAGCGGCCCGGAACGGTCCGGAAGCATCGCGGAAGCAGCCCCGAAGCGGCTCGCTGCGGTCCGGACGGGTCGGGCGGCCCGAGGCGGCCGAGTCGGCCCGGAGCGGCTGCCGAGGCCCCCTGAGGCCCCCTGAGGGCCTCCGGGGCTCCCGGGCGGCCCCGGGAACACGAACGCCGGTGGGCGGGCACCCCTGCAGGGGTGCCCGCCCACCGGCATGTCGTGGCGCGGTGCGGACCGCCGGCGGACCTCCCCCGAGGACACGGCCGCCGTCCGTCGTACCCCGGACAGGAGGCCGGGGCCGCGCGAAGCGGAAAGGTGGGTCGGAGCGGATCGGTCTACTTGGGCGCCTTCTTGCCGGTGACACCCAGGTACACCAGGGGAGCGAGGTTGGGTTTGAGGTCCTTGACCTTGACGCCCCAGGACGTGAAGGCCTTCTGGTGCTCGGCCGCGGAGGCGAGCAGTGAGACCAGTGACCCGGCGACTGCGGCCGGATCCAGTGACTTGTCGGCCTGGCCCTTCGCCTGGAGTTCCTTGACGGCTTCCGTGAGTGGCTTGGCGACCGCGTTGAGGACGGTCATGCGGATCTTGAAGAACCGCTTGTCCCCTTCGGCGGCACCGAGCGTGACCACTCGGAGAATGGCGTCGTTCTTGCGCCAGAAGGCGAGGAATCCGTCGACCAGTTCTTCCGAAGTGGCCGTGCCGGACTTCCCTGCCCAGGACTTTCCGGCCACCAGCTCTTTGAGGCTGTCGGCGTCCTTGGCCATTTCCTCGGCGATTTCGAGGACAGCGCCCTCGACATCCGGGAAGTACTGGTAGAAGGTCGCGGGGGAGGTACCCGCCATACGGGCGACGTCGATGACCTTGACGTCCCGATAGGGCGACGTGCTGAGCATCTCGCGGAGGCAGTCGAGCAGCTTCTGCCGCGTCTCCTGTCCGCGTCGCCCGGCGACGCGACCGTCGACGGTGCGAACTTGTCCTGTCATGCCGTCAGCTTACCGTGGCACGATCTTGGCGCGATTCGGTGATGTGACTATTACTCCGCATGGGGGTTGGTATAGGGCCGTGAAGCACTTCGGACGGATATTCATCGCGCTCCCGGGGCCCGGTTCGGCGCCCCCCCGTGTGCTTTTGACGCCACAGGGTGACGACCCCTCCGCTGAGGGGTGGTCGAGTAACGGAGAGTGACGATTACAGTTCGGGTGTCACCTGCCCCGCCCGGGGCCCCCGGGCGTGTCGGGCGCAAGCCGCCGCCGGAGCCGACGTCAGAATTCGGCCGTTCCCGCGGCACCGGCCGGGCAGTGGACGCACCGTCGGGCGCTGGACGCCCGTGGGCGGGGGAGGTTGGAGATGCACCCGGCGGCATTGGAGAATCGGGTCCGGCACCACGCGGCGGGTGTCCGGCACCACGCGGGCGGTGCGGAAAACGGGGAGGTGGCAGCGGGTGGACCAGCTGACGGCGCACGATCCGAGGCGGATCGGGCCCTTCGAGGTGCTGGGGCGGCTCGGCGCGGGCGGAATGGGCCTGGTCTACCTGGCGCGCTCCGCGTCCGGCCGACGGGTGGCGATCAAGACGGTCCGGGGGGAACTGGCCGAGGACGAGCTGTTCCGGGTCCGCTTCGCCCGGGAGATCGCGGCCGCCAAGACGGTCGGCGGTTTCTACACCGCGGCCGTGGTCGACGCGGACGCCGACGCCCGGGTGCCCTGGCTGGCCACCGCGTACGTGCCGGCGCCCTCCCTGGAGGACCTGGTCACCGAGTGCGGGCCGCTGCCGGCGGGGGCGGTGCGCTGGCTGGTCGCGGGCATCGCCGAGGCGCTGCAGTCGATCCACGCGGCCGGGCTGGTCCACCGCGACCTCAAGCCCTCCAACGTGCTGGTCGTCGAGGACGGCCCCCGGGTGATCGACTTCGGCATCGCCGCCGGCGTCTCCAGCACCCGGCTCACCATGACCAACGTGGCGGTCGGCACCCCGGCGTACATGTCGCCCGAGCAGGCCCGGGACAGCCGGGGCGTCACCGGCGCCAGCGACGTCTTCTCGCTCGGCTCGCTGCTGGTCTTCTGCGCCACCGGGCACCCGCCGTACCGGGGTGCCAACCCGGTCGAGACGGTGTTCCAGCTGCTGCGCGAGCAGCCCGACCTCTCCGGCCTGCCGGTCGAGCTGGTCGACCTGGTCCGGGCCTGCATGCGGCCCGCCCCCGAGCACCGGCCGACCCCGGAGCAGATCCAGGCCGAACTGGCCCCGCACCTGTTCTCCCGGGACGACGCCTCGGGCGAGGCCGGGGACTGGCTGCCGCCCAACGCGCTGGCCCTGATCGAGCACAAGCGGCGCGGGCGGCAGGCCGTGCCGGTCGCCGCCCCGGCGGCCCCCGTGCAGCCGCCCGTCGTGCCGCAGCCGCACGCGCAGCCGGTGCCGCACCCGCACCAGCAGGTGCCGCCGCAGCGCCCCGGTCAGGACGACCCGCGGACCGGGCCCGGGGGGCGGCACGCCCCGCTCCCGGCCGGGCCGGTGCACACCACGCCGCTCGGCCCCGACCCGGAGCCCGCCACCGAGAAGCTGGCCGCGCCGCGGCGCCACCGCGCGCCGGTCGCCGAGGAGAGCGCCGTCGAGGTGCGGCTGTCCGGCGCCTCGGTCCGGATAGGGCCCGGGCCGCGCGCCGAGCAGGCCGGCTCGGGCGCGGCGCCGGCCGAGACCGACTGGGTCCGCCGGATCACCCCGCCCCCGGCCCGGGCGGCCCGCTGGCGCCCCTGGCGGTTCCGGATGTCCAACGACGTCTGGGGCACCCCGGTGGTCGCCGGCGGCACCCTGTTCGTCTCCAGCTTCGAGGTGCACGCCCTGGACATCGCCTCCGGGCAGCGCCGCTACAAGACCCGTGACGTCGCCTGGGCGCTCGCCGTGGACGCCGGCCGGGTGCACGCCGCCGACGGCCCCCACCTGTTCACGGTGGACGTCGGGGACGGCGCCGAGCGCTGGCGGCACTCGCTGGACGGCTGGGTGTACTCGCTGGACGCCGCCGACGGCGTGCTCTGCTGCGGCATCCGGGGCGGCGGCGTGCAGTTGCGCTCGGCGGTCGACGGCGCCGAGCTGTGGCGTGCCGACGACGCCCAGCAGGACTACGAGAATCCGCAGTCCGGACCGGCCCTGGTGGCGGGCGCCGCCTACTACTACGGCGGAGGCCGGCTGCGCTGCGTCGACCCGCGCGGCGCGGGCCTGCGCTGGTCGGTCCCGGTCGGCGAGGACGTGCCGTCCCGCCCGGCCGAGCGCGCCGGGGTGCTGTACGTGACGGCCGGCACCCGGGTCTACGCGCTGGACGCGGCGACCGGCGCCGAGCGGTGGCGGTTCGAGGCCTCGGCGGTGCTGTTCACGCCGCCCGCGCTGGACGCTGACGCGGTCTACGTCGCCGACTACCTGGGCACGGTGTACGCGCTGGACGCGGCCACCGGCCGGGACCGCTGGCGGGCGGCCACCGGTAGCCGGCAGGGCGCCGAGCCGGTGGTGGTCGGGGACGGCATGGCGCTGGTCGGCAACGGCGAGGTGCTGTACGCCTTCGAGGCGGCCACCGGGCGGGAGCGCTGGCGGTACACGGCCCGGGGCGAGATCGTCGGCTCCCCGGCGGTCGCCGACGGGCTGGTCCACCTCGGCAGCCGGGACCACTCGCTGCACACCCTGGACCTCGCCAGCGGCCGGCTGCGCTGGGAGCTGGGGACCAAGGGCGAGCTGACCGGCTCCCCGGTGGCGGTCGGCGGCAAGGTGTTCGTCGGCTCCAAGGACCGCTGCGTCTACGCGCTGGACGCGTTCTACGGGACGGCGGTGCCCTCGCACTGACGCGGGGCGGGCGGGTGCGCCCGGGGGCCCGCGGCGGACGGAGGCTCCGGCCCCCGCCCGCCGCGGGCCCGTCCGGTTACTTCCGGGCCTCCGGGTGGCGGCTGCACCAGCCCTCCCAGGCGGAGGCCACCATCTCCTCGACGCCGTGCCGGGCGGTCCAGCCGAGCTCGCGCCGGATCAGGTCGGCCGAGGCCACCACCCGGGCCGGGTCGCCCGCACGGCGCGGGGTGATCTCCGGGGTGGTGTCGTAGCCGGTGACCTTGCCGACGACGTCCAGCATCTCGCGGACGCTGACGCCCTCGCCGCGGCCGATGTTGAGGACCAGCGAGGTTTCCCCGGCCGGGTCGGCGGCCAGCCGCTTCGCGGCGGCCACGTGGGCGGAGGCGATGTCCGAGACGTGGATGAAGTCGCGCACGCAGGTGCCGTCGGCGGTCGGGTAGTCGTCGCCGAAGACCCGCGGGGCCCGGCCGGCGGTGAGCCGCTCGAAGACCATCGGGATCAGGTTGAAGACGCCCGCGTCGGAGAGCTCCGGCGAGGCGGCGCCGGCCACGTTGAAGTAGCGCAGCGCCACGGTGGACATGCCGTGGGCCTTGCCGGCGGCGGCGACCAGCCACTCGCCGGCCAGCTTCGTCTCGCCGTACGGGCTCATCGGCGCGCAGGGGGTGGACTCGGTGACCAGGTCGACGTCGGGCATGCCGTAGACGGCGGCGGAGGACGAGAAGAGGAAGCGCTTGACGCCGCCCTCGGCCGCGGCCTCCAGCACGGTCTGCAGACCGATCATGTTCTCGCGGTAGTAGAGGAACGGCTGCTCGACGGACTCGCCGACCTGCTTCTTGGCGGCGAAGTGCAGGACGCCCGTCACCCCGTGCTCGCGGATGGCCGCGTCCAGTGCCGCCCGGTCCAGCGTCGAGCCCTCGACGAGGGCCACCTCCTGCGGCAGCCGGGCCCGGTCACCGGTGCTGAGGTCGTCCAGGACGGCCACGCGCTCGCCCGCGTCGAGGAGCTGCTGCACGACGTGCCCGCCGATGTATCCGGCGCCGCCGGTGATCAACCAAGTCATGGGCGAATCCTAGGGCGTGCGGATTTCGGCCCGGTGCCGCGGGCGAGTCGGAGCAGGGGATTCGGACATTTCGGTGAAATGCTGACAAAGATCTCTGCGCCGTGTCCGTGCCGAGGAAGCCGGAGGCCGTCCCGTGAACCGCAAGAAGGAACCCACCCGTCCGTTCCCGGCCGGACCCCGGCCGACCGGGCCGAAGGCGTTCGGCGGCCGCCCGACCGCGCCGGGCGCCGTCGCCGTCCTGGCCGCCCTGGCGCTGGCCGGGTGCAGCAGCGGTTCGTCCTCCTCGTCGTCCTCCTCGCCGTCCTCGTCCCCGGCCTCCCCCGGGACCTCCTCGGCCGCCGCCGGCCCGGCGTCCTCCACGGCCGGCCAGCCGGGCGGCCCCAACCAGCTCCAGGACGCCTACCAGCGCGTGATCAGGGACGTGCTGCCCTCGGTGGTGCAGATCACCACCGCCACCGGCCTCGGCTCCGGGATCGTCTACGACGACAAGGGCGACATCGTCACCAACGCCCACGTGGTCGGCTCGGCCACCGCCTTCACCGTCACGCTGGCCAACAGCAGCAAGCCGCTGGACGCCACCCTGGTCGCCGGCTACCCGGACTCCGACCTCGCGGTGATCAGGCTGAGCAGCCCGCCGGCCGGCCTCAGGCCGGCCGCCTTCGAGGACTCCACCAAGGTCGAGCTGGGCCAGATCACCCTCGCCATGGGCAGCCCGCTCGGGCTCTCCAGCAGCGTCACCCAGGGCATCGTCTCGGCCACCGGCCGGACCGTCTCCGAACCCACCACCGGCGGCTCACCCGGCGCCACCATCGGCAACATGGTGCAGACCTCGGCCGCGATCAACCCCGGCAACAGCGGCGGCGCGCTGGTCAACCTGGACGGCCGGGTGATCGGCATCAACACCCTCGCCGCCACCGAACCGGAGACCAACGGGGCCGCCGCGCCCGGCATCGGCTTCGCCATCCCGGCCTCCACCGTGACCGGCATCGCCGACCAGCTGATCAAGGACGGCAAGGTCACCAACTCCGGCCGGGCCGCGCTGGGCATCACCGCCCGGACCTACTTCGACCAGGACTTCCGCCCGGCGGGCGCCGTCGTGGTGGCCGTCGCGCCCGGCGGGCCGGCCGCCTCCGCGGGACTCCAGCCGGGGGACGTGATCACGAAGATCGGCGACACCCAGGTCACCTCGCTGAACTCGCTCACCACCGCACTGGCCTCACTCGCCCCGGGCGGCAAGGTCACCGTCACCTACGCCCGCGACGGCCGGAGCGGGACCGCCGAGGTCACCCTCGGCACCCTGGAGACCCCGTAGGGCACCCTCCCGAGCCCCCGGGCGGCCGCCGGCCCGCACGCCGCGCAAGGGTCCGCGGACCGGCCGCCGCCCGGGCACCAACGCCACCGGGGCCCCGTCGCCTGTCCGCGACGGGGCCCCGGTGCGTGCCGGCCGGAGGGGCCGGCTCAGCGGCGGGCGGCCCGGGTCCGCCAGGGCAGCTCGATCGTCACCGTGGTCGGGCCGCCGTGCGGGCTCTCGACCAGGAAGACGCCGTCCACCGCCTGGATCCGCTCGGCCAGGCCGGCCAGGCCGCTGCCCGGGTAGGGGGCGGCGCCGCCCTTGCCGTTGTCCTGGACCAGCACCATCAGCTGGTCGCCGGCCCGCCAGACGTCCACCGTCGCGGAGCGGGCGCCGGAGTGCTTGGAGATGTTGGTCAGCAGCTCGCTGACGGTGAAGTACGCGATGCCCTCGACCGCCGAGTCCGGCCGCTCGGCCGCGGCCTCCCGGCCCTTCAGGTCGACGTGCACCTTGACCCCCTCGGGCACCGTGCAGCGGGCCGCCACCGAGGAGAGCGCGGCGTCCAGGCCGCGGTCGGTGAGCACCGCCGGGTGGATGCCGCGGGCCAGGTCGCGCAGCTCCTGGAGGGCGATCTTCACCTCGCCGTGCGCGTTGCCGACCATCCTGGCGGCGGCGGCCACGTCCTCCGGCGTCTCGGTCTCCTGCAGCCGCTCCTTCGCCATGCCGAGGTCCATCGCCAGCGCCACCAGGCGGGCCTGGGCGCCGTCGTGCAGGTCGCGCTCGATCCGGCGCAGGTCGGCGGCGGCGGTGTCGACCACGGTGCCGCGGTCGTCCTCCAGCTCGCGGACCCGCTCGGACAGCGCCCCCGGATAGAGCAGGGTCTCCACCAGCATCCGGTCCACCGCCGACTCGAAGCGGACCACCCACGGCAGCGCCGGCCAGCCGACCAGGACGCAGACCAGGGTTACGGTGAAGCTGAGGATGCCCCAGGGCAGCATCAGCACGTAGTAGAGGGCCGAGCGCCAGGCGAGCGCGTCGGTCAGCCGGGCGATCGCGAAGCCGGTGACGCCCGGGCGGCGGTGCTGGACCGGCTCCGGCTCGTGCACCCCGGAGCCGTACAGCGAACGGGCCCGGCGGCGGGCGAACCCGCCCATGGCCCGGCAGCCGGCCAGACCGGCCGCGAGCAGCGGCAGACCGATCACGGTGATCGACAGCCCCAGGCCGACGGAGAGCGTCACGATCGTGAAGACGAACCCCGCGATGCCGATCGGCAGGTTCAGCAGCAACTGCCCGACCTGCCGCCACATCCGCGCGCCGTACAGCGGGGCGCGGTCCGCAGGCACGTCCTGCTCCTTCGTGGCGTCCGCGGTCCGGCGGTGCAATGGCTTCATCTCGGTCTACCGTCCCTGTCGGTCGAGCTTGTGGTCCAAGCTTCGCCGGTCGGGGGCGCGCGGTGCCATGGGGGTGATACGTCTTCCCGGACGGGGGTTATCCCCACCCCGGCGCGGCAGGCGCCGCGACGCCGGGCGTCCACCGGGTGTCCACCGGCCGTCTTGCGGATCGGGCAGGGTGCGGGGTACCTGTGCAGTGCACTTAGACTCACGCTTTGGCGATGGTTATGAGCGTGTAAAGAGACGTCGTATGAACTGCCCCGGAGGGCGGTTCCCACGGCCGATGTGGAGGCGAGGGCATGGAGGGGCAGCAGGTGGCCGTCGCCGCGGCCGACCCGGCGGCCGGCAGCGGCTACTTCGACGCGTACGCCGCGATGGGCCTGCTCGCCGTCGTCGGCGTGCTCTTCGTCGTGGTGGCCTTCACCGCGAACCGCCTGCTGCGGCCGGTGGTGTACTCGCCCGAGAAACTCCTCGCCTACGAGTGCGGCGTGGACCCGGTGGGGGAGGACTGGGCGCACACCCAGATCCGCTACTACGTCTACGCCTTCCTGTACGTGATCTTCGCGGTCGACGCGATCTACCTGTTCCCGTGGGCGACCGTGTTCGCCTCCGCCGGGTACGGCGCCGGGACGCTGATCGAGATGTTCGTCTTCATCGGCTTCCTCGCGGTCGGACTGCTCTACGCCTGGAAGAAGGGCGTTCTGGAATGGACGTGACGCACACCCACCCGCACGGGCACGGCGCCTCCGGCGGTCCGGTTCCGCTGGGCGTGCCCGACCCGTCGCGCCCCGGCGCCGCCGTCGAGCGGAGCGGCATCGGCCCGCTGGCCAGGCTCGCGCCGGACCCGGTCAAGGTCGTCCTCAACTGGGGACGGCGCTACAGCCTCTGGTGCTTCAACTTCGGCCTGGCCTGCTGCGCGATCGAGTTCATCGCCGCGTCGATGGCCAAGCACGACTTCATCAGGATGGGCGTCATCCCCTTCGCGCCCGGCCCCCGACAGGCCGATCTGATGATCGTCTCGGGGACCGTGACCGACAAGATGGCCCCCGCCGTCAAGCGCCTCTACGAGCAGATGCCCGAGCCGAAGTACGTCATCTCCTTCGGCGCCTGCTCCAACTCCGGCGGCCCCTACTGGGACTCCTACTCCGTCACCAAGGGCGTCGACCAGATCATCCCGGTCGACGTCTACGTGCCCGGCTGCCCGCCCCGCCCCGAGGCGCTGCTCCAGGGCATCCTCAAGCTGCAGGAGAAGATCGCCGCGGAGTCGCTGCCCGGCCGCTACGCCGCACCCGCCGCCGCACTCCGCCGCCCGCTGGTGGCCGGTCCCGGCACCGCCGAGGGAGGGGCCTCATGACCACGGCCGAGCACTACGCGGCGTCGGTCGGGGAGTGGGCGACCGGCGCCGAGGCGTACGGGCTGATCACCGTCGACGTCCCGGCCGAGCACTGGATCGAGGCGCTCACCGCCGCCCGCGACACGCTGGGCCTCGGCTTCTTCGACTGGCTGAGCGCCGTCGACGAGCTGGCCGAGGGCTTCTCGGTGGTGGCCCACCTCGCCGCCGTCGACGCCCCCGGCGTCCGCCACCTGGCGCTGCGCACCCGGGTGCCGCGCGACAAGGCCGCGCTGCCGACCGCCGTGTCCGTCTACGCCGGCGCCGCCTGGCACGAGCGCGAGACGCACGAGATGTTCGGCATCGACTTCCCCGGCCACCCGTACCCGGCCACCCTGCTGCTGCCGGACGGCTTCGAGGGGTACCCGCTGCGCAAGGAGTTCGTGCTCGCGGCCCGGGTCGCCAAGGCCTGGCCCGGGGCCAAGGAGCCGGGCGAGTCCGACCACGGCGACGGGCCGGCGCGGCGCAAGATGCAGCCGGCCGGTGTGCCGGACCCGAACGAGTGGGGGCCGCTCAAGGGCACCCTGCCGCCGGTCGCCGAACGGCCCGCGCGGGCCGCTCGGGCGGCGGGCGCGGCCCGGACCCCGCGTGCCGCCGGGGCTGCCGGGGCCGCTGGGGCCGCTGCCCGGGGCGCGGCGGCCGGTGCCGGCGCAGCCGCCGGAGCGGGTGCCGCAGCGGGCGCCGAGGGCGGGGCCGCCGTACGGGCGGACCGGCCGCGGCGGACCAGGACGGTCGGCGACGGTTCGGTCAGCCAGGCGGCGGAGCCGACCGGGCCGGCCGAGGGCGCCGGTCCCGCCGGTCCCGCCGGTCCCGCCGCCGAGGCGGCCGCGCCGCCGGTGCGGGCGGACCGGCCGCGCCGGGTCCGGTCGGTTTCGGACGGCTCGGTGAGCCAGGCGGCCGACGCGGGGGCCGACGCCGCCGCGGGGGCTGCCGCCAAGCCCGCTCCCGGGGCCGCGGGTACGGAGAAGCCCGGACGCCCGGCGCCCGCGCGGACCCGGTCCGCCGACGCGCCCTGGCACAACCCGGTGCCGGCCCACGACGAGCCCGCCGGGGCCGTAGCCGAGCCCGCAGAGCCCGCGAAGGCCGCCGAGGCCGCCGCCAAGCCTGCGGCCACCGAGGCCGCCGCCGGGGCTGCGAAGCCCGCGGCCGCCGAGCCTGTCGACTCCGCCGAGCCCGCAGCCGGGGCCGCCGAGCCTGCGGCCGCCGAGCCCGCCGAGGGGAAGCCCGGGGCGGGTGCTCCGGGCGGGCCGAGCGGGAAGAGCGACGACGGCGACGAGGGCGCGACGCCGGCCGAGCCGGCCGGCCAGGACGGAGACAGCGCGTGAACCTGCTCGACACGGTGCTGCGCTGCGTCGCCACGCTGGTCGTCTTCCTCACCTTCCCCCTGCTCATCGGCCAGACCGAGCACAAGGTGATGGCGCACATGCAGGGCCGCCTCGGCCCGATGTACGCCGGCGGCTTCCACGGCTGGGCGCAGCTGGTCGCGGACGGGGTCAAGTTCGCGCAGAAGGAGGACATCGTCCCGGCCGGTGCGGACCGGCGGATCTTCCAGATGGCGCCCGCCGTCTCGCTGCTGCCGTACCTCTTCGTGCTGCTCGCGATCCCGGTCGGCCCGGACGGCTTCGTCGGCCAGGCGGTGGACGCCGGACTGTTCTTCGTCCTGGCCGTCATGGGCGTCGGCGTGATCGGCAAGCTGATGGCCGGCTGGGCCTCGGCCAACAAGTTCTCGCTGCTCGGCGGTCTGCGGACGGCCGCGCAGCTGATGTCCTACGAGCTGCCGATGGTGCTCGCCGCGGCCTCGGTCGCGATGGCGGCCGGGACGCTCTCGCTGCCGGGGATCCTGGACGCCTGGGAGTGGTACTGGATCCCGTGGCAGATCATCGGCGCGTTCGTCTTCTTCACGGCCGGCCTGGCCGAGCTGCAGCGCCCGCCGTTCGACATGCCGATCGCCGACTCGGAGATCATCTTCGGCGCGTACACCGAGTACACCGGTCTGCGCTTCGCGCTGTTCCTGCTCTCCGAGTACGTGGGCATCCTGGTCGTCTCCGGGCTCACCGCGGTGCTCTTCCTGGGCGGCTGGCACGGCCCGCTGCCGGACCAGCTCGGCTGGCTGTGGACCATCCTGAAGACCTTCGCGCTGGCCTTCGTGGTGATCTGGCTGCGGGTCACCTACCCCCGGCTCCGCGAGGACCAGCTGATGCGCTTCGCGTGGACGGTGCTGATCCCGCTCGCCCTCGTCCAGCTCGCCCTCACCGGCATCATCAAGGTGGCGATCTCATGAGCTTCCCCGGCGCCGGCCTGGCCAAGGGCCTGGCCGTCACCCTGCGGACGATGACGAAGAAGAGCGTCACCGCGCAGTACCCCGAGGTGCAGCCCGCCCTCCCGCCGCGGTCGCGCGGCGTGATCGCGCTGCTGGAGGAGAACTGCACGGTCTGCATGCTCTGCGCCCGCGAGTGCCCGGACTGGTGCATCTACATCGACTCCCACAAGGAGACGCTGCCGGCCGCCGACCCGAACGCCCGCGCCCGCACCCGCAACGTGCTGGACCGGTTCGCCATCGACTTCTCGCTCTGCATGTACTGCGGGATCTGCATCGAGGTGTGCCCGTTCGACGCGCTGTTCTGGTCGCCCGAGTTCGAGTACGCGGAGACGGACATCCTGGAGCTCACCCACGAGCGGGACCGGCTCCGCGAGTGGATGTGGACCGTACCGGTGCCGCCCGCGCTGGACCCGGCGGCCGAGGAGCCCAAGGAGATCGCCACCGCGCGGAAGGCCGCGGACAAGCTGGCCGCCGCCGCTGCCGCGGCTCTCGACCAGGGGGGTGAGGCACAGTGAGCGCCGCCCTGCTCGCCGCGACCGGATCGCTGGACCCGGCCGCCCGCTCCTTCCTCTCCCCGACCGGGGTGGAGGTCGTCTTCCTGCTGGTCGGCATCGCGGTGCTCGGCTCGGCCGTGGTCGCCGTCACCACCAAGCAGCTGGTGCACGCCGCGCTCTGGCTGGTGGCCGCGCTCGGCGGGCTGGCGGTGGAGTTCCTGCTGCTCACCGCCGAGTTCATCGCCTGGGTCCAGGTGCTGATCTACCTGGGCTCGGTGGTCGTGCTGGTGCTGTTCGGGCTGATGCTCACCAAGGCGCCGATCGGGCGCTCACCGGACGCCGACTCGGGCAACCGGTGGGTCGCCCTGGTGGTGGCGCTGGCCTCGGCCGGCACCCTGGTGACGCTGGTCGTGGACGCCTTCCGGACGTCCTGGATCGACCTCGGCGCGGGCGGCGGCTCGGCGGCGGTGACCGGCGCGAGCCTGTTCCGGACGTGGGTGCTGCCGTTCGAGGCGCTCTCGGTGCTGCTGCTGGCCGCGCTGGTCGGCGCGATCGTGCTGTCGCGCGGCAGCGGCCGGCGGGTGCCGGTGCCGCGGGCCGGACGCATCCGGGCCGGCAAGCCGGTCGGGTCCAACGGGACGGTCGCCGCGACCGCGCCGAAGGCCGCTCCGGCCGTCCCGGCCGCCGTCGCCGCCGAGGGCACTGCCGAGGCCGCTGCCGGGGACACCGACGGTGCCGCTGCCGGGGACACCGACGGTGCCGCCCCCGCTCCGACCACCCCCGAGCAGGAGGGCTGATGCACCTCGCCTACCCCGCCGTCCTCGCGATGCTGCTGTTCAGCGTCGGCGTGTACGGCGTGCTCGCCCGGCGCAACGTCATCCTGGTGCTGATGTCCGTCGAGCTGATGCTCAACGCCGTCAACCTCAACCTCGTCGCCTTCGACGTCTGGCTGCGCGACTCGCTGCACGCCGGCCAGGCGCTGACCCTGTTCACCATCACCATCGCCGCCGCCGAGATCGGACTCGGGCTCGCCATCGTCCTGCTGCTGTTCCGGGCCCGGGGCACCGCGGACATCGACAAGGTCACCGCACTCGGCGACCCGGCCGAGTCCACCACCGACGCCGGGGAGGCGCCGGTCGGAGCCGAGGCGCTGAAGGGCCAGGCCGCCGCATGAACCTCGCCCTGCCCGCCCTCGTCCCCGCCCTGCCCGCGCTCGGCGCGGCCGCCACCCTGGCCGTCGGCAAGCGCGCCCCGGGCCTGGCCCGGCCGCTGGCGATCGTGCCGGTCGCCGTCTCGGCCGTACTCGCCCTGGTCGTCGCGATCCAGCTCGGCAGCGGCCAGGTGCTGGACGCCGCCACCCGGCTCACCCCGACCGGCGGCCCGGACATCGCGCTCGCGTTCTACCTGGACGGCTACAGCTCGCTGATCTCCGTGCTGGTCGGCCTGGTCGCCACCTGTGTGCAGGTCTACTCGACCGCCTACCTCAAGGACGACCCGCGCTACCCCTCCTACGCGGCGCTGGTCTCGCTCTTCACGGCGGCGATGTTCCTGGTCGTCTACTCCGGCGACCTGATCGTGCTGCTGGTCGGCTGGGAGGTCATGGGCATCTGCTCGTACTTCCTGATCGGCCACCACTGGGAGACCGAGGACGCCCGCTCGGCGTCGCTCAAGGCCTTCCTGGTCACCAAGCTCGGCGACGTGCCGTTCCTGTTCGGCATCTTCCTGCTCGGCGCCGACGCCGGGAGCTTCCGGATCCAGGACGTGCTGCGGGCCGCCACCGACGGGCAGCTCGGCCACCCGACGCTGGTCGCCCTGCTGCTGCTCGCCGGCGTGGCCGGGAAGAGCGCGCAGTTCCCGCTGCACACCTGGCTCCCGGACGCGATGGCCGGCCCGACCCCGGTCTCCGCGCTGATCCACGCCGCCACCATGGTCGCGGCCGGCATCTACCTGGTCGCCCGGCTGCTGCCGGTCTTCCTGCTCTCCGGCGCGGCCCTGGTCGTGCTCGCGGTGATGGCCGCCGTGACGATGATCGGCTCGGCACTCTGCGCGCTCGCCCAGGACGACCTCAAGCGGGTGCTCGCCTACTCGACCGTCGGCCAGCTCGGCTACATGGCCGGCGCGCTGGCCAGCGGCGACCGCGAGGCGTCCGTCTTCCACCTGGTCAGCCACGGCGCGTTCAAGGCACTGCTCTTCCTCGCCGCCGGTGTGGTGATCCACGCCGCGCACACCAACTCGATCTCCGTCATGTCCCGGATGCCCGGCCTGCGCAAGCGCGTCCCGGACGCCTACTGGACGATGGGCATCGCCCTGGTGGCCCTGGTCGGCCTGCCCCCGTTCTCCGGCTTCTTCAGCAAGGAGGCGGTGCTGACCGCCGCCGAGCACGCCGCCAACGGCGAGGCGCTGACCAACGGCGTCGGACCGGCCTCGGCCGTGCCCCAGGCGGCCGGGTGGATCGTGCTGATCTCGGCCGGGGTCACCGCGCTGCTCACGGCCGCGTACGCGACCCGGCTGTTCCTGGTCGCGTTCCACAGCCCGGCCGCCGCCGGCGCCCCGGGCGGGGCCGCACCCGCCGCGGCACCCCTCGACCACGAGACCGGCGCGCCGTACTCGCCCGAGGTGGACGAGGCCGACCCGGCCACCGCCGAGCCGCCCGCGATGCGCTGGCCGCTCTGGGTGCTGGCCGTCCCGACCGTCGCCTTCGGCATCACCGGACTGCGCTCCGACTGGCTGCCCGCACTGCTGGACGGCGGCTCGCTGCGGCCCTCGGCCGTCACCGCCGTCACCGCCACCGGCCTCGCCGTGGTCGGCATCCTGCTGGCGTACGGCGCCTGGCGCTCCGCCACCGCCCGGCTCGTCGCCGGGCAGCCCGCCCCCGCGGAGGCGGGCCGGGTGCCCGATCAGGCCGGGGCCCCGGCCGCCGAGGTGATCGTCGCCGACCCCGGACGCGCCCTGCTCGGCCCGCTGTTCGGCCCGGCCCGGCACGGCTTCGGCGTCGACCGGCTCTACAGCACGCTGTTCGTCCGCCCGGTCGCGGCCGCGGCGCAGCTGGTCCGCTTCCTCGACCGCGAGGTCGTGGAGACGTACGTGCGCGGCAGCGGGGTCGGCGCCAACCTGCTCGGCCGGGCCGTCCGGCTCGCGCAGACCGGCAACGCGCAGACCTACCTCAGCGCGCTGCTCGCCGGAGTCGTCCTGCTGGCCGTCCTGGTGGCGGTGTAGCCGGATGAACCAGCCGATCCGTTCCACCCCGTCGACCGCAGCCCGTAGGAGCCCCCGATGAACGCGGTCCTCATCGCCCTCCTGGCCCTGCCGCTGCTCGGCGCCGCGCTCACCCTGGCGCCGGTGTTCGGCGCCGACGCGGCCGTCGCCGACCGGCGCGCGCTGCGCTTCACCACCGTGCTGACCGGCGCCGTCCTGCTGCTCACCGTCGTCCTGGCGGCGGGCTTCGACCACGACGAACCCGCCCGGATGCAGGCCACCACCGACGTGGCCTGGATCCCGGCCATCGGCGTGCGGTTCCACCTCGGCGTGGACGGCGTCTCGCTCCCGCTGATCGTCCTGACCTCGCTGCTCACCTTCCTCTGCGCGCTGTACTCGGAGCGGCGGCTGCCGTCCGGCGAGGGCGTGCCGTCGGCCCGGTCCTTCGCGGGGCTGTTCCTCCTCCTCGAAGTGGGCATGCTGGCCACCTTCGCGGTGCTGGACCTCCTGCTCTTCTTCCTGGCCTTCGAGATCGTGCTGATCCCGATGTACTTCCTGATCGCCCGCTGGGGCAGCGGGGCCAAGGTGCCGGCCGCCAACCGGTTCATCCTGTACACGCTGCTCGGCTCGGCCGTGATGCTGCTGGGCTTCCTGCTGGTCGGCGGCAAGGCCGGCACCTTCGACATGCAGGCGCTGGCCGCCGCCCACGGCTCGGGCCTGAGTCACTCCACCCAGGTGATCGCCGCGCTGGCGATCATGGTCGGGCTCGCGGTCAAGGCCCCGGCCTGGCCGCTGCACAGCTGGCTCCCGGACGCGCACACCTCGGCCCCGACCGTCGGCTCCGTGCTGCTCGCCGGCGTGCTGCTGAAGATGGGTACGTACGGCCTGGTCCGCGTCCTCCTCCCGGTCGTCCCCGACGGCGCCGCGACGCTCGCCCCCTACCTGGGCGCGTTCGCCGCCGTCGGCATCGTCTACGGCTCGCTGGCCTGTCTCGCGCTGGCGCGGCCGGGCGCCAAGGGCGACCTCAAGCGCCTGATCGCCTACTCCTCCGTCGGCCACATGGGCTTCGTGCTGCTGGGCATCGCCTCCCTCACCCCGGTGGGCGTCAACGGCGCGCTGTTCGCCAACATCGCCCACGGCCTGATCACCGGTCTGCTGTTCTTCCTGGTCGGTGCGATCAAGGACCGCTACGGCACCGCGGACCTCGACACCCTGGCCGGCACCACCGGCGCCGCCCTGTACGGACGGGCGCCGCGGATCGGCGCCCTGCTCGCCTTCGCGGCCGTCGCCAGCCTCGGCCTGCCCGGGCTGGCGGGCTTCTGGGGCGAGCTGCTCGCGATGTTCGGCGCGTTCGACCCGGCCGAGGGCCTCTCGCGCCCCGCCTTCGTCACCTACATGGTCCTGGCCGGCCTCGGCACCCTCCTCACCGCCGCGTACCTGCTGATCGTGGTCAGGCGGGTCTGCATGGGGGACCCGAAACAGCCCGCCCCGGTGGCCGAGCTCGCGGACCTGCGCCCGTACGAGGCCGTCAGCTGGACGCCGCTGGTCGCCCTCACCCTGCTGGCCGGTCTCTGGCCCGCGCTCCTGCTCGGCCTCTCCGAACCCGCCGTCAAGCTCCTCCTCGGGGGTGGCTGACCATGCTCGGCACCCAGCTGAGCGCCCAGCTCCTCAGCACGCAGCTCGGCACGGGCAGACAGCTCGGCGCCGCGACCGGCACCGCACTCGGACCTCACTCCACGGGGCAGCCCACTGTGACCTCCCTCGCCGTAGCCAACCCGGGCAGCCTGATCCAGTCCGTGGACTGGGTGGCGATCGCGCCCCCGCTGATCGCCGCGCTGGCCGCCCTCGCCGTGCTGGTCACCGACCTCTTCCTGCCCGAGCGCCACAAGCGGCTGCTCGGCCGGCTCACCGCCGGCGGACTCGCCCTGGCACTCATCGCACTCCTCCCACTCGTCGGGGGATCACCCCGGGCGACCTTCTGTGCGCAGAACGTAACAGGCGCCACCGACAACGCGGGCTGCTCGTACGTCGCCGACCACTTCGCCCTGGTCTTCCAGCTGCTCGCGCTCGGCGGCGCGCTGATCGCCGCCCTGCTCTCCGCGCACACCGTGGAGGACGAGAAGCTGCCCGGCGGCGAGTACTGGTTCCTGCTGCTCTCCAGCGCCGCCGGCGCCGCCCTGCTGCCCGCCTCCCGCGACCTCGCCACCCTGGTGATCGCCCTGGAGGTGGCCTCGCTGCCGGCCTTCGCGCTGGTCGCGCTCCGCCGGGACGGCCGGGGGGCCGAGGCGGCGCTCAAGTTCTTCCTCTCCTCCGTCACCGCGACCGCCGTGATGCTGCTCGGCGTCGGCTTCGTCTACGCGGCGAGCGGCAGCCTGCACCTGGGCGCCGTCGCCACCGGCCTGGAGCACGCGCCCGCGCAGCTCAGGCCGCTGGCGGAGGCCGGCGCGGTGCTGACCCTGGCCGGCTTCGCCTTCAAGGTCGCGGCCGTGCCGTTCCACTTCTGGGTGCCCGACACCTACACCGGCGCCCCGCTCCCGGTCGCCGGCTACCTCTCGGTGGTCGGCAAGGCGGCCGGCCTCGCCGGGCTGGCACTGGTCACCACGATCGCCTTCCGCCCGTACGCGCACACCTGGGGCCTGGTGCTGGCGGTGCTGGCGGCCGTCACGATGACGGTCGGCAACGTCGGCGCGCTGCGGCAGCGGTTCGACACCCGGTTCAGCGCGGTGCGGCTGCTCGCCTGGTCCTCGGTCGGCCAGGCCGGCTACCTGCTGGTGCCGCTGGCCGCCGCCGGGTACGCGCCCACCGCGACCGACCCGCTGGGCGCCACCGCCGCGTACGCGCTGATCTACGGCGTGGTCAACCTGGGCGCCTTCGGCGTGGTGGCGGCGGTCGGCCGCCGGGCCGGGACCAGCGTCGACGACTTCCGCGGCCTGTTCGCACGCCGCCGCTGGACGGCGCTGGCGCTGGCCTTCTTCCTGCTCTGCCTGGCCGGGCTGCCGCCGGGCGTGATCGGCCTCTTCGGCAAGGTGGTGGTGTTCCGCGCCGCGGTCGACGCCGGGCTGGGCTGGCTGGCCGCGGTGATGGCCGTCAACGTGGTCGTCGCCCTGTACTACTACCTGCTCTGGACGGCGCGGCTGTTCGCCCCGGCGGAGGCCGCCGGCGAGGCGCGGGCCGCCGCTCCCGAGCGGCGCCTGCCGGTCACGCTGACGGCCACCCTGGGGCTCACCGCCTCGGCGGCCGTGGTGCTGTCGGTGGCCCCGCAACTGGTGCTCCAGGTGGTCGGCGGCACGCTGTTCTGAGGCGGGTGGGGCGGCCCCGGCGCGTCTGAGCTGGTCCTCCGGTCGGGTGTCGCGCTGGTCACAAGGGAACAAGGCCCCGTGCCCCACCCGTTGACCGGGCAAGAGGGACGAGGCAGGAAGGGCTTCCCCACGCGCCATTGGAGGGCCAGCCGTGCACCGCCGGCACAACGGACTGAGGACCGCCGCACTGCTCGGCGGCCTCTCGGCGCTGATCCTCGTGATCGGCAGCTTCTTCGGCCGCACGGGCCTCGTGATCGCCCTGCTGGTCGCCGTCGGCACCAACGCCTACGCGTACTGGAACAGCGACAGACTCGCGCTGCGGGCCATGCGGGCCCGCCCGGTGAGCGAGATCGAGGCGCCGCAGCTGTACCGGATCGTCCGGGAGCTCTCCACCTCGGCCCGCCAGCCGATGCCCCGGCTCTACATCTCGCCGACCCCGGCGCCGAACGCCTTCGCCACCGGCCGCAACCCGCGCAACGCGGCGGTCTGCTGCACCGACGGCATCCTGCAGCTGCTCGACGAGCGGGAGCTGCGCGGCGTGCTCGGGCACGAGCTGAGCCACGTCTACAACCGGGACATCCTGATCTCCTCGGTGGCCGGGGCGCTCGCCTCGGTGGTGATGTTCCTGGTCAACTTCGCCTGGCTGATCCCGTTCGGCCGCAGCGACGACGACGACGGCCCGGGTCTGTTCGGGGTGCTCGCGATCATGATCCTCGGCCCGCTGGCCGCCTCGCTGATCCAGCTGGCCGTCAGCCGCTCCCGGGAGTACCAGGCCGACGCCGACGGTGCCCGGATCACCGGCGACCCGCTCGCCCTGGCCGGCGCGCTGCGGAAGCTGGAGGTCGGCACCCGGCAGCTGCCGCTGCCCCCCGAGCCGCAGATCCAGACCGCCAGCCACATGATGATCGCCAGCCCGTTCCGCCCGGGCGAGGCCGGGGCGAAGCTGTTCTCCACCCACCCGCCGATGGCCGAGCGGATCGCCCGCCTGGAGCGGATGGCCGGCCGCCGGGACTGACCGGGGCCGCCCGGTGCTGTCCAGTGCTGTCCGGTGGCGCCCGGGACCGCCGGGGGCCGCCCGGTGCCGGGCGGGGCCGGCGCCTTCCGCCGACCCCGGCGGGCGGCCGGCGGGGTCGGCGGGGCGCCCTCAGCCGGCCGTCTCCTCGTACGCCCGCCGGAGCCGCCGCACGCCCTCCGTCACCATGGCCGGGCTGTCCGCGGCCGCGTAGCTGAGCCGTAGGTGCGGCGCCGGGGGCTCGGCGGGGTGGTACGGGCGGCCCGGGGTGACCAGCACGCCGGCCCGCAGGGCGGCCGCGGTGAGCACCGTCTCGTCGGTGCCGTCGGGGAGCCGCAGCCAGAGGTGGTACCCGCCGGGCCGGTGCGCGCCCAGCAGCCCCGGCAGCTCGTGGCGCAGCGCCGCCACCGCGGCCCGCCGGCGGTCCCGCAGTTCGGCGCCGAGCGTGCGCAGGTGGCGGGCCCAGCCCGGATCGGCGACCAGCTCCAGGGCCGCCTCCTGGAGCGGCCGGGGCACGAAGAAGCTGTCCACCACCTGGGTGGCGCGCAGCCGCTGCAGGGCCGGGCCGCGTGCGGCGAGCGCGCCGATCCGCAGGTTCGGCGAGGTGGCCTTGGTGAGCGAGCTGAGGTGGACCACGACGCCGTCCGGGTCGTCGGCGGCCAGCGGGCGCGGCAGCGCGGGCGCGTCGGCGTGGGCCAGGCGGCGGGCGAAGTCGTCCTCGATGACGAAGGCGCCGGCCGTCCGGGCGATCCGCAGCACCTCGGCGCGGCGCTCGGGGGAGAGCACCGCGCCGGTCGGGTTCTGGAACAGCGGCTGGCAGAAGAAGACCCGGGCCCGGGTGGCGTCGAAGGCGGCGGCGAGCAGGTCGGTGCGCACGCCGTCCCCGTCCACCGGGACGGGGACCGGCCGCAGTCCGGCGGCGCGGGCCACCGCGAGGGCGCCCGGATAGGTCGGGGACTCGACCAGCACGGGGGCGCCCGGGGCGGCCAGGGAGCGCAGGGCGATGGTGAGGGCGCTCTGGCCGCCGGCCGTGATCAGGACGTCGCCCGCCCCGAGCGGCCCGCCGGTGCCGCCGATGTCCCGGGCGAACCAGGAGCGCAGTTCGGTGAGCCCGTCCACCGGTGGACGGTCCCAGGCGCCCGGTCGGCGTCCGGCCCGGGCCAGTGCGGCGGCGAGCAGCCGTTCGGGCTGGAACGACGCGTTCGGGTAGCCGCCGTTGAGGTCGAGCACGTCGGGCGGCGGCACGTTCAGGATGCCGAACATCGGCCCGGCGCCGAGGTCGCGCGGGCCGGCCTCGGCGCTCAGCGCGACCTCCTGCCAGGACAGGTCGCCGGGGCGGGCGCGCGGGGCGGCGTGCGGCGGGGCAGCTCCGTGGGGCGCGGCGGTCGCGGCCGCCGCGGCCGTCCGGAACACGCCGGCGCCGGGCCGGGAGACCACGAGGCCCTCCGCCGCCAGCACGGCGATCGCCCGGGAGACCGTCCCGGGGCTCACCTGGTGCCGCTCCATCAGCACCCGGCTCGACGGCAGCTTCCGCCCGTCCGGGTAGCGCTCCACCTCCCGGCGCAGACTGTCGGCGAGTTCGGCCACACTGCTACGCTCGTTCATGAAGGCACAAGATAGCGCTACCCGTCCGTCGGCGATAGCAGCGAAGCCCGCGACGAACCCCTCCGGCGCCCCGCGCGCCCTCGCCGCCGCCCCCACCGGGGGTGCCACGGGCACCGTGCTGGCGGCGCTCGGAGTCCTCTCCTTCTCGTTCAGCTTTCCCGCCACCTCCTGGGCGCTGACCGGCTTCGGCCCGTGGACGTCGACCGGGCTGCGCGGCCTGTTGGCCGGCCTGCTCGCCGCGCTCTGCCTCGCCGCCGCGCGCGTCCCGCTGCCCGACCGGCGGCACTGGCCCGGCCTGCTGGTGGTCTCGGCGGGCTGCGTGCTCGGCTTCCCGCTGCTCACCACCCTGGCGCTGCAGACCTCCTCGACCGCGCACTCGGCGGTGGTCATCGGCGTGCTGCCGCTGGCCACCGCGACGGTCGCGGCGCTGCGGACGGGCCGGGCAGGGCGACCGGGGCGGTCGGGCGGGGCGGGCACCGGCGCGACCGGCCGCCCGTCCCGGACCTTCTGGTACGCGGCGCTGGCCGGCGCCGCGGCGGTGCTCGGCTTCACGCTGGTGCAGAGCCACGGGCGGCCGAGCGTCGCGGACCTCTACCTGTTCGCGGCGCTGCTGGTCTGCGCCGCCGGGTACGCGGAGGGCGGGCGGATCTCCCGCGAGCTGCCCGGCTGGCAGGTGATCGGCTGGGCGGTGGTCGCGGCGCTGCCGGTCACCGGACTGATCACGGCGCTGGCGCTGCCCGCGGAGCCGGTCGAGCTCGGCGCGAAGGCGGTGACCGGGCTGGCGTACACGGCCGCGGTCTCGCAGTTCGGCGGGTTCGTGCTCTGGTACCGGGGGATGGCGGAGATCGGCGTGCCGCGGGCCAGTCAGCTCCAGCTGGCGCAGCCGCTGCTGACGCTGGTCTGGTCGGTGCTGCTGCTCGGCGAGGAACTCCCGGCGGCGGCGCCGGTGACGGCCGTGGTGGTGCTGCTCTGCATCGCGGTCACCCAGCGGGCCCGGACGTGAGACAGCGGGCCCGGACGTGAGACCGGGCCGCCCGGGCCGGTGCTCGGGGGTCTTTGCAAAGTCGCGCCGGGACTTTGCAAAGACGCCCTCGGCCCGGGCCCGGGCGGCCGCCCCCGGGCTCAGTAGGCGGCGTCCTCCGGCCGGTAGACGCAGAGCGCCCAGATGATGAAGACGTCCAGCGCGATCACGATGATCGACCAGAACGGGTAGTACGGCATCGCCAGGAAGCTGTCGAGGGCGCTCAGCGCGGTGAGGAAGACACCGGCGTAGCGGGCCCAGGCGGCGCCCTTGAGGACGAAGGCGCCGACCACCGCGACCAGCGCGCCGACGACGATGTGGATCCAGCCCCAGCCGGTGAGGTCGAACCGGAACACGTACCGGGCGGAGCTCAGGAAGACCTCGTCCTCGCTGACCGCCATGATCCCGCGCAGCACCTCCATGGTGCCGTTCAGGAGCATCAGGACACCGGCGAAGATCACCAGGCCGGGTGCCCAGTCACTGAACCGGTTGGACGAGGCCGGTGGCGGTGGCGCGCCGGTGCCGGAGCGCCAGGGAGGGGGCTGATCGGGAGGGGTCGACGCGGTGCTCATGGGGTTCCTCCAGGACCGGACGCCGGGGCCGGACAGGTGTTCGGAGAGGCGTGCGGACTTCGACCGTCCACCCCCGGCCGGTGCCGGGCAACCGGACGCGCCTGTTCGGGTGACTCGCGCCGCGCGCCCCCGGCGGCCCCGGACGGCGGGCCGGTACTGGTTGTCGGACCACTGCCCGGAGACGGAAGGCACGCCGAGTGACCCTGCTGCCGAAGGACGACGTGGAGCAGGCCCCACGCCCGACCCGGACCCCGCGCCTGGACCACTGGCGCGCGGCCTCCCGCCGCCGGCGCGGCCGGGCCCTGGTGAGCTGGCTGACCACCACCGACCACAAGCGGATCGGCACCCTCTACATCGCCACGTCGTTCGTGTTCTTCCTGCTCGGCGGCCTGATGGCGATGCTGATGCGGATCGAGCTGGCCAGACCCGGGCTCCAACTGCTCTCCAACGAGCAGTTCAACCAGCTCTTCACCATGCACGGCACGCTCATGCTGCTGATGTTCGCGACCCCGCTGTTCGCCGGCTTCGCCAACTGGATCATGCCGCTGCAGATCGGCGCCCCCGACGTCGCCTTCCCCCGGCTGAACGCGCTCGCCTACTGGCTCTACCTCTTCGGCTCGCTGATCGCCCTCTTCGGCTTCCTCACCCCGGACGGCGCGGCCGACTTCGGCTGGTTCGCCTACGCGCCGCTGAACAGCGCCGAACGCAGCCCCGGCCTCGGCGCCGACCTGTGGATCATGGGCCTGGCCTTCTCCGGCTTCGGCACCATCCTCGGCTCGGTCAACTTCGTCACCACGATCGTCTGCTTCCGGGCGCCCGGCATGACGATGTTCCGGATGCCGATCTTCGTCTGGAACACCCTGCTCACCGCCGTGCTGGTGCTCTTCGCCTTCCCGGTGCTGGCGGCCGCGCTGCTCTGCCTGGAGTCGGACCGGCGGTTCGGCTCGCACGCCTTCGACGCGGCCGACGGCGGGGCGATGCTCTGGCAGCACCTGTTCTGGTTCTTCGGGCATCCGGAGGTCTACATCATCGCGCTGCCGTTCTTCGGCATCATCACCGAGATCATCCCGGTCTTCAGCCGCAAACCGGTCTTCGGCTACACCGGCCTGATCGCGGCCACCGTCGCCATCACCGGCCTGTCGATCACGGTCTGGGCGCACCACATGTTCGTCACCGGGCAGGTGCTGCTGCCGTTCTTCTCGATCATGACGATGCTGATCGCCGTGCCCACCGGCGTGAAGTTCTTCAACTGGATCGGCACCATGTGGCGGGGCTCGCTGAGCTTCGAGGCACCGATGCTCTGGACGGTCGGATTCCTGGTCACCTTCCTGTTCGGCGGGCTGACCGGTGTGCTGCTGGCCGCCCCGCCGATCGACTTCCACGTCTCCGACTCGTACTTCGTCGTCGCCCACTTCCACTACGTGGTCTTCGGGACGGTGGTCTTCGCGATGTTCGCCGGCTTCCACTTCTGGTGGCCCAAGTTCACCGGACGGATGCTCGACGAACGGCTCGGACGGATCCACTTCTGGACCCTCTTCACCGGCTTCCACGCCACCTTCCTCGTCCAGCACTGGCTCGGCGCCGAGGGCATGCCCCGCCGCTACGCCGACTACCTCGCCTCCGACGGCTTCACCACGCTCAACACCGTCTCCAGCATCGGGTCCTTCCTGCTCGGGATCTCCACCCTGCCGTTCCTCTACAACGTCTGGCGCACCGCCCGGTACGGGCAGCGGGTGACCGCGGACGACCCCTGGGGGTACGGCCGCTCCCTGGAGTGGGCCACCTCCTGCCCGCCGCCCCGGCACAACTTCGCCACCCTGCCGCGGATCCGCTCGGAGTCGCCCGCCTTCGACCTGCACCACCCCGACATCGCCGAACTCGACCGGCGGTGGAACGCCCGCGAACCACTGGGCCCGCGGCAGCCCTGACCAGGCCCGACACCGGGACCGAGCACGGAGCCCTTTACCTGCTCGTTAGGATGGCCGGCATGGCAGAGGACACCAACACCCCGGTGGCCGGGGACCCGCGGGCCCGGCGGCGCGGCCAGGGCGAGCTGGAGGCGCAGGTGCTGGCCGTGCTCCAGCAGGCGCCCGGCCCGGCCACGGCCGGATGGGTGCAGGAACGCCTCGACGGCGACCTCGCGTACACCACCGTGATGACCATCCTCTCCCGGCTGCACGCCAAGAACGCCGTCTCCCGGACCCGCTCCGGCCGCTCCTACCTGTGGCAGGCCGCCTCCGACGCGGCCGGCCTCGCCGCCCTGCGGATGCGCCGCGTCCTCGACGGCGAGCCTGACCGGGACGCCGTGCTCGCCAGCTTCGTCACCGCGCTGCTCCCGCACGACGAGGAGCTGCTGCGCACACTGCTCGACAGCGCCGCCGCGCCCGACGCGTCGGCGCCGGCCCCGTCGGTGCGGACCCCGTCGGCGCAGGCCCCGTCGGCGTCCGACCGCGAGAGCTGAGCCCGAGAACCGCACCGTGGGCGTCTTCGTCTTCCTCCCGCTCATCCTGCCGCTGACGGCGCTGCCGATCGCCCGTCTCACCGAGCAGCACCTCCACCCGCGCGGCGCCGCCCGCCTGCTGACCGGGATCAGCATCGTGATGGCGCTGTGCAGCACGCTCTGCCTCGGCCTGATCGGCGTGGTCGGCACCGCGCAGATCCCCGGCAACCCGCTGCCCGACAGCTGGTCCGACCCGGAGGTCCGGGCCGCCCTGCCGTACCACGAGACGGTCGGCACGGCGGCACTCCTCGTCCTCGCGGCCGTCCTCCTCGCCCTGACCCGGACGATCACCCGCCACCTGCGGATCCGCACCCGCGCCCGGCGCGCCCTCGGCCGCGCCCTGCCCGGCACCTCCGACGTCGCGCTGCTCCCCGACCCCGCCCCGTACGCGTACGCGCTGCCCGGCTCCGCCCGTTCGCCCGGGCGCGTGGTGGTCTCCACCGGCATGCTCGCCGGCCTCGCCGACGACGAGCGCGCCGCCCTGCTCGCCCACGAACGCGCCCACCTCGCCCACCGGCACCACCGCCACCTGCTGGCCACCCAGCTGGCCGGCTGCGTCAACCCGTTCCTGCGTCCGCTCCAGCGCGCCGTCGCCTTCAGCGCGGAGCGCTGGGCCGACGAGGAGTCCGCCCAGGCCGTCGGCGACCGCCGCGTCACCGCCCGAGCCGTCGCCCGCGCCGCCCTCGCCTCGCACCGGGCGCCCGCCTACGCGGCCTTCCCCGCCTTCGCCGCCCCCGGCCCGGGGCCCGTTCCCCGCCGGGTCGCCGCCCTCCTCGGCCCCGTCCCCAGCTCCCGCAACTGGCCGCCCGCCCGTACGCCCGCCGGCCTCGCCGCCCTGGTCGCGGCCCTCGGCACCGCCGCCTCGGCCCTCTCCGCGCTCAACGCGGCGGTGGCCCTCCTGCTCGTCCTGAAGGCGGTCACCCCGCTGTAGCGGAGCCGCATCCGGTACGGAGAGTGATGGTCCAGCTGGCACGGATGGCTTCCAGCGGTAGCACTTCGTATGCGTACATGTGGAAATGGTGACAGCCGGTGTTCCCACCGGGTCGAGAACCACGCCTCGAAAGGGCATTTCCATGCGCACCATGCACCGCATTCTCGCCGCCGCCGCCGTCGTCCTCCCGCTCGCCGTCTGCGGCGCCACCGTCGCCTCCGCCGAGGCGGCCAGCGAGGTCGTGCCCGTCGCCCACTTCGACAAGGGCTCGTTCGTGTCCGGCCCGGACGGCAGTGCCCTGCACCTCACCAGCGTCAAGTTCGGCCCTGACGGTGCCAGCTTCTTCGAGGGCTTCCTGATCATCGGCGAGGACGGCGTCGCCGGCACCTTCACCGACACCGGCATCGGCCACGCCGAGGACTGACCACCGCCGCTCAGCGCTCCGCTCCGCCCGGGCCGGCCCGGGCGGAGCGGAGCGCTTTCCGTGCCGGCGTAGACACGGGCGACAGCGGGAATGGCTGGTCATAGGGGCTGACCGTCGGCCGTGAGAGGGTGCCAACCATGAAGGTGATCGGCTATGTGATCGCGGGAATCATCTGCTGCGTGCCGATCATCACCATTCCCTTCGGGACCGTTCCTCGGCGCTCAGCATCACGCGGGGATCGACTCGGCCTTCGATCCGCATAGGCGGGAGCAGGTCGAGCACGGGCAGCGGCACTCGTTCCACCTTCGCGAGCGCCTTGTCCAGTTCGGCCCAGACTCCCTGCGCCGCCCACTCGTTGAAGTACTTCGAGGTGGTGCTCGTCGAGCCGTACTCCTCGCGGGCGACGACTTCGAAGGTCTTGTTGCAGGAGTCCTGCTTCTCGTCGGCGCGCCGGGGCAGGGTGATCTGGGCCGGGGCTGACCGAGGCGTGGCTCATGGTGATCGGGGTATGGATGACACGGGGGCCTTGGTGGCCGTCCGTCTCACCGGTGATGACGTGCAGCAGTGCGCCGCCGTCCTCGGCGCTGAGCAGCTTGACGCTGCCGCCGCGGATGTCCTGGTTCCCGTCAGGCGGTCGGGTCCGGTCGCGAGACGCCGAAGGCAGTCCGTGCGAGGCTGAGACCATGAAGGTGCTCGGTTTTGTGCTCAACGTGCTCTGGCTGCTCTTCTGCGGCATCTGGATGGCCATCGGGTATGTGATCGCCGGAATTATCTGCTGTGTCCTTATTGTGACCATTCCGTTTGGCATCGCGGCCTTCCGGATCGCCGGGTACGTGCTGTGGCCGTTTGGACGGACGACGGTGGAGAGGCCGGACGCCGGTGCGCCGTCCTTCATCGGGAACGTGATCTGGTTGATCTTCGCCGGCTGGTGGCTGGCGCTGGCCCACATCGCAACCAGCATCCCGCTGTTCTTGTCGATCATCGGCATCCCGTTCGGCTGGGCGAACCTGAAGATGATCCCGATCTCCCTCATGCCGCTGGGCCGCGAGATCGTCTCCACCGACGAGAAGTTCGGCGGTCGTTGAGTCCGGGCTCATGGCAAGGCGTGAAGCTGGTGCCAGGAGCCCGGCATCCGACTTACCGGGGCGTTGCTGTCCCGACATCGCGCTGTTCATCTCGATCATCGGAATTCCGTTCGGGTGGGCCAACCTGAAGTTGATCCCGGTCTCGCTGATGCCGCTGGGCCGCGAGATCGTCCCGACCGACGAGCCGTGGGGCGGCCGGTAGCCGACGTGCGTGAACCGGGCCGGCGAGGGCGTTGCCTTCGCCGGCCCGGTCGCGTGCGCGTGCGGGGGCGGCCGGCGGGGGTCGGGCGGCGGCGAGGGCGGCCAGGGTGCTGCGGGCGGCGGTGAGGGAACCGGCCGCGAGCGGGCGGTAGGGGTTGAGGGCGGGGACGTCGTCGGCGCGGGTGAGCTCGGCGTGGACGAAGCTCAGGTGCTCGGCGGGCACGCCGAGGTTGCCGAAGTACGCGCGAAGGTAAGGGGTCTGGAAGTCGAAGGCCTCGCGCGGGGTGCCGGGGCCGTAGGCGCCGCCGCGGGCGGTGACCACGACGACGCGGGTGGCGGCGAGCAGGCTGCGGCCGGTGGCGGGGTCGGTGAAGGCGCCGGGGAAGGTGATCCGGTCGATCCAGGCCTTGAGCGCGGCGGGCACGGTGAAGTTGTACATCGGGACCCCCAGCAGCAGGGTGCCGGCCGCCCGGAGCTCGGTGATCAGGGGGAGGGTGAGGGACCACTCGTGGCGTTCGCCGGGGGACGCGGCGAGGGTGCCGACGTCGGCGAGCGGGACGGTTCCGTGGCGCTCGACCCGGATGCCGAGGGTGGCGTAGGCGGGGCCGATCGGGGGGACCGGGTCGGCGCCGAGGTCGCGGTGGCGGTAGCCGGCGGCGCCGTGGCGGGCCTGCCAGGTCCGGACGAACCGGGCCGTCAGCCGGCGGCTGACGGACTCGCCGGGCAGGCTCGCGCTGGAGTCCAGGTGGAGCAGGGTGGCAGCGGCGACGGGGGTGACGGGGGAGGTGGTCATCAGAGGCTCCTTGTCACCTCGGTGGAGCGGGGATCGTCAACCCTGTGACGGGGCCGGGCGAGGAAAGGTGACCGATGGACGGGCGCGAGGAACTGGCGGTGCGGTTCGAGGCCGAGCGGGGGCGGCTGCGGGCGGTCGCGCAGCGGATGCTCGGATCGACGGGGGAGGCCGAGGAGGCCGTGCAGGAGGCCTGGCTGCGGCTGGAGCGGGCGGACGCGGCGGCGGTGGCGAACCTCCCGGGGTGGCTGACCACCGTCGTGTCGCGGATCTGCCTGGACGTGTTGCGGGTGCGGGCGGGTCGACCCGAGGACCTCGTCGGGGAGGAGCCGGCGGAAGGGCTGGCGGAGGGGCTGACGGAGGGGCCCGAGCAGGAGGCGGAGCTGGTCGAGGACGTCGGCCGGGCGATGCTGGTGGTGCTGGACCGGCTGGGCCCGGCCGAGCGCGTCGCGTTCGTCCTGCACGACGGGTTCGCGGTGCCGTTCGAGCAGATCGGGCCGATCGTGGGGCGGACCACGGTGGCGGCGAAGAAGCTGGCCAGCCGCGCCCGGCAGCGGGTCCGGGGGACGGCGGGGGCGGAGCCGGTGCCGCCGGCCGGGCACCGCGCCGTGGTGGAGGCGTTCCTGGCCGCCGCCCGCGGCGGCGACCTGGACGCGCTGCTCGCGGTCCTGGCGCCGGACGTGGTGCGCCGGGCCGACCCGGCCGCCCTGCCCGCCGGCCGGCCGGCGGTGGCGCGCGGGGCGCTCGCCGTGGCCCGGGAGACCAGGGTGATCGGGCGGCGGGCGCGCTTCGGCGTGCCGGTGCTGGTGGACGGGGCGGTCGGGGTGGCGATCGCGCCGGGCGGGCGGCTCCGGCTGGTGCTGCTGATGACGGTGGCGGACGGGCGGGTCGCGGGCTTCGAGGTGGTCGCGGACCGGACGCGGCTCGCGGGGATGGAGCTCGCGCTGCTGCCCTAGCGGTCGTCGTCGGTTCGGCGGCTGGGCGGCTGGGCGGCTGGGCGTCGGTTCGGCGGCGGCTGGGCGGTGGTTCGTCAGTGGCTGGTCGTCCGGGCGGGCGTGTCGGTGAGCC
Source organism: Kitasatospora sp. NPDC042419 (assembly GCF_056437345.1). Classification (NCBI taxonomy): domain Bacteria; kingdom Bacillati; phylum Actinomycetota; class Actinomycetes; order Kitasatosporales; family Streptomycetaceae; genus Kitasatospora; species Kitasatospora sp. NPDC042419. The sequence continues at coordinate 413,217 of NZ_JBWKAW010000002.1, forward strand.
GGACGATCATCTTTCCGGTGTTGGCGCCGCGGAGCATGCCGAGGAAGGCGTCGACGACGTGGTCGAAGCCCTCGACGACTGTCTCGTCGGGGACGATCGCGCCGGAGCGCAGGTGCGGCACGAGGAAGTCGTACAGCTCGGGGCGGGCGTCGAGGTGGTCGCGGACCAGGAAGCCCTCCAGCCGCAGGCTCTTGCCGACCACGTCGAAGAGGTTGCGCGGGGCGGGCGGCGGGTCCTGCAGGTGGTCGTACTGCGCCACCGCGCCGCACCAGGCGATCCGGCCGTGGTCGCGCAGGGCGCCGATGGCGGCTTCGAGGTGGTCGCCGCCGACGTTGTCGAAGTAGACGTGCAGGCCGTCGGGGGCGGCCTCGCGGAGGCGGTCGGCGATCGGGGCGTCGTGGTAGTCGAAGGCGGCGTCGAAGCCGAGGTCCTCGGTGAGGCGCTTCACCTTGGCGGGCGAACCGGCGCTGCCGACGATCCGGCCGGCGCCGAGCAGGCGGGCGATCCGGCCGGCCGCCGTGCCGACCCCGCCGGCGGCCGCCGAGACGAAGACCGTCTCGCCCGGCTGGAGGCGGGCGACCCGGGTCAGGCCGACCCAGGCGGACAGGCCGGTGCCGCCGAGGATGCCGAGGTGCGCGCTCAGCGGGACGCCCGCGAAGTCCGGCAGGACCGTCGTCTCGGCGGCGGTGACCACCGAGAGGGTGCGCCAGGCGCGGCGGTGGTGGACCAGGGCGCCGACGGGGAGGGCCGGTGCCCTGGACTCGACCACCCGGCCGAGGGCCCGGCCCTCCAGCGGGGCGTGCAGCTCCCAGCCGCCGGTCTCGTCCATCTCCTCGCGCATGTACGGGTCGACCGACTGGTAGACGTTCTCGACCAGTGCCTCGCCGTCGGCGAGGGGGCGGACGGTCTCGTCGAGGAAGGTGAAGTTCTCGGCGGTGGGGGCGCCGGTGGGGCGGGAGACGAGGTGGACGACGCGGGCGGTGGGGCGGGACATGGCGGGCTCCGGGGTCGGTGGGGCGGTGATGATCACCGTAGGGAGCCGGGGCGGGGGTGGGCAGGGGGTGGCGGTGATGGGTGGGCCTGTTCCATGAGCGGAATCGATGGATGGGGTGGTGGGGAGGTAGGTTCGGCGGCAGGGGGCGGCGCACGGGCGGGCGAAACGGGCGGGCGAAACGGGCGGGCGAAACGGGTTGGTGGAACGGGTGGACGGAACGGGTGGACGGAATCGAGTGAGTGGTATGGATGAGCGGCATGGGTGATCCGGCCCCGGACCTCGCTCCGCAGGAACTGCGCGTCCTGGTCGCGGTCGAGGAGGAGAAGGGGTTCACGGCAGCAGCCGCACGCCTGGGGACGAGCCAGTCCGCCGTCTCGCACGCCGTCCGCACCTGCGAGCGGAAGCTCGGTGCGGTGCTCTTCGACCGGGGGCGCCACGGCGCACGCCCCACCGAGGCAGGCGCGCGAGCCGTCGCGTACGCCCGCCGGGTCCTGCGGCTGCTGGAGGCGATGGGTCCGGAGGTGCGCGCCGCCGGCGCCGGGAACCAGGCCGGGGCGGTCACCGGGACGCTGCGGATCGCCGCCTTCCGCAGCGTCGCCGCGCACCTGCTGCCGCCCGTACTGGCCCGGCTCACCGCCCGCCACCCGGGGCTCACCCCGCAGGTCCGGATCGTCCGCGAGATCGGGCGCGGCACGGCCGGCGAGGTCGCCGACGGCCGCGCCGACCTCGGGCTCGCCACCCTGGACGCGAGCGCGCCGCCGCCGGTGCCCGGGCTGCTCTCCGTCCGGCTCTTCGAGGAGGAGTACGCGCTGGTGCACCCGGCCGGCCACCCGGCGCCGCGCGGACTGCCGCTGGTCGACTGGGACGAGAACTGCGGCTCGTACACCCGGGACTGGTGGGACCGGCAGGACTGGATCCCGCCCGCGACCATCGACGTCGAGGACGACACGGTGGCCGTCTCGCTGGTGTCCCAGGGGCTGGGGATGGCGATCATGCCCCGGACCGCCCTGCTCGGAGCCCCGGCCGGACTGGCCGTCACCGGTCTCGGGCCGCACCCGCCGAGTCGGCACGTCGGGTACGTGACGACGCCGGAGCTGGCGGGCACGGCGGCGGTGCGGGCGCTGATCCGGGAGCTGCGCGGTCTCACCCTGCCGGACGGGCTGACGGCGGTGTGAGGGACCGGCGGGATCCGGCGGCTCGCGCGACGGTTCGGCGCGCGACGGCCCGGCGGGGGTGGTGGCCCGGGTGGTCTGCGGCCCGGTGGGTGGGCACAGTGGACGGGCAAGCGGACGGGCTCAGCGGGCGGCGGCGGTGACCGGGCGGGAGCGGAGTGCCCAGGCGGCGGCCGGAGCGGCGCAGAGCGTCGCGAGGAGGACTGCCCCGAGGGCCACCAGGCCGACCGGCCGCCACGGCAGGGCCCACGGCGCAGGTATGCCGACCAGTGCCAACGCTCCGTGCATGGTGCCGAGTTGGACGGCGGTGACCGCGCAGCCGAGCACCGCGCCGACCACCGTCACCAGCACCGACTCGGCGGTCACCAGCCGGACCACCTGCGCCCGGGTGGCGCCGGCCAGCCGGAGCAGGGCCAGTTCGCGGCGGCGGTCGGCGGTGGCCATCAGGATCGTGTTGGCGAGCGCGATGCCCGTGTAGACGAGGGCCAGGCCGAGTACCAGCACCGTCCGCAGCCAGGCCATCCGGGCGTTGGCGGGCGCGGTGGCGGCGAGCCAGCCCTCGCGGGTGAACACCGTCGCGCCGGACGGCCGCGCGGCGGCGCGCACCCGCTCGGTGACGGCGGCCGGGTCGGTGGCCGGACCGGCGGCCGGACCGGCGGTGGGGTCGGTGGCGAGGGCGGTGGCGAGGGCGGGGGCCAGTCGCACCTCGATCCGGTCGACCCGGGCGCCCGGCGCGTTGGCGGCGGTCACGTACAGGCCGTTGTCGCCGAGGCCGTCGCGCAGGACGGCGGCCACCCGCAGGGTCGTCCGGCTGCCGTCGGCCCGGACCACCGGGACCGCCTCCCCGATCTTGGTGCGGCCCCACTCGGCGGGCAGGACGAGGGAGTCGTCGTCGAGGTCGGCCGGGGAGCCGGCCAGCAGGGGAAGCCGGGCGAGGGCGGCGAGCCCGGCCGGGTCGGCGACCCGCGCTTCGGAGCGGACCACCACGCCGTCCGGCTCGACCAGGGAGAGGCGGGTGGGCCCGGTGGGGGAGAGGGCCACACCGGGGACGGCGCGCAGGGCGGCGGTCAGCGCGTCGGGCGAGCTGCCGGCGGCGGGGACGACGACCAGGTCGGCGGCGGTCCGGGCGCGGGCCTCGGCGGAGCGGGCGGCGCTCACCGTGTCCAGCGCGCCCGCCAGCGAACCGGCCAGCGCCACCGAGACCAGCACCGGCGCGGCCACCGCGCCCGTCCGGCGGAGCGCGGTGGCGGCGTTGGCACGGACCAGCCGCCCGGCGTAGCCGCCGGACCGGGCCGGGACGAGGCGGCCGAGCGCGCGGACCAGGGGCGGGGCGAACAGCGGGGAGAGCAGGCCGAACGCCGAGATCAGCCACATCGGCTGGGTGGTGTAGGTCTTGCGGTGCAGCAGGTCGACGGGGTCGGTGGCGAGTGCGGCGACGGCCAGGACGGCGGCGGTCAGCACTAGTCCGAGACCGGTGACCAGACGGCCGAGGGTCAGCACGCCGGTGTCGAGGTCGGCCGCGCGCAGGGCGTCCAGCGGGCCGACCCGTCCGGCCCGGCGGGCGGCCACGGCGACCCCGGCCAGGGCGACCAGCAGGCCGGTCCAGAACGCGGCGAGCAGCGGCCAGCCGGTCGGGCCGAGGGCGAAACCGGGCGGGGCCATGCCGACGTCGGCCAGCCGGCGGAGCAGCGTCGGCGCGCCGAGCCGGCCGAGCACGCAGCCGGTGGCGGAGGCGGCCGCACCGAGCAGCAGCGTCTCGGCGAGCACGGTGCGCCGGACCTGTGCGGGGGTGGCGCCGACCAGCCGGAGCAGGCCGAGCTCGCGGCGGCGCTGGGCGACGGCGTAGGAGAAGGTGGACGCGACGACGAACGCCGAGACGAACACGCTCACCCCGCCGGCGGTGCCGAGGGCGGCCACCAGCGAGACCAGCTCCTCGCCGTCGGGGCCGCCGGGTGCGCCCAGCGCGGCGGCGAGGCCGAGCAGCATGACGGCGGTCATCGCCACGCCGAGGGCCAGGGCGAGGAAGGCACCGAGCAGGGACGTCCAGCGTGCCTTCAGGGACTTGAGCGCGATCCGCAGCATTCTCATGCCGTCCAGCGAACCGCTGCGGGGTGGGGCGGGTCAGCAGGCCAGGGGCCACTCCGGGAGGTAGGGCGGGCCCTACCCGTAGGGGGTCGGCGCCGGGGATCCTCCGGGGGCGGGGAGTGGCGGGGCTTGGCGGGGCTTGGCGGGGGAGTGGCGGGGCTTGCCCGGCGGGATCCGGCGACGGCGTCCGGCGCCCGGGCGGTGAAGGGTAGGCCGGGCCCTACCGACGGCCGCGCCGGCACGCCCTAGGGTGGGCGGCTGGCGCAGCCGGACCCGGGCGGGACCTGGGCCGGTGCGGGCGGGGCGGGAGGGAGGGCGGCGTGACGGACGGCGTGACGGACGGCGCGGTGGGCGGCCGTGGTGGGCGGCCGGTGGGTGTGTGGGTGCCGGTGACGCGGCCGGGGTTCCTCCGGTCGGCGGCGCCCTGGCGGGCGGCGGCGTACCTGCTCGCGACCGGACTGACCGGGCTGCTGCTCTGCGGCGGGCTCCTGGTGGCCGGGGTGGCCGCCGGGGTGCTGGCGGTGCTGGTGGTCGGTCTGCCGCTGCTCGCCGCGCTGGCGCTGGCCGGGGTGCCGGTCGGGGCCTGGGAACGGCGGCTGGTCCGGCTGGTGGGGGAGGGCCCGGTGCCGGATCCCCACCTCGTCCCCGACCGCCCGGGCCTGGCGGCCTGGCTGCGGCTGCGCTACCGCGAGCGGGCGACCTGGCGGGAGCTCGGGTTCACGCTGCTCGCCGCGTCCGTGCTCTGGCCGGTCGACCTGGCCGTGGTCGGCTTCGCGATCGCCGTGCCCGGGTACCTGCTGGCCGCGCTGCCGCTGCTCCTGCTGGACGGCGAGCAGGTCAACGTCCTCAAGCTGTGGCAGGTCCACTCCCCGCTGGTGGCAGGCCTGTTCGGGATCGCGGGCCTGCTGCTGGCACCGCTGCTCGGCTACCCGCTGGCGGTGGTGGCGGCGGCCCGCGCGGCGCTGGTGCGGCTGGTGCTCGGTCCGGGCGGGCAGGACCGGCGGATCGGTGAACTGGTGCGCTCCCGGGCCAGGTTGGTGGATGCCTTCGAGGCGGAGCGGCGCCGGATCGAGCGCGATCTGCACGACGGTGCCCAACAGCGGCTGGTGGCCTTGCGGATGACGCTCGGCCTGGCCCGGCTGGACGCTCCGCCGGACGGGCCGCTGGCCGCCCGGCTCGCCGAGGCGCACCGGGAGGCGGGTGAAGTGCTGGCGGAACTCCGGGAGTTGATCAACGGAATCCATCCCCAGGTGCTCACCGACCGGGGCCTGCCGGATGCCTGCGCGGACGCCGCCGACCGCTCGCCGATCCCCGTCACCACCCGCTTCGAGCTGCCGGGGAGGCTGCCGGCGCCGGTCGAGTCGGCCGGCTACTTCGCCGTCGCCGAGGCACTCGCCAACGTCGCCAAGCACAGCGGGGCGGGCACGGCGAGCGTCGACGGGCGGTACGCCGACGGGTGGTTGACCATCGAGGTGGCGGACGACGGCCGCGGCGGCGCCGATCCGGCGCGCGGCAGCGGGCTGACCGGGCTGGCCGACCGGGTCGCGGTCGTGGACGGCACACTGGCGGTGAGCAGTCCGCCCGGCGGACCGACCCTGGTGCGGGTGGAGATCCCCTGCGCACCGGCCCCGGCTGATGGAGGAGCAGGACGATGAGCGAGCAGACGGCCGGGGCACTCAGGATCGTGGTCGCCGAGGACGGCGTGCTGCTGCGGGAGGGGCTGGTCGGCCTGCTCGCGAGGTTCGGGCACGAGGTGGTGGCCGCGGTCGGCGACGCCGAGGAGTTGCGGGCGGCGGTCGGCACGCACGAGCCGGACCTCGTCGTCACCGACGTCCGGATGCCCCCGGGCCAGACCGACGAGGGCCTGCGGGCGGCCGTCGCCCTGCGCGAGCGGCGGCCGGGGCTGCCGGTGCTCGTCCTCAGCCAGTACGTGCAGCGGTCGTACGCGGCGGAGCTGCTGGACTCGGGGGACGGGTCGGGCGTCGGCTACCTGTTGAAGGACCGGATCGGCCAGATCGAGGAGTTCGTGGCTGCGGTCGGCACGGTGGCGGCGGGCGGGACGGTGGTCGACCCGGAGGTGGTCCGGCAGTTGCTGCGCCGCCGCCGGGACCCGCTGGAGCGGCTCACCCCGCGCGAGCGGGAGGTGCTGGCGCTGATGGCGGAGGGCCGGTCGAACGCGGCGATCTGCCGGGAGCTGGTGGTGTCGGAGGCGGCGGTGGGCAAGCACATCGGCAACATCCTGATGAAGCTGGACCTGCCGCCCGCCGAGGAGACGCACCGCCGGGTGCTGGCGGTGCTGGAGTTCCTCCGGGCGTGACGGGGCCGGGACGGGGCGGGGCGGGGACGGAGCGGGGCGGGGCGGGGCGTGCCGCCGGTCAGGCCGGCCGGTCCGGGCGCGCCGTCGGCGCCGGGGCCGGCGCCGGGGCCGGAGCCGACACCGGAGCCGCCGTCGGGGCGGGATCCGGCGCGACGGCCTCGCGCAGCTTCGCGAACTCCGCCGCCAGCGTGTCCAGGGTGTAGTGCGCGTTGAGACCGCTGGGGTTGGGCAGCACCCAGACCTCGGTCCCGCCGATCGACTCCTCCTGCCGCCCGATCACCGCCGTCCGCCGCCCGAAGGCCGTCCGGTACGCGCCGATGCCGAGCACGGCCAGGACCTTCGGCTCCAGCCGCAGCACCCGGGCCGTCAGCGCGGCGCCGCCCTCGCGCAGTTCCTCGGCGGTGAGTTCGTCCGCCTTGGCGGTGGCGCGCGGGGCGACGTTGGTGATGCCGAGACCGAGGGCGAGCAGCCGGCGCTGCTCCTCCGGGCGGAACTCGCTCGGGGTGAAACCGGAACGGTGCAGCGCGGGCCAGAACCGGTTCCCCGGGCGGGCGAAGTGGCGGCCGGTGGCGCCCGACCAGAGGCCGGGGTTGATGCCGCAGAACAGCACCCGCAGGCCGGGGGCGGCGACGTCCTCGATGGTGGTGTCGCGGGCGGCGAGCAGCTGTTCCGCGGTCGGCTTCAGGGGCCGCGCGGGCTTCGCCGGAGCGGTGGGCTTCTCGGTCATTCGTCCAGTCTGCCGGTGCCGGCGGGTGCCCCGTCCGCCGGGGCGTCCGCCACCCGCTCCGCCGTCCGGGCCGCCGTCCGGGCCGTCGTCCGGTCCGCGGTCCGGGGCTCCGCGTCGACCGTGGCCAGGACCGCCGCGCGGGTCGCCGCCAGCGACCTGGCCCGCCGCCGGGTCCGCAGCCACCGCACGCCGTAGACCACCGCCGCCGCGTACGCCCAGCCGACGAACACGTCCACGATGAAGTGCTCCGCGCCGTACACCAGGGTGAACGTCATCGCGAGCGGGTACGCGACCAGTAGCGCCCGCAGCGGGCGGGAGGCCGTCGGCCAGAAGAAGAACAGCAGCATCGCCGGGTACGCCGAGTGCAGCGAGGGCATCGCGGCGACGTCGTTGGCGAACCGGCTGCCGTTCTCGAAGATCGACCCGGCCCGGGGCAGCCCGCTCTCCGTCAGCACGTCCGACACCACCCGGGTCAGCGCCGGCAGGTGGCCCTCCTGGGAAGCGAGCCACGGCGGGACGGCCGGGTAGAGGATGTACGTCGCGAAGCCGGCGAAGGTCAGCGCGAGGTAGCAGGTGAGCAGGTGCCGGAACCGGTCGTGGCGGCGGCGCCAGAGCACCGCGAGCACGACGAAGACCAGGAAGAAGTGCGACATGTAGACGGCGACCGCCGCGTAGTCGTACCAGTGCGGCGAGCCCGGCGTGTACAGCCCGTGCTGGAGCCGGACGGTCAGGGTCTCACCCAGGCCCATCAGTTCGTCGGCCCGCTGCTGCGGCCACAGGTACGGCCCCCACGGGGTGTGCGCGCCGTAGCCGCGCAGCAGCGAGTACGTCCAGACGACGGCCATCACCGGGATCCAGTCGCGCAGCACGAGGAGGAAGCCGCGCGGGCCGTGGCCGCTGTGCACGGCGGCGGCCAGCAGCGCGCCGATCAGCCAGAGGAACACCACGTCGTTGGAGTACGGCAGCCCGTAGGCGCGGACGTACCAGAGCAGGGCGAGCAGGTAGAGCGGCCACGCCAGCAGGCGGATCCGGGACAGGACGCCGGGGCGGGCGCCGGTCCGGGAGCCGGTCGCCGGACGCAGCCGCCCGGCGCTCGCGGGAGTGGTCGGCGGCGCCGCGCGGAGCATTCTGGTCATGCCGGTCGAAGCTAGCAAGGCATTCTTGGAGAACTCTCGGTGCGAACGGCCGTCCTTCCAGGAACACCTCAGAAATGCCCCGTGCGGCGGAACGGTGCTCCGGAACCGGTGCTCCGGAACCGGCGCTCCCGGAAGCGGCGCTCCCGGAAGCGGTGCTCCGGAAACCGGTGGTGCTCCGGGGCGGCCGCCCGGGGGCGGGGCCGCGCCCGGAGCGGAGCGGTCAGGACACGATGCCCAGCTCGTGCGGGGTGTTGTTGAACCGCCGCCCGCCGTGCTCCGTGACCGTCACGATGTCCTCGATCCGCACCCCGAACCGGCCCGGGAGGTACACGCCCGGCTCGATCGAGAAGCACATGCCGGGCACGAGCGGCTGCTCCTCGCCCTCGACCAGGTACGGCGGCTCGTGCGTGGTGATCCCGATGCCGTGGCCGGTGCGGTGGATGAACCGGTCGCCGTAGCCGGCCTCGGTGATGACCCGGCGGGCGATCCGGTCGATCTCCTGGCAGCTCACCCCGGGCCGGACGGCCTCGAAGGCGGTCTGCTGCGCCTCCCGGACGACGCCGTGCACCTTCCGCACCTCGTCCGGGACGTCGGTGCCGGCGTGCACGGTCCGCGTGGTGTCGGAGCCGTAGCCGTCCTTGAGCCCGCCGAAGTCCAGCACGACGGTGTCGCCGGTCCCGATGACCCGGTCGCCGGCCTCGTGGTGCGGGTTGGCGCCGTTGGGCCCGGAGCCGACCACGGTGAAGTCGACCTGGCTGTGCCCGTACTGGATGAGCAGCGCGCTGAGGTCGGCGGCGACGTCGGTCTCCCGGCGTCCGGCGAAGTCGACCTCCAGGATGCCCCGGTAGGCGGCGTCGGCGGCACCGCCGGCCGCGGCGAGGCGCTCCAGCTCGTCCGGGCCCTTGACGGCGCGGAGCATCGGCAGGGTCTCGGTGAGCGAGGTCCAGCCCGTACCGGGCAGGGCCGCCTGGAGGCCGAGCAGGTGCATGGCCCAGGCGTTGTCGGAGATGCCGTACCGGCCGGCCCCGTCGAGCAGCGGCACGGCGGTGGCGTACGGGTCCTGGCCGTCCGTCCAGTCGAGCAGCCGGACGGCGGGCGCGCCGGCCGCCTTCTCGGCGTCCGGGCGTTCCAGGGCGGGGACGACCAGGGCCGGCTCGCGTCCGGCGGTGAGGACGAGGGCGGTCAGGCGTTCGGTGATCGCGGTGGGCTGGTAGCCGGTCAGGTAGACGAGGTCGGGACCGGGGGCGACGACCAGGCCGGCCAGTCCGGCGGCGGTGGCGGACGCGGTCGCCCGGTCGAGGCGGGCGCGGTAGTCCTCGGTGGTGAACGGTCGGGGCATGTGAGGTCTCCTGGTGAGGGCGAACGCTCTGGGGCCGGTGCCGGGGCGGTCAGGCCCGTGCCGGCCGGGTCCGCGTCGACTTCATCACGGCCGGGACGAGTCGGCGTAGTGCCTGAGGAACAGCGCCTCGACGTTGGCCATGTGCTCGATCTCGCCGGGGTCGACGCTCTCGTTGGGCGCGTGGATCAGGCAGCGCGGCTCCTCGACGCCCATCAGGATGATCTCCGACTCCGGGAAGGTCCGGGCGAACACGTTGCAGAGCGGGATCGACCCGCCCTGGCCGAGGAAGGACATCGGCCGGTCGTAGACCTCCTGCATGGCCTTGTCGAGCGCCGCGTACGCGGGCCCGCCGGTGGAGGCCCGGAACGGCGAGCCGGTGCTCTCCGGGGCCACTTCGAGGCGCACCCCCCAGGGCGCGGCGGCCTTCAGGTGCGCGGTGAGCGCGTCCTGGGCGGCGTGCGGGTCGGTGCCGGGCGGGACGCGGAGGCTGACCCGGGCCCGGGCGGTCGCCGGGACGGCGGCCGCGGAGCCGACCACGGGCGGGCAGTCGATGCCGAGCACCGTGACCGCCGGGCGGGCCCAGAGCCGGTCGGCGACGCTGCCGGAGCCGGTCAGCCGGACGCCGTCCAGCACGCCCGCGTCGGTGCGGAACTGCTGCTCGTCGTAGCCGACGCCGCTCCAGCTACCGGTGCAGTCCAGGCCGTCGACCCGGGTGCCGCCGTCGGCGTCGCGCAGTGTGTCGAGGACGCGGATCAGCGCGGCGAGCGCGTCCGGCGCCGGGCCGCCGAACATGCCGGAGTGCACGTCGCCCTTGAGCGCGGAGACGGTGACCACCACGTTGGTGAGGCCGCGCAGGGAGGTGGTGGCGGTGGGTACGCCGACCGCCGCGTTGCCGGTGTCGCAGACCAGCAGGGCGTCGGCGTGCAACTCGCCCGCGTGGGGCGGCACGTAGGCCTCCAGGCCGCCGGTGCCCTGCTCCTCCGAGCCCTCCACGACCAGCTTGATGCCGACCGGGAGGTCGTCGCCGAGGGCCCGCAGCGCGGTGAGGTGCATGACGATGTTGCCCTTGCAGTCGGCCGTGCCGCGCCCGTACCAGCGGCCGTCGCGCTCGGTCAGCTCGAACGGCGGGGACGTCCAGGCGTCGTCGTCGAGCGGGGGCTGGACGTCGTAGTGGCTGTAGAGCAGGACGGTCGGCGCGCCGGGCGGGGGCGGGCGGTGGCCGACCACGGCGTGGCTGCCGTCCGGGGTCTCCTCCAGGTGGACGTCGCGCAGACCGGCCTCGGTGAAGGCGGCGGCGACCCACTCGGCGGCCTGGCGGCACTTCTCCGGCGGGTACTGGCGGGGGTCGGCGACGGAGGGGATGGCGACCAGCTCGGCCAGGTCGGTCTTGGCGCGGGGCATCAGGGCGGCGATGCGGCGGGCGAGTTCGTCGGTCATGGGTACGGCTCCTTCCGGGGCGGGTGGGGCGGCCGGCCGCCGATGCGGCCCGGGGGCGGCGGTGCCGGGCGGGGCAGGCCGTCAGTTGCGCACGGTGTCGTGGAGCTTGAGGTCGTCGATCTTGTCCTTGATGGCGGCGAGCTTGTCCGGGCAGTAGACCGAGAGCACGATCGTCTCGGCGAGGACCACCTCGCGGTCGGAGAGCACCGGGCGCTGGCCGGGGCCGCCCGCGCCGTTGGACATGCCGTACGTCCACTGCGCCTGCGTCAGCGCGTGGGCCGGGTCCTCGCAGACGGCGCCGCCGTCCTCGCCCAGGGTGTGCACGATCTGGCTCTGCGACGGCACCGGGTAGCCGGCCGCGGAGAGCGCCTCGGAGAGCTGCTGGGCCTTCCGGTTGGCCTCGTTGGTGGACTTCAGCTGGGAGTAGGTCAGCAGGCCGGTGACCAGCATGGCGACCAGGAGGACGATCGCGCCGACGTAGATCCAGCGGTGCCGGGAGGCCATCAGGCTGCGGGTCATGACGTTCCTCCGGGGGTGTCGCCGCTGCTCGGTCCGGCGGGGCCGCCTGGTCCACCGGGGCCGTCGGAGCCACCGGGACGGCGGGGTTCGTCCGGGCTGCCGGGGTCCTTCGGTCCGTTCGGTGCGCCCGGTGCGTTCGGTGCGCCGGGGCCGCCGTCGGAGTGCATGGCGGCGTTGGCCCGCTCGGCGGCCTCCATCTCGGCCAGCTCCGCCTGGGCTTCGGGCGAGCGCCACTCCGGCTTGCGCAGCCGCAGGAACAGGTACGGGATGATCAGCCCGAGCAGGGCCAGTCCGCCGCCGACGATCGCGACGTACGACCAGACCGAGCCGCTGCCGAACTGCGAGGAGGGCACGAAGCCGATCGCCATCGCGGCCGCCGAGGACAGCAGCCCGGTCACCGCGATCGGCACCAGCGCCGGCGCGCGGTAGCCGCGCGGGTGGTCGGGCTGGGTGCGGCGCAGCCGGATCGCGGCGGTGAACATCAGCAGGTAGACGATCAGGTACACCTGCGTGGTGATCACCGAGAAGATCCAGTAGGCGCTGGAGACGTTCGGGATCAGCGCGTACGCCAGGGCGATGATCGTGGTGACCACACCCTGGGTGACCAGCAGGTTCTGCTGGACCCCCTCCCTGTTGAGCCGCTGCAGGAACGGCGGCAGGTAGCCCTCCTGCCGGGAGATCATCAGCAGGCCCTTGGAGGGCCCGGCCAGCCAGGCGAGCATGCCGCCGAGCGAGGCGGAGACCAGCGCCACCGCGATCACCGGGGTGAGCCAGCTGATGTGGAAGTACTGGAAGAAGGAGTCGAAGGCCTGCATCACGCCGGCGGTCAGGCTCAGTTCGGAGGACGGCACCACCCAGCTGATCGCCAGCGCCGGCAGGATGAAGATCGCCAGCACCATGCCGGAGGCGGTGAACATCGCCCGCGGGAACTCCTTGGCCGGGTCGCGGAGCGAGGAGACGTGCACCGCGTTCATCTCCATGCCGGAGTAGCTGAGGAAGTTGTTGACGATCAGCACCAGGCTGGCCAGGCCGGTCCACTGCGGGAAGATGTGCGCGGCGTTCATCGGCGCGGCGGAGGGGTTGCCCTGGCCGAGGAAGACGAGGCCGAGCACCACCAGCAGGACGCCGGGGATCAGGGTGCCGATCACCAGGCCCATCGAGGAGAGGCCGGCCACCGCCTTGGTGCCGCGCGCGGAGACCCAGACGCCGGTCCAGTACAGGACCATGATCACGATCGCGGTGTACAGGCCGTTGCTGGCCAGGGCCGGATTGATCACGTAGGCGATGGTCGAGGCCACGTACGCGAGCAGCGACGGGTAGTAGAAGATCGTCATCGCGAACTGGCACCAGACGGCCAGGAAGCCGAGCGGCTTCGACAGGCCCTCCGACACCCAGCGGTAGACGCCGCCCTCCCAGCCGGACGCCAGTTCGGCGGAGACCAGCGCGGTCGGCATCAGGAAGACGACCGCCGGGAGGAGGTAGAGGAAGACGCAGGCCAGGCCGTAGACCGCCATGGTCGGCGCCGCGCGGAGACTGGCCACCGAGCTGGTGGTCATCAGCGCGAGGGTCAGCCAGGACATCCGGGGCGCGCTCGCGAGCCTGGTCGCCACCGCGCCGGTGCGTTGCCGGGCGGCCGGGCCGGTTCCGGCCCCGCCCGGCCCCGAACCGCCCGGGCTGCCCGTACCGCCCGGGCTGCCCGTACCGGGACTGCCGCGACCGGACGAGGGCACGTCCATCGAACTCATGAGTCCTCCTCGGGGCCCGACGGGTCTGGTCCGGGGGCCGGTCCAGCGGACTGGTCCGGGGTGGCCCCGGGCGGGCCGTACCCGGTCAGTTCACCCGGTTGCCGGGGGTGCCGCATGTGGCGTGCACCCGCACGGGTGATCGACTGTCAGGGGTGTGCGGAGGAGTTTGGCCGAACGGCCGTCCGGTTTCGGGGCCGGCTCGGGGCGGGGGCCCGGACCCGGTTCTCGGGCCCGGGCCCCAGGTCGGGGGCCGGCTCGGGCTGGGCCGAGGGCCGGGCTCCGGCCCCCGGCGGGCGGCTCAGGGCTGCTCGGACGGCCAGACCGCCCGGCGCAGCGTCCGCCCGGCCGTCGCGGGCACCAGGGCGAGGACCAGCAGACCGGCCACCGAGCCGAGCGCCGCCGCGGGGGAGACGTGGTCCAGCAGCAGGCCGCTGCCGACCATCCCGGCCGGCATGCCGACGGTGAACAGCGTCATGGTCGCGGCGATCACCCGTCCGCGCAGCGCGTCCGCCACCTGGCGGAACACCAGCAGGTCGATCATCACCCGCAGCGTCGGTATCCCCAGACCCACCACGAACAGGGCCGCGAAGACGACCGCCGGCCCGCCGGGAAGCAGCGGTGCGAGGATCGCCGGGACCAGCACCCAGGCCACCGCGAGGAGCAGCACCCCGGGCCCGGCCAGCCGGTGCATCCGGCTCACCAGGAAGGCGCCGGCCAGTGCCCCGACCGCCTCCCCGGCCAGCGCCAGTCCGATCCCGCCGCTCGACGTGCCCTGTCCGCGCAGGACCACCATCACCGGCAGGAGCATCGCGGTGGAGGCCACGTTGATGACCAGGACGACGGCCAGGGTCGGGCGGAGGAAGGCGTTGGCGGCCAGGTAGCGGAAGCCGGCCAGGGCGCCGTTCTTCGAGGGGGCGCACTGGGGAGTGGTGCCCTGCGGAGTGGTGCCCTGCGGGGAGGTGTCCTGCGGAGAGGTGCCCTGGGCGGGGCCGTCCGTGTCCGCCGCCTCCGGCCGGCCCGGGAAGCGGACCAGTACGGCCGAGGCCAGCGCGAGCAGCGAGGCGAGCGCCGTGCCGACGAACGGCGCGCCCCGGCCGAGCCCGAACAGCGAGCCCGCCAGTGGCGGCCCGACCAGCCCCGCACCGGTCATCCGCGCCTCGTCCTGCGCCAGCGCCTGCCGCAGCTGCTCCGGCGGGACGACCGAGCGCACCGCGAGCAGCCGGACCGGACCGCTGTACGCGATGGTCGCGCCGATCGCGACGGCCACCAGCAGTACGTGCGCGACGGTCAGCCGGTCCAGCGCCATCGCCAGCGGGACGCTCGCGGAGGCGAGCAGCCGGGAGCCGTCGGCGAGGATCAGCACCCGGCGGCGGTCGTACCGGTCGGCGACCGAGCCGCCGTGGATGCCGAAGACGACGGCGGCGCCGATCTGCAGGGCCCCGAACGCCGCGGCCAGCGTGGACGAGCCGGTGAGCGCGAGCAGCAGCAGCGGGTACGCCGTGTCGGCGACCTGCAGGCCGAGCGTGGCGGAGGCCTGGCCGGCCCAGAGCGCCTGGAACCGCCAGTTGCGGCGGAGCGGGACGGGTTCGTGGTGGCGGAGGGGCCGCTCTCCGGGGGCGGCCGTCGTCCCGTTGCCCGTTCTCCTCTCCGTGCCCGTGCCCGTGCCCGTCCCCGTTCCCGCGTCAGCCCCCGTGTGAGTGCCTGTCCCCGCCTTCGCGTCCCTGCTCGTGCCCGCTGTCCCCGTGCTCACGCCCACCCCACGCTCACCTTCGCGTCATCATTCACCTTTTCATGAATGATGACGCGAAGGTGAGCGATCGCGCAAGGGTGAATGCTGATTGCCGGGGGCGGCGGCGATCTGCGAGGGTGGAGCCGTGGTCGAGAACGCTGACGAACCTGCCGATGCCGCCGGCGCCGCCCCCGCCGCCCCGGGTATCCCCGCCGTCCCGGGCGCCTCAGGGCCTGCCGAGGTGCCCGGAGTGCTGCCCAGGGAACGCCTCGTGGAGGACGTCGCCACGCTCAAGGCGCTCGCCGACCCGCTGCGCCTGGGCATCCTCGGCGCCCTGAGCGCCGCCGGCACCGACCTCACCGCCAAGGAGATCGCCGCCGCCCTCGGCGAGTCGCAGACCAAGCTCTACCGCCACATCAAGCAGTTGGAGAAGGCGGGACTGGTCCGGGTCGCCGGCACCCGGCTGGTCTCCGGCATCGTCGAGAGCCGCTACGCCCCGGCCCAGGAATCGGTCCGGCTCGCCCCGGGGATCTTCTCGGTCGACTCGCCGGCCCGGGGCGATGCGTACGGCGCGATGCTCGCCGCGATCGACCGCTTCCGCGGGGACTTCCGCGACCACGTGCTCGGCGGTCGCGTCGACTTCTCCACCGCGCCGGAGGTCTCGGGCGGGCTCCCCGGGCTGTTCTCGCACTTCACGCTCCGGGTCAGCCCCGACCGGCTGGTCCGGCTCCGCCGTCAACTCAAGGACGTCTTCGACGAGTTGCATGCCGACGGGCACAGTGGGGACGAGGGCGCCGTGGAGGTGACCGCGTTCACCCTGCTCTACGCCGTCCGGCCGGAGGGCGCCGGTTCGCCGCCGGCCGCCGGCCCGTCGTCGGATTCCGGCCCGTCGCGGGATGCCCCTCCCTCGTCGGATGCCGACCCGTCGTCGGATGCGGCTCCGTCGCCGACCGGCTCTCGGAGCGGTACCCGACCGGGCACGGAATCGTAAACGCCGGGCGCACTGTCAGTGCCATGGTTCAGGATGACTGAATGTCATACGAACTTCAGGCGCTGATCGGTCCGGCGGAGCTGGTCGCAGTGGCGGCTGCCGAGGTTCCGGCGGCCAGCCCCCGACCGCTCGCCCAGGGGCTGGCGCTGATACCGGCAACCCCCGCCTTCCTGGCCGCCCTCCGGTTCGGCGACGACGGGTCGGCGGCCACCGGTGCCGCCGGCTTCGCGTGGGTCCCCGACGGCCTCGAACGAAGGCTCGCCGCCTGGTCCAAGGCCGGCCCCATCGCCTGCGTCGAGGCCGACTTCTTCGGTGGCACCGGCACCCAGCGCGCCGCCGTCTGGGCCGACGGCCGGCTCGACCTCGGCCCGCTCACCGGTGGCGAGTTCGAACCCACCCCGCCCGAGGGCAGTCCGATCTCCCGTGCCCTGCGCCGGCTCGGTGCCCGGGTGGAGGGCGTGGGCCACCGCGACGAGTTCGACGCCGTCGGTCTCGGCGCCCACCGCAGCACGGCCGCCTGGGCGGCGACCCGCTGACCGACCCGGCCACGACCCCGACCCGGCCCCGCCGTCCCGTAGTTCCGTAGTCCCGCCGTCCGGTGGCCGCGCCGTCCGGTGGTTCCGTCGTCCCCCGGTGCGGCGCCGCCGCCGGTCTGACGGCGTGTCGCCGCCCGCCGCCGCGTGTCGTGCACCGTTCGGCGTACACCGGTGGCTGGGCCAACTGGCCTGCCCCACGGTGTGAATCAGGCATTTTCGCCTGATTCGTACCGAGAGGAAAGCATCACCCATGCGTGCCACCTGGACGGCCGCCGCGCTGACCGCAGCCCTTGCGCTGACTCCGGTCGCCACGGCCTCCGCCACCGCCCCCGGCAACGGAGCCGCGGCCGGCCCCACCACCGTCAGCACCTTCGCGGTCCCCGTCGACCTCCCCCTGACCGTGCCCGCCGCCCCCGCGGCGCCCGGTGCGGCCGCCTTCGCCCTTCCCGCCTCCGCCGCCGTACCGGGCCTGCCGGGCCTGCCGAACCGACTGGGCCTGTCGGGCCTGTCAGGCTTGTCGGTACTCCCGGGGGGCGTCTCGATCCCGGCGGTTCCGGCCGCCCCCGGCCGCCCGGCCGGTGCGCCGCTGCCCGTCACGGTGCCCCCCGGGGCAGTGGCGGCGGACGCCCCCGCCCTGCCCGCCGCCCCGGCCCTGCCCGCCACTCCCGACCCGGCGGCGCTGGTCGGAACGGTCGGCGGCCTCGTCGACACGGTCACGGGCCTGCTCTCGTCCCTGCTCTCCACCGTCGACCTCGGCGTCGTGCAGCAGTTGGTCAGCTCGCTGCAGGCCGTCCTGCAGGGCCTGCTCGGCCAGTTGCCGACGCCGCCGGTGGACGTTCCGGCCCCGCCGACGCCCCCCGGCGTCGACGCGCCCACCCCCTCGGAACAGCTCGCCTCCCTCAAGGCGCGGGCCCAGTCCCTCGCGGACACCGTGGCAGGCGCCCGAGCCGCCGCCGTCCGCCCCCACCCCACCGCGGGCTGACCCCTCTCCCCTCTCCCCTTGACGCGTGAGGCCCCGGCCCCGAACCCGGGACCGGGGCCTCACCGCACATCCCGCAGGGGTCAGCGGTAGTTCACGTACTGCACCAGCGCCGCGCTGACCTGCGACTTTGCGGCGATCATGGCGCTGACCTGGGAAAATTCATGTCACGAATTTTCACTGGTCAGCGCCGTTTTCCGCCCGCATGTGCCCTGGATGTGCCCTCGTTTCGCACCTGTATTCAGTGCTGGGTACCGAGGGCACGGCCACTGCGGCGGCAGCTCGGCCAGTGGTGGGTCGGCCGTTGCTGCTCCGGTCGTCGAGGGCGATGCGGGGCTGTCCTGGCGAAGGACTACCTACTTCCCGGGTCGGCCGAGCTGGTGGACGCGCCAGCCTGCGGTGCGCCAGGGCACCGGGTCGAGGGTGGTGCGGCAGTCGACCAGCACCGGCTTGGCGGGCAGGTCCACCAGGGCGGCGGGGTCGGCCTGCCGGTACTCGGGCCATTCGGTCGCCAGAACCACCAGTTCGGCGCCGGTGAGCGCGGCGGTGAGGTCCGAGGTGGAGTCGAGTTCGGGGTTGCGGACCATGGCGTTGGCCACGGCCTGGGGGTCGTGCACGGTGACGACGGCGCCGGCGCGGTACAGCACCAGGGCAAGGGCCAAGGCGGGGGACTCCCGGACGTCGCTGGTGTTGGGCTTGAAGGCGGCGCCCAGCACGGTGACGCGGGTTCCCCGGAGCGGCCGGTCGCCGAGGGCGTCGGCGATGAGGTCCATGGCGACGCCGGTGCGGGATTCGTTGATCTTCTCGGCGGCGAGCAGGAGGTCGGCTGCGGCGGTGGCGCCGAGCATTCGGGCGGAGGCGGTGAACGCCCTGACGTCCTTGGGCAGGCAGCCGCCGCCGTAGCCGATGCCGGGCTGCATGCCGCCCGCGCCGATCCGCGGGTCGATGCCCAGGATCTCCACGATCTTGGAGATGTCGCCGCCGGCCTTCTCGCACATGTCCGCGACGCCGTTGATGTAGCTGATCTTGAGGCCGAGGAAGGTGTTCGCGGCGCCCTTGGCCAGCTCCGCCGTCGCGGGGTCGCAGACGAACAGCGGGACGCCGGCGTCCAGGATTCCGGCGTAGACCGCGCGGATCGCCTTCTCGCCCTCCGCACTGGTGACCCCGGCGATGAGGCGGTCCGGGCGCAGGGTGTCCTCCACCGCGTGGCCCTCGCGAAGGAACTCGGGGTTCCAGACGACCTCGACGTCGGTACCGGCGGGAGCGAGGCGCTGGGCGAGGGCGGTGACTTCGGCGGTGGTGCCGACGGTGACCGTCGACTTGCCCACGATCGTGCAGGCCGTGGTGAGGTGGGGGGCGAGCTGGCGGATGGCGCCGAAGACCTGGCCGTTGTCGTAGGAGCGGCCGTCGGCGTCGATCGGGGTGCCGACGCCGATGAAGTGCAGTTCGGCGAAGGCGGCCGCTTCGGCGATGTCGGTGGTGAAGCGCAGACGCCCGTTGGCGATGTGCTTGGCGAGGAGTTCGGGCAGACCGGGCTCGAAGATGGGGCACTCGCCGTTGTTGAGCCGCTCGACCTTGTCGCGGTCGACGTCCACGCCGATGACCTCGTGACCGAGGTCGGCCATCGCCGCCGCGTGCGGGATGCCGAGGTGGCCGCAGCCGATCACGGAGACGCGCATGGAGGGTCCTTGTCTGGGCGCAGGGGCACACCGTTACTCGGTGTGCCCCTGACGCTACCGGCTATCGGAGGGGTGGTTGGGCGGATTCGATGGGCCCACTGCTCACCGCGGGGGCGACGCCGTCACGGCTGGCCGGGGGTGTTGCGGTGAGGACGAGGCGCATGGCCCGCGGGTTCGCGGTGAAGCCGAGCGAGCGGTAGAGGGGGGTGCCGTCGTCGCTGGCGTTGAGGGTGATCAGGCCGCAGCCCCGCTCGGAGAGCCAGGTCGTCAGGGCCTGCACGGCGGCCCGCGCGTAGCCGCGCGAACGGTACTCGGGGTCGGTGTAGACGGTGTGGATGTGGGCGTAGACGCCGAGGTGGTGCGGCCCGGGGATCGAGTGGGTGACGGTGGCGGCGGCGCAGGCCGCCAGGCCACCGCCGGGGCGGTCGACGACGAACGCGGCCACCCGGTCGGACTCCACCGTTTCGCGGAAGAAGGCGGCGAGCCTGCTGCTCCACGCGCCGGTGTTCCCGACCAGATGTGCCCCGAGGCGGGCGAGGTCGTCGGCGTCGCCGGCGGCGGCCCGGCGGACGGTCAGCACTCGACGTTCAGGAGCTCGGCCAGCCTGCGCAGGGCCGGGATCGCCTCGGAGCGCACGACGACGTCGCCCTCCCTCGCGCCCTCGATCAGGTACTCCTTGTGGGCGTCGTGTTCGGTGACGCCCTCGGTGTCCAGGAAGAAGACCTTCAACCCGAGCGCCCGGGCGCGCTTCTGGACGTCGCGCCGGTCGGCGTGCAGACCGATCACCAGCAGCGCCTTGGCCTGCGGCGGGTAGTGCATGTCAGGCGTCCGCTGGTCGTACCGGCGCATGAAGGCCTCCGGCAGCCCGGCCCGGGCGAAGAGCCGGTCGAAGTTGTGCGTCGCCACCTTCCCGATCGCGTGCCCGGCGTCGCGCAGGGCCTTCAGGACCCGGTGCGCCTCGGTCGGCTCGGCCTGCAGCAGGCGCCGGAACATGCTGACCATGTCGTCGACCTTGCGCTCAGTGTCGGTCAGCACCTCCCGCACCAGGACGTCCTCGGCCGGGGACATCGTGAAGGCGTAGCCCTGGGTGAGGTCGTTGCCCTGGCGGGCCGTGACCCGGTAGACCTCGTGGAGGAAGTGCAGCGGAGGGACGCCGGCCTCGATGCTGGTGCCGCACCCGGCCTCCACCACGAACGGCAGGTGGCCCAGCAGACCGGACAGGTCCTCGGCGTACTCGGGGGCGCCGCGTTCCTCCTTGACGCGCATCCCGCCGGCGAGCACGTCCCAGGGGACGTTCCGCGAGGCCCGGGGCAGGTGGTAGTCCACCGACTGGATCACCACGTCGATCGAGCGGAACCCGGCGGGGGTGTCGCGGTCGGCCCGGTCGTCCTGCGGGTGGACGTCGTACTCGGTGAGCGTGGTGTACAGGTCGCCGCGGCGCCAGGTGGCGCCGTCGCCGGTGGGCTTCCAGTGGCCCTCGAACAGCCACTTCTCCAGGTCGCCGCGGTGCGCGGCGACCTCGGCGGCCGGGGCCAGCCACGAGACGTACAGGTACAGCTCCTCCATCACAAGGCGGTCGGTGGGGCGGCTGTGGTCGACCCCGTAGTGGAGGCGGTAGTGGACGGCCCGGCGCCGGCCGTTGTCGTCCTCGGTCCAGCCGGACTGCTCGGCGTTGCGCGGGTCCTGGGTACGCCGCCAGATGCCCTCCTCGATGGCCGGGTTCCGGTCGCCGGGCTGCGACGCGAAGTGCTCGCGCCACATGGCGGACTGTTCGTCGGTTAGGGAGTCGATCACGACGTGGGGCAGAAGCACGGTGCCTCCTTGGCTTCGCGGGCCCCCTTCGGGGCCCGGGTTCGGGTGGTTCAGGTCAGGGCGGTGACGGCGTCGCACAGCGCGCCCGTCAGGAAGGCGAGGTCGGTGTCCGTGGAGATCAGCGGCGGGGCCACCACCAAGCCCTGGCTCGGGTGCGGGGATCCGGCGCCGGTGAACGGGTAGAAGAAGACGCCGCGCTGCTCGGTCTCCTGGAGCAGGGGCCACAGCAGGCCGGGTTTGAGTTCCACGGCGTACAGGTGGCCCAGGCCCCGCACTTCCCGCACCCCGGGCAGGCTGGTCAGGGACCGCAGGGCCTCGCCGAGCCGGGTGCCGCGCGCCCGCAGCTCCTGGTGGTCGAGGGCCTCCAACTCGTCCAACACGCCGAGGCAGGCGGCTGCCATGAGCGGGTGCGCGGCCATGGTGCCCATCGCGGGCAGCGGGTCGGCACCGTCGTGGCGCAGCATCGGGGCGAGGTCCGGCGAGACCAGCACCGCGGCGACCGGCGTGTATCCGGCGCCCAGGCCCTTGGAGAGGATCACGATGTCCGGCTCGCAGCCGTCCCAGTGCTGGCCGGCCAGCGGTGTGCCGGTCCGCCACAGGCCGGTCAGCACTTCGTCGTGGATCACCAGGACGCCGCGTTCGCGGCAGATCTCGCCGACGCGGCGCAGGTAGCCGGCGGGAGGCATGAAGGCCCCGCCGGTGGTGCCGTTGACCGGTTCCAGCAGCACGGCGGCGACGTTCTCCGGCCCCCGGGCGTCGATGGCCTTGGCGACCTCCTCGGCGCAGTCGGCGGTGCACCCCTGGCCGCCGTCGTGCGAGTGGGTCGGCGGGTAGGGCGCCGGGAACGCGGGCCCCAGGCCCATCGCGTCCTCCGGGCGGGGGCGGCGGGCGTGGTTGCCGCCCAGGGCGAGGGTGAGCGCGCTCATCCCGTGATAGCTCAGGTCGCAGGTGAGGATGTCCCCGCGCCGCTTGCCGTCGCGGACCCTGGTGATGGTGCGCGCCAGGGCGATGGCGACCTCGACGCCGAGCGTTCCGCAGGTGACCAGCGCGACGGAGTCGTCCGGCCGGCCGACGGCGTCGCACAGGCGCTCCGTCAGCTCCAGCTGGATGTTGGGGCGCACCACGGCGGCGCCGCCATAGGTGTACCGGGTGAACTGCTCCTCGACGCGGGCGAGGACCTGGGTGCTGTTCTGGCCGATGTTGGCGCAGAGCAGGCCGCTGGAGCCGTCGAGGATGCGGGTGCCGTCGGCGCGGTCCAGCCAGGCCCCGGTCGCCCCGACGACGTCCCAGTCCTGCATGGGCCTGGACGACGTCAGCAGCCGTTCTCGGGTGATCGGGTATCGGTTCACGGGATGAGTCCCCCTTCCAGGGTGCGGAGCTCGTAGCCACGCCCCGTTGTTTCCATGGGGTGCCCGTACTCGGCCGGGTGGTTGCCCGGTCGGCGGTGGCCAGGCGTCGGTGCCGGGCGTGGACTCAGGGAACCCGGGTTCGGGGTGCCGATGCGATGTCAGAGGGCGGTGAAATTGCGATGAAAGACCGGTCTGCCACGGCAATTTCCACCCGCCTGGCACTGTCGCCGAACGTGCACGCTTCGCTACCGTCTGAACGGGAGGGGTGACGGTGGTACGGGTTCCCTCGGGGGTGGGTATGGGCAAGCCGAACAGCACGTTCCGGCGGGTCCGCGAGGTCGAATGGGACATGTCGCGTCGCGAGGCCGCAGAGTTCCTCGTGGGTGAGTCGATCAAGGCGGGCGAGCCGGTCTACCTGGTCGCCCGCACGATCGCGACGTGGGAGGACGGCACGACCGCTTGGCCGCGGGCCAAGTACCGCCGGCTTCTGGAACGGGTGACCGGCCGGGACGCCACCGAACTGGGCTTCACGCCCCCACCGTCCCGGTGCGGAACAACCACGCCCGTGGCGGTGGATCCGATGAGAGGTGGTGATGAGGACATGCGTCGACGCAGCATGCTCCTCGGAGTCGGGACTGCGGTGCTGACCGCTGCCGTCCCGCACAGCGCGGGCGCAGGCCCCTTCCCGGACACGGGACCGGCTCTGGGTCACGACCACGTTCAGGCGCTCCGGGAAGCCGAACAGGCGCTGTACGCCCAGGACCGCGACCACGGCTCCGCCGACCTCGCCGAGCAGGCCACGACTACGCTGGACACCGCCCGCGCCTGGCTGGCACACGGCCGCTACAGCGAGGACCTCGGCCGCGAACTCCACACCGCGACCGGCATGCTGTCCGTCGCGGCCGGCTGGCTCGCGCTCGACGCCGGTCGCACCAAGGACGCCCGCTCCCTCTACACGGAGGCACTGGCCAGTGCTCGCCAGGCCGACGACCCCGGCCTGGAGGCGCACGCGTTCGCGTGCCTGTCCCTTCTTGCCCACACCACCGGCCGCCCCCGCGAAGCCGTCGGAACCGCACAGGTGGCGCAGCGCGCGGCCGCCGCTCTCGGATCCCCGCGCTGGCTGGCCCTCCTGGCGATGCGTGAGGCCCGCGGTTGGGCGCTGCAGGGCGATCGCGTGCTGACCGAGCAGGCGCTGGTGCGGGCGTACGACCTGTACGCCAAGGGGCCGCGGGAGGCCGATCCGGACTGGCTGGGGTTTTTCGTCCCGGCCGAACTGGCCGGACTTGAGTCCCTGTGCCGCGCGGACCTCGGCCAGTACGACCGCGCGTGCGCGGGCGCGGAACAGGCCGTGATGCTCTTCGCCGGGGGCCACGCCCGCAACGCCGCCCTCTACACCGCCGACATCGCGCTCCATCAGGCCCGCCGGGAACGGCCCGACCTCGACGCGGCCGTCGATGCCGGCCACCGGACCCTCGCCTACCTCAAGGACGTGCACTCCGAGCGGCTCGTCCTCTCCCTGCAGAGCGTCGCCGAGTCGCTGGAGGTCCACCGGACGGTGCCCGGCGTCGCCGAGTACCTCGATACCTACCGGACCGCCGTCCCAGCCGCCTGAAGGTACCCATGACCTCGCCCACGCCACCGGTGTCACTGCACCGTCACGGTGCCGATGACATCGCGGTTCTGCTCGACACCCTCGCCGACATCTGGACCGACGCCCACACCGGCCACGACGATGTCGCTCAGGCCGGCTTCACCCCCGAGGCCCTGCGCCGCCAGATCACCGGGCACACCCGGCACGACGACTTCACCCTGATCGTCGCCTCCCTCGCCGACCGGACCGTCGGCTTCGGCTACGGCTTCCGCTGCACCCCCGCCTACTGGTTCGGTGAACAGCTCCTGCCTGCCATCGAACCCGAGGCCCGCACTACCCGTTCCCTTGCCGGGATCTGTGAACTCGCTGTCCGCCCCGGCTGGCAGGGCCACGGAATCGGAACGCGGATCCACGACAGCCTGCTGGCGGCATTGCGCACCGAATGGGCGTCCTTGCTCGCCATGCCCGGCGGCGGGGACGCCCAGCGGCTCTACCGCCGCCTCGGCTACCGGTATGCCGGGCCGTACAACGCGGGCCCCGACGGCCCGCTCCTCGACCTGCTTCTGCTCCGGACCCGTCACTGACCGTCGCTGTCATCAGCTAAGTCCCCGCCCTGGTCTGCCGGCGGTCAGCGCCATGGAGCGCCAAGCTGGAGCGCGCTGAGTGCGATGCCTTTGTCGCTGGAATCGCGCGCGGCGACCTGCGTGGGCGCTGAACGTGTAACTCTGCATTGAGCAAGCTGCCCGCACGGGCGGCGATCGGACTGTGCCATTCCGGTCGAGGGGGAGACCAGTGAGTCAAAGGCAGGACTTCACCACCGGTGAGCGGATCAAGATGCTCCGGGGCAAGGAGGTGACCCGGGAGGCTCTCGCGGCTCGCAGCGGCCTGTCCTTGCACACGATCCAGAAGGCGGAGCAGGGCGGGAACGTGTCGCTGCCGACGCTGCTGCGGTTGGCGGAGGCGCTGCACTCCGACGTGTCGGTGATCCTCGGTCAACAGGCCCCGCCGTGCGGAATGGGCCGGGACGACCGTGCGATGCTTCGTGAGCTGTCCCGAACGGTCCACGACACCGCCGCAGGCGTGCTGGTCGATCCCGCCGAGGGCACCGCGCCGGGGGCGGCCGATCTCGCCGAGGCCGCCGAGCGGTTGTGGCGGGTGTACTGGCGCGGGGCGTACACCGAAGCCGGTGTCCTCGCGGCGCCGTTCCTGCGGTCGGTGGCGCTGTACGGCCAGGCGGTGCCGGCCGGCCAGGAGGCCACCGCGAGCACCCTACGCACCTGTGGCCGGACGAGGAGGACACAACGAGGGCTGCGATCGAGGCTGTCTTCAGCACTGCGCCCTCGATGTGTTCCCCCAGCGCGAAGCGCTGACCCACGCCACTGCGTCCGAGTAGCAGCTCGCCCGGTCTGCCCAGTAGGGATTTCGGTGTGCACCATCTATCACAGGACCGCCGTGTGAGGTGGGGTGCTTCATCAGTCGTAATCCTCAGGGCCCAACTAGCCTGCTTTTAAGGCATGTTGTCGGAGGCTTCCTCTACCGTGCGAGGTGGAATTCATCTCGACGAGGAGGATCGCCATGGCCCAGCAACCGCGCCGGAGCTACAGCAACACCACCGTGGCCGCGTTGATGACCCTGGCCCGGGGAGGGTGCTACGCCCCCAAGTGTGGGGCGCCGACCGTACGCGTCATCGACGGCGAGCCGGTGCTGAACCTCGACATCGCACACATTCGCGCCTTCAAGCCGACCGGGAAGCGGTACGACGCGACGTGGACCGTGGACCAGAGGAACAGCTTCGCCAACCTGTTGCTGCTGTGCAATGTGCACCACAAGCGAGTCGACGGAGCGGGCGGCGAACAGTACACCGTGGAGATCTTGGAGGGATGGAAGCGTGCCCGCGAGGCGGATGGGCAAGACGCTCTGGCAGGGCTGAGCGGTCTGACCGAGGCTCGGCTGGTCGAGATGATCTGCGAGGCGCAGGAGGCATATGTCGAGCGGATCGGCCCTCTCCTGGAAAGCGTCGCGAAGGAGATGCCGGAGTTGGCGTCGCTGGTGAAGGTCCTCAGGTCAGATCTGGAGGTGCTGCGAGGCCGTTGGCCGGCAGTCTCAGAGGACACGGCCTGGATGCTTCACCAGGCCAGCAGCGGGCTCCAGCACCTCCAAGACAACGCCCCTTCGCTGCTTGAGGCCAGCCGTGGCCTGCGCCACCTTCAGGACAATGCTCTGCTGCTTGCAAATGCCACCATCGCCCTATCGGGACTGGTTGAGCTCCCGTCCGAGCTGAGCTCGGCCGCTAAAGACGTCCGGCAGGCAGCTGTGAAGCTGGCGGACGCAAAGTACTGACAGGTCTCTGGGGCTGCAGGCCCGGCGCCGACCCGGAGTGTTGACGACCAAGTCGGCGTGCGCAGGGCCGGAGAGGGCTCAACCACAGCGACAAGGGCACATCGAGGACTGCTGGTGGAGATCGGTCCCACCGAGTGCCCTCGATGTGCCCTCCCGGGCCGAAAAGCTAGCGTTTCCGCAGGTCAGCGGGGTTTGCTAGCGGTAGTTGACGTACTGGATCGCGAAGTCCAGGTCCTTGCCCTTGAGCAGGGCCTGCACGGTCTGCAGGTCGTCGCGGCTCTTCGAGCTCACCCGGAGCTCGTCGCCCTGGACCTGGGCCTTCACGCCCTTCGGGCCCTCGTCCCGGATGATCTTCGCGATCTTCTTGGCATCGTCCTGGGAGATGCCCTCCTTCACGTCCGCGAAGATCTTGTACTCCTTGCCGGACAGCTGCGGTTCCTTGGTGTCCAGCGCCTTCAGCGAGAGGCCGCGCTTGATGAACTTGCTCTGCAGCACGTCCAGGATGGCCTTGACGCGCTCCTCGCCGTTGGCCTTCATCTCGATCGTCTCGCCGGAGCGGCTGATCTCGGCGCCGACGTTCTTGAAGTCGAAGCGGGTGGCGATCTCACGGGAGGTCTGGTTGATCGCGTTGTCGACCTCCTGCCACTCGACCTTCGAGACGATGTCGAAACTGGAGTCGGCCATGGGTGTTGGTCTCCTTGATGCTCTGCCTGCACTGACACGGCCCGCCCCACCGGGCGTCCGCCGCCCCAGCCTATCCAGCCCACCCCCGCCCGCGCCCCCGACCGCCACGCCGCAGCCGGTGATCATCCGCCGACCGACCGGGTGGCGAACCACCCCCTCGCATCAGGTAAGGTTTACCCAGTCGAACGGGGCGAGCCCCCGGGCGGCGAACATCCTGGCTGGTTGCCCGAGCGGCCAAAGGGAGCAGACTGTAAATCTGTCGCGCAAGCTACGCAGGTTCGAACCCTGCACCAGCCACAGGATAGATAACGGCCCCTGATCTGCGGAAACGTGGATCAGGGGCCGTTTTCGTCGTATTCGAACGCCGGCTTGCCGGGGCAGTCCGCTATGGGTGGCTCGCCTCACTCCGTCCCGCCCGGATCCTCGTGCCGGCCGGTGCGTACGGACCGGGTACGGACCGGGCGCGGAGCCGGGGGGCGTCGGCCGGTTCCGGTGGGTCGCCTCGGGGTCGGCCCGCTCGCGAGGTGCCGGTGCCGAGCCCCGGGCTTACCGTCGACGTAGCTCGGTTCCCACGACCCAACACGTCGGAGTTCGGTATGGCCAGCTACGAGACACACGCCCAGGCCGCGAGCGACATCCTGGCGCGGACCAAGACCACCGGGATGCAGGCCACCAATGAGCTGCGCGCACAAGTCGCGCAGGTCGAAGCCCTGCTGGCGCTCGCCGCGGCCGTGGCCGGCCGTCGGGCGGAAGCACCGCCGCCGCCGCAGTACCCGCCCCACGGGACCCCCGACTCCTACTGACGGACGGAGCCCGGCCCCTGATCCACGCCTCCACGCCTCCAGGCCTCCAGGCCTTCACGCCTCCGTGGATCGGGGGCCGCTCCTCGTCGTCCGGCCTCAGGGGGTGAGAAGGGTGGCGGCGGTGGGGGTGTCGGGGGCGGTGTGGGTGGGGGCGGGGTGGGTCGGGGGGAGTGGCGGCGGCGGGTCGGGGGTGATCCAGATGGAGCGGATGCCGGCGGCGTGGGCGCCCCGGAGGTCGGTGGCGGGGTTGTTGCCGACCATCCAGTCGGCGGGGGTGAGGGTGCGGCCGAGGCGGGTGGCGGCGAGGTGGAAGATCGCGGGGTCGGGCTTGCGGGCGCCGGCCTCCTCGGAGACGCAGACGGTGTCGACGGCGGGGAGCAGGCCGGTGCGGGCGAGTTTGGCGCGCTGGATGTCGGTGCAGCCGTTGGTGACGACGGCGATGGTCCAGCCGGCTTCGCGGAGGGCGGCGAGGGCTTCGTGGACGCCGGGGATCGGGTGGGTGCGGGCGGCCTCGTGGGCGACGTGCTCCTCCCAGAGGTCCGTGCCGGAGCGGGCGAGGCCGTAGCGGGCGGCGATCCGGGTGAAGCCGGCGGGGGAGCGGTCGGCGCGGAAGAGGGTGAAGACGGCGGAGGCGGCCTCTGCGGGGAGGCCGTGGGCGGCGCAGAAGGCGGGGGTCCAGGCGTCGGCGCCGCCGTCGCGTTCGACCAGGGTGTGGTCGAGGTCGATCAGGAGGAGGGGGCGGCGAGGGTCGGGGCGGGGTGACGTGAGGTGCCGGTTCATGCGCGGAGGGTAGTCGACGGGAGCGTGGGCTTTATTGCGAATGGCTTGCAATTACCTTGATCAGGCAGCAGAGTGGTCGAGTAGGGGTGGGGTCGGGCCGTTCAGCCTCCCCGCCGAGATGTCCCGGTCGTGCGGAAGCGCGCCGGGAGTCCTCCGTAAGAGCTGATCGTCTTCCCAACCGGCGCCCGCCGGGACAGCGGTCCGCCCACCCCGTCGACCCCGCCCCCCCCGGGGGGCGGAGGAGCGCGTCAAGGGTGCGTCAAGGGCGCGTGCCGGGGCGTCAGGAACGCGTAGAGGGCGGCGACCGGCCGGAGTGCGGCCCGCAGGATCGGACCAACCGATCGACTGCGGAGGTCCCGTCCGATGTCCAACCCCGTCACCCCGGCCGTCTCCGCCGAGCCCGAACCGCCGGATACCGGCGCGGCCCCCGGGGTGGCGGTCGACGCGGGCGCCGACCGGCACCGGCTGACGGCGCTCGGCGGTCTGGCGGCGCTGTCCTTGGACGCGATGGCGTCGGTGGCGTACGGGCCGGAGTCGATCGTGCTGGTGCTGGCCGCGGCGGGGGCGTACGGGATGGGGTTCACGCTCCCCGTCACGGCGGCGATCGCGGTGCTGCTGGCGGTGCTGGTGGCGTCGTACCGGCAGGTGATCGCGGCGTTCCCGGACGGCGGCGGCTCGTACGCGGTGGCCAAGGCGCACCTGGGGCGGCGTACGGCGCTGACCGCCGCGGCCTCGCTGGTGATCGACTACGTCCTGAACGTGGCGGTCTCGGTGACGGCGGGTGTGGCGGCGCTGACCTCCGCGGTGCCCGGCCTGTACGACGACCGGGTCTGGCTCTGCCTGGGCGTGCTGGCCCTGGTGACGGCGGTGAACCTGCGCGGGATCGCCGAGTCGGCCCGCTGGTTCATGGCGCCGACGGCCGTCTTCGTGCTCTCGATCCTGACGATCGTCGTGGTCGGCCTGTTCCGGGACGCCCCGGTGAGCACCGCGGCGGCCGAGGGGCACGCCTCCGTGCTGGCCGGCAACGCGACCGCGGTCGGCGCGCTGCTGCTGCTCAAGGCCTTCGCGGCCGGCTGCTCGGCGCTGACCGGCGTGGAGGCGGTGGCGAACGCCGTCCCGTCCTTCCGCACGCCCGGCGTGAAGCGCGCCCAGCACACCGAGGTCGCGCTGGGCGCGCTGCTCGGCGTGATGCTGATCGGACTGGCCGTGCTGATCGGCCGCTTCCACCTCCAGCCGGTGGAGGGCGTCACCGTCCTCGCCCAGCTCGCCGACGCCTCGCTCGGCCACGGCGCCGGCTTCTACCTGGTCCAGTTCGCCACCGTCGTCCTGCTCGGCCTGGCCGCCAACACCTCCTTCGGCGGACTGCCGGTCCTGCTCCACCTGTTGGCCCGCGACAACCACCTGCCGCACGTCTTCGCCCTGCGCGCCGACCGCCAGGTCCACCGCCACGGCGTGCTGTTCCTCGCCGCCGTCTCCGCGGTGCTGCTGGTCGGCTCGGGCGGCGACGTCAACAGCCTGGTGCCGCTCTTCGCGATCGGCGTGTTCGTCGGCTTCACGGTCTGCCAGGTCGGCATGGTCCGCCACTGGCACCTGCACCGCCCGGCGCACTGGCGGGCGAAGGCCGCGCTGAACGGCTTCGGCGCACTGCTCACCGGGGTGGCGGCCCTCGTCGTCACCGGCACCAAGTTCACCGAGGGCGCCTGGGGCATCTGCCTGGCCCTGCCCCTGCTCGTGCTGCTCTTCGAGGCCGTCCACCGCAGCTACGCGCGGATCGGCGAGCGACTGGAACTCGGACGCGTCCCCGGCCCCCTCACGCCGCAGCGCAGCCTGGTCGTCGTCCCCGTCACCGCGATCACCCGCCTCACCCGCGACGGGCTCTCGGCGGCGCTCTCGCTCGGCGACGAGGTCCTCGCCGTCACCGTGGTCCACGACCCGGCCGAGGCCGAGGCGCTGCGCCGGGACTGGGAGCTGTGGCAGCCGGGCGTGCCGCTGGTGGAGATCCCGGACTCCCGCCGCCGCCTCGGCCCGCCGATCGCCGCCTTCGTCGACCGGCTCGGCACCGAGCACGTCTACGACCGGCTCACCGTCCTGATCCCCGAGGTGGAACCGGCCCACCCCTGGCAGCGGGCGCTGCAGAACCGCCGCGGCGCCGTCATCGACCGGGCGCTGCGCCGGCACACCGACGCGGTGGTCTGCCGGCTCCGGATGAGGATGTGAGGGTCCTCCCCAAGTCCTTCCCATGGTGGTGAATTGAGGGGTTAAGGGTTATTTGTCCGAGTTGATCGTCATATCTTGACGATGTCTTAACGGCCCCCCGGAACGCCTCCGAACCCCCTCCCGGCGTCCCCGCAACGCCCCCGCCCCACTCGGCGCGCCCCGCCCACAGTGGCTCCGACCTGCGGAAACGTCCCCGCCCGTCGAGCGCGCCGGGGGCCGCGGACGCCCTCGCCACGGCCTCTTGCGCGTCGGCCGGGCGCGCTTACGCTCGCCCATGTGTTCAACCTGCCCCAGGCGCTCAAGCGCCTAGTGATCGGCCGAGCCATGCGCAGCGAGGAGCTGGGCGAGACGCTGCTCCCCAAGCGGCTGGCGCTGCCGATCTTCGCTTCCGACCCGCTCTCCTCGGTCGCCTACGCGACCCAGGAGATCCTGCTGGTGCTCACCGTCGGTGGCGCCGCCTTCCTCTACCTGACCCCGTGGGTCGCGGCCGGAGTGGTCGCGCTGATGGCGGTCGTGGTGATGTCGTACCGCCAGGTCGTGCACGCCTACCCGAGCGGCGGCGGCTCGTACGAGGTGGTCTCCCGGAACCTCGGCGCCAACTCGGGCCTGGTGGTGGCCGCCTCGCTGCTGGTCGACTACGTGATGACGGTCGCCGTCTCGGTGGCCTCCGGCGTGGACAACATCATCTCGGCGCTGCCCTCGCTGGCCGACCACCGGGTCGAGCTGGCGGTCGGCTTCGTGGTGCTGCTGATGGCGGGGAACCTGCGCGGTGTCCGGGAGTCGGGCAAGGCCTTCGCCGCACCGACGTACCTGTTCATCGGCGGGATCCTGCTAATGGTGGTCACCGGCCTGGTCCGGGTCGCGCTCGGCGACGCCCCGGTGGCGGCCAGTGCCGCCTACGGGATCGTGCCGGAGGACGGCAAGGACACCCTGGCCGGGCTGGGGCTGCTGATGCTGGGCCTGCGGGCGTTCGCCTCCGGCTGCACGGCGCTGACCGGCGTGGAGGCGATCTCCAACGGCGTGCCGGCGTTCCGGGCGCCGAAGTCGCGCAACGCCGCCGCCACGATGGCCGTGATGGGCACCACGGCCGTGGTGATGTTCATCGGCATCACCACGCTGGCGCTGGTCTCCGAGGTCCACATCGCGGACGACGCCTGCCACCTCACCGGCTTCCCGGGCGACTGCGCGACCGCGCCCCAGCAGACCGTGATCGCGCAGCTGGCGGCCGCGGTGTTCGGCGGCGACGAGAGCGTCCTCTTCTACTTCATCCAGGCGGTCACCGCGCTGGTGCTGATCCTGGCGGCCAACACCGCGTTCAACGGGTTCCCGCTGCTCGCGTCGATCCTGGCCGAGCACCGCTACCTGCCCCGGCAGATGCACACCCGTGGTGACCGGCTGGCCTTCTCCAACGGCATCATCGCGCTCGCGGTGGTGGCCGGCGGGCTGCTCTGGCTGTACGACGCGGACGTCACCAGCCTGATCCACCTCTACATCCTGGGTGTCTTCACCTCCTTCACGCTGTCGCAGATCGGCATGGTGCGGCACTGGAACCGGATCCTGGCGGACGAGGCCGACCAGGCGGTGCGGAGCGGGGCCCGGCGCTCCCGGGTGATCAACTTCGCGGGCGCGGTCGTCACCGCCCTGGTGCTGGCCATCGTGCTGCTGACCAAGTTCACCCAGGGCGCCTGGCTGGCCGTGGTCGCGGCGGCGGTGCTCTGGGTGATGATGCGCGGCATCCGCCGGCACTACGACAGCGTCGCCGAGGAACTGGCGGTGGACGACCCGGAGGCCGAGTCGGTGCGGCCGTCCAAGGTGCACGGCATCGTCCTGGTCTCCAAGGTGCACAAGCCGACCCTGCGGGCGCTCGGCTACGCCCAGGCGTTCCGGCCGGACTCCCTGGAGGCGCTCACCGTCGCGGTGGAGCCGGACGCCACCGGCGAGCTGGAGCGCCAGTGGCGGGAGCTGGACGTGGCGGTGCCGCTGAAGGTGCTGGACTCGCCCTACCGGGAGATCACCAAGCCGGTCGTCCAGTACGTGCGGGACTACCGCCGGACCAGCCCGCGCGAGGCGGTGGCGGTGTTCATCCCCGAGTACGTGGTCGGGCACTGGTGGGAGCACCTGCTGCACAACCAGTCGGCGCTCTGGCTGAAGAGCCGGCTGCTGTTCACGTCGGGGGTGATGGTGATCAGCGTGCCGTGGCAGCTGACCTCGGCCGGGCGGGCCGACCAGCCGTCCCGGCGGGCGCCGGGCGCGGTCCGGCGCGGGGAGCCGGCGGTGCGGTCGGAGCGCGAGAGCCTGCCGGCGCCCGAGCACGCCTGACGCGGGAGCGCGCCGCCGGGGCCCCGGACAGCAGCGGCTGTCCGGGGCCCCGCCACGACCGGGCGGTGTCGGCGCGGGCGGGTCCGGCGGTACGCGGGCAGCAGGCCGGGGGCAGGCCGGACACCAGGCCGGGCGCACGGGCGCGCGGGGGGACGGACAGCCGGACGGACAGCCGGCCGGCCGGCCGCACGGCCCACCGCGCCGGCTCGGGCGAGGGGCCCGTATGGAGCCCGTCAACAATCGAACGGGCGCCGTATGGAGGGCGTCAAGAACGCCGTTGACGCCCCGTGCGGGCGGTTGGCTGGCGTAGCCGGCCCGCCGCCGGTGCCGTGCCCCCGCCTCTCCGGCGCGGGCCGCGGCCACCTCCGAACCACTGTGGTGGAGCCCATGTCCGATCTCATCTACGTCGGTGTCACGGTCGCCGTGTTCGCCGTCATCGCCCTGATCGCGCGGGGGGTGGAGAAGCTGTGAGCGCCGAGAACGTCGCAGGTCTCATCGTGGCCGTCGCCCTCGTCGGCTACCTCGTCGTGGCGCTGATCTACCCGGAGAAGTTCTGACATGAGCTCGACTCTCGCGGGCTGGCTGCAGGTCCTCGCCCTGGTGGGCGCACTGGCCCTGTGCTACCGGCCCCTGGGCGACTACATCGCCCGTATCCTCACCACCTCCAAGCACCTCAGAGTCGAACGCGGCCTGTACAAGGTGATCGGCGTGGACGCCGACGCCGACCAGCGCTGGTCGGCGTACCTGCGTTCGGTGCTGGCCTTCTCGGCCGTCTCGGTCCTCTTCCTCTACGGCCTGATCCGCCTGCAGGGCCACCTCCTGCTGAACCTCGGCGTCGAGCAGATGCCGGGCCACCAGGCGTGGAACACCGCGATCTCGTTCGTCGCCAACACCAACTGGCAGTCCTACAGCGGCGAGGCCGCGATGGGGCACCTGGCCCAGATGGCGGGGCTGGCGGTGCAGAACTTCGTGTCCGCGGCGGTGGGCATCGCGGTGGTCGCCACCCTGGTCCGGGGCTTCACCCGCAACCGGACGGACCGGGTCGGCAACTTCTGGGTGGACCTGACCCGGGTCAGCCTGCGGCTGCTGCTGCCGGTCGCGGTGGTCTTCGCGCTGGTGCTGGTGGCGACCGGTGTGGTGCAGAACTTCCACGGCTTCCACGAGGTGGCCACGCTGGCGGGCGACCCGCAGTCGGTTCCGGGCGGGGCGGTGGCCTCGCAGGAGGTCATCAAGCTGCTGGGCACCAACGGCGGCGGTTTCTTCAACGCCAACTCGGCGCACCCGTTCGAGAACCCGACGGGTCTGTCGAACCTGGTGGAGATCTTCCTGATCCTGCTGATCCCGTTCGCGCTGCCGCGGGCCTTCGGCCGGATGGTCGGGGACAACCGGCAGGGCTACGCGATCGTCGCGGTGATGGGCCTGTTCTGGGTCGCCTCGGTGGCGCTGATCACCTTCGCCGAGTCGCAGCACGCCGGTTCGGCGATGCAGGCGGCCGGCGGGGCGATGGAGGGCAAGGAGCAGCGGTTCGGGATCGCGGCGTCCAGCCTGTTCGCGGCGTCGACGACGTTGACGTCGACGGGTGCGGTGAACTCCTTCCACGACTCGTACTCGGCGTTCGGCGGCGGGTTGACGATGTTCAACATGATGCTGGGCGAGATCGCGCCCGGCGGTGTGGGCTCGGGCCTGTACGGGATGCTGGTGCTGGCGGTCGTCGCGGTCTTCGTGGCCGGACTGATGGTCGGGCGCACCCCGGAGTACCTGGGCAAGAAGCTGGGCGGGCGGGAGATGAAGTTCGCCTCGCTGTACATCCTGACGACGCCGACGATCGTGCTGGTCGGCACGGGTGTGGCGATGGCGCTGCCGGGTCAGCGGGCCGGGATGCTCAACACGGGCGCCCACGGCTTCTCCGAGGTGCTGTACGCGTTCACCTCGGGCGCGAACAACAACGGTTCGGCGTTCGCGGGCATCACGGTGAACACGGACTGGTACGACACCGCGATCGGTCTGGCGATGGTGTTCGGCCGGTTCCTGCCGATGGTGTTCGTCCT
This sequence comes from Kitasatospora sp. NPDC042419, assembly GCF_056437345.1. Taxonomy (NCBI): domain Bacteria; kingdom Bacillati; phylum Actinomycetota; class Actinomycetes; order Kitasatosporales; family Streptomycetaceae; genus Kitasatospora; species Kitasatospora sp. NPDC042419. The sequence continues at coordinate 448,545 of NZ_JBWKAW010000002.1, forward strand.
CGCCCTGGCCGGCGCGCTCGCGCAGCAGCAGCCGGTCCCCGCCACCCCGGGCACCCTGCCCACCCACAAGCCGCTGTTCGTGGGCCTGCTGTCGGGCGTCGTCCTGATCGTCGTCGGCCTCACCTACTTCCCGGCCCTGGCCCTCGGGCCGATCGCGGAAGGTCTCTCCTGATGTCCTCCACCCTTACCGAGAAGCCGGCCCCGCAGCCGGAGGCGCCCGCCGGGGCGCCGCACAGAGCGGCCGCCGGTCTGCTGGACCCGAAGCTGCTCGTCGCCTCCCTGCCGGACGCGGTGAAGAAGCTCGACCCCCGGGTGATGGTCAAGAACCCGGTCATGTTCGTGGTCGAGGTCGGCTCCGTGGTCACCACGGTCTGCGCGATGGCCGACCCGTCGGTGTTCGCGTGGGCGATCACCCTGTGGCTCTGGCTGACCACGGTCTTCGCCAACCTGGCGGAGGCGGTCGCCGAGGGCCGCGGCAAGGCGCAGGCGGACACCCTGCGCCGGACCAAGACCGACACGGTGGCCCGCCGGCTCACGAACTGGCCGGCGTCGCAGGCCGAGGAGGAGGTCTCCGGCACGGCGCTGCGGCTGGGCGACCACGTGGTGGTCGAGGCCGGGCAGATCATCCCCGGCGACGGCGACGTCGTCGAGGGTGTCGCGAGCGTCGACGAGTCGGCGATCACGGGCGAGTCCGCGCCGGTGATCCGGGAGTCGGGCGGTGACCGCTCCGCGGTGACCGGCGGCACCCGGGTGCTCTCCGACCGGATCGTGGTGAAGATCTCGTCCGAGCCGGGCAAGACCTTCATCGACCGGATGATCGCCCTGGTCGAGGGCGCCGCCCGGCAGAAGACGCCGAACGAGATCGCGCTCAACATCCTGCTGGCCTCGCTGACCATCGTCTTCCTGGTCGCGGTCGTGACCCTGCAGCCGATGGCCACCTACGCGGGTGCCCCGCAGTCGATGATCGTGCTGGTCGCCCTGATCGTGGCGCTCATCCCGACCACCATCGGTGCGCTGCTGTCCGCGATCGGCATCGCCGGCATGGACCGGCTGGTCCAGCGCAACGTGCTGGCGATGTCGGGGCGCGCGGTCGAGGCCGCCGGCGACGTCAACACCCTGCTGCTCGACAAGACCGGCACCATCACCCTGGGCAACCGCCAGGCCGCCGAGTTCCGGCCCGCCGGGGGCGTCACGGTCGAGGAGTTGGCCGACGCGGCCCAGCTGTCCTCCCTCGCGGACGAGACCCCCGAGGGCCGTTCGATCGTCGTCCTCGCCAAGACCGCGTACGGCCTGCGGGCCCGCGCCCAGGGCGAGCTGACGCACGCCACCTGGGTGCCCTTCACCGCCCAGACCCGGATGTCCGGTGTCGACCTCGACGAGGCCGACGGCGTCCACCAGGTCCGCAAGGGCGCGGCCTCGGCCGTCGCCAACTGGGTCACCGCCAACGGCGGCACCGTCACCGACGAGGTCTCCGCCCTGGTCGACGGCATCTCGGCCGCGGGCGGCACGCCGCTCGTGGTGGCCACCAAGGCGGGAGACCGGCCGGCCCGCGTCCTGGGTGTCATCCACCTCAAGGACGTGGTGAAGGAGGGCATGCGGGAGCGCTTCGACGAGCTGCGCCGGATGGGCATCCGGACGGTCATGATCACGGGTGACAACCCGCTGACCGCCCGGGCGATCGCGGAGGAGGCGGGCGTGGACGACTTCCTCGCCGAGGCCACCCCCGAGGACAAGATGGCCCTGATCAAGAAGGAGCAGGCCGGCGGCAAGCTGGTCGCGATGACCGGGGACGGCACCAACGACGCCCCCGCCCTCGCCCAGGCCGACGTCGGCGTCGCGATGAACACCGGGACCATGGCGGCCAAGGAGGCCGGCAACATGGTCGACCTGGACTCCAACCCGACCAAGCTGATCGAGATCGTCGAGATCGGCAAGCAGCTCCTGATCACCCGCGGCGCGCTCACCACCTTCTCGATCGCCAACGACGTCGCCAAGTACTTCGCGATCATCCCGGCCATGTTCGCCTCGGTCTACCCAGGCCTCGACAAGCTCAACATCATGGGCCTGCACAGCCCGCAGTCCGCGATCACCTCGGCGATCATCTTCAACGCCCTGGTCATCGTCGGCCTCATCCCGCTCGCCCTGCGCGGCGTGAAGTACCGCCCCTCCGACGCCAGTTCACTGCTGCGCCGCAACATCGGGCTCTACGGCCTCGGCGGGCTCGTCGTCCCCTTCGTCGGGATCAAACTGATCGACCTGGTCGTCCAGTTCGTCCCCGGCCTCAACTAGCAAGAGAGGAGAACCACCATGTCCAAGCCCCTGCCCACCACCGTGCGCACGCACCTCACCGCACTGCGGATGCTGCTGGTGATGACGGTGATCCTCGGCATCGCCTACCCGCTGCTGGTCACCGGCATCGCCCAGGCCGCCTTCACCGACAAGGCCAACGGCTCGATCGTGAAGCTCGACGGCAAGGAGGTCGGCTCCGGCCTGCTCGGCCAGAGCTTCGACCTGCCCAAGCAGAACCCGGACGACGCCGACGAGGTCGCGCTCCCCGACCCGAAGTGGTTCCAGCCGCGGCCCGGCGCCCACGACCCGAAGGCCTCCGGCGCCTCCAACCTGGGCCCCAACAGCGAGGACCTCACCGCGACGGTCGAGGAGCGCCGCAAGGCCGTCGCCGCGTTCGACGGCGTCGACCCGGCGAGCGTCCCGGTGGACGCGGTCACCGCCTCCGGCTCCGGCCTCGACCCGCACATCTCGGTGGCCTACGCCGAGCAGCAGGTCGCCCGGGTCGCCAAGGCCCGCGGCAACATCTCGCCCGAGCAGCTGGGCAAGCTGGTCGAGAAGTACACCGACGGCCGCTCACTGGGCTTCCTCGGGGAGCCGGGCGTGAACGTCGTCCTGCTCAACAAGGCACTCGGCGAGCAGAAGTGACAGCACATCAGTTCGCCGACTGACCGGAGACCGGCCCGGGCGCGGGAGGGACACCCCCCCGCGCCCGGGTCGGTCTCCCGTGTCCGTGCACCTCCGATCGGCCCACAGACGAAAGAGCATCGCCCATGGCCCGCGACCTCGCCCCCGGCACCGGCCACCGCCGAGGCCGGCTGAGGGTCTACCTCGGCTCCGCCCCCGGCGTCGGCAAGACCTACCGGATGCTGGACGAGGCACGGCGCAGACAGGACCGCGGCGCGGACGTGGTGGTCGGCTACATCGAGTGCCACGGCCGCCGCCACACCGAGTCCATGCTCTCCGGCCTGGAGGTCCTCCCACGGGCCCACCGCTCCTACCGGGACAGCGGGTTCGAGGAGATGGACCTCGACGGCGTGCTCGCCCGCGGGCCGGCCGTCGTCCTGGTCGACGAGCTGGCCCACACCAACGTCCCCGGCGGCCGGCACGCCAAGCGCTGGCAGGACGTCGAGGAGCTGCTGGCCGCCGGGATCGACGTCATCACGACCGTCAACATCCAGCACCTGGAGTCGTTGAACGACGTCGTCCAGAAGATCACCGGCATCCCGCAGCGCGAGACCGTCCCGGACGAGGTGGTCCGCCGGGCCGACCAGATCGAGCTCGTCGACATGGCCCCGCAGGCACTGCGCCGGCGGATGGCCCACGGCAACGTCTACAAGGCGGAGAAGGTGGACGCCGCGCTCTCCAACTACTTCCGGGTCGGCAACCTCACCGCCCTGCGCGAACTCGCCCTGCTCTGGGTGGCCGGGCGGGTCGACGAGGGGCTGCGCGACTACCGGGCCAGCCACGACATCGACCGCGTCTGGGAGACCAGGGAACGCGTCGTGGTCGCCCTCACCGGCGGCCCCGAGGGCGAGACACTGGTCCGCCGCGCCGCCCGGATCGCCGACCGCACCGCCGGCGGCGACCTCCTCGCCGTCCACGTCACCCGCAGCGACGGCCTGGCCGGGGCCTCCTCCGGCGCGCTCGCCCAGCAGCGGCAGCTGGTCGAGGCCCTCGGCGGCAGCTACCACGTGGTGGTCGGCGACGACATCCCGACCGCGCTGCTCGCCTTCGCCCGCGCCCACGACGCCACCCAGCTGGTCCTCGGCACCAGCCGGCGCGGCCGGATCACCCGCTTCCTCACCGGCCCCGGCATCGGCGAGACGACCGTGGACGCCTCCGAGGACATCGACGTCCACATGGTCACCCACGAGTTCACCGGCCGCGGCCGACTGCCCTCGCTCGGCCGCCGCCACTCCAGGCGCCGCACCGTCGCCGGCTACCTCGCCGGGCTGGTGGTGCCCTGGCTGATCACCGCCGGGCTCTCGCAGTCCCACGACACCGTCAACCTCACCACCGACGCCCTGATCTTCCAGCTCGGCGTGGTCGGGGTGGCGCTGCTCGGCGGTGCGACCTCCGCACTGCTCGCCTCGGTGGTCGCCTCGCTGCTGCTCAACTACTTCTTCATCCCGCCCGTCCACGCCTTCACCATCGGCGAGACCAACAACATCATCGCGCTGACCGTCTTCGCCGCCGTCGCGCTGACCGTCTCCACCGTGGTCGACCACGCGGGCCGGCTCACCGCCCGGGCCGCCCGGGCCACCGCCGAGGCCGAGACGCTCTCCACCCTCGCCGGCAGCGTGCTGCGCGGCGCCGACGCGCTGCCCGCCCTGCTGGAGAAGTCCCGCACCGCCTTCGGCATGCACGCCGTCTCCCTGCTGGAGCGCACCGGCGGCGAGGTGCTGGCCGCCTGCGGCGAGGGCGAACCCGAACCGGGACAGCCCGCCGAGGCCACCGAGGTCCCGGTCGGCGCCGACGCCGTCCTGGTCCTCACCGGGCGCCGGCTGCCCGCCGCCGACCACCGCGTCCTCACCGCCTTCGCCGCGCACGTCGCCGCCGCCCTGGAACGCGACCGGCTCGCCGTGGTCGCCGCCGAGGTCGAACCGATCAAGGCCGCCGACCGGATGCGCACCGCCCTGCTCGCCGCCGTCAGCCACGACCTGCGCACCCCGCTGGCCGCCGCGCTCGCCTCGGTCGGCTCGCTGCGCAGCCCGGACGTCGAGTTCTCGCCCGAGGACCAGGCCGAACTGCTGGCCACCGCCGACGAATCCCTGGTCAAGCTCAACCGGCTGGTCGACAACCTGCTCGACATGAGCCGCCTCCAGGCCGGCGCCCTCACCCTGCACCTCGCCGAGACCCACCTCGACGAGATCCTGCCGCGCGCCCTCGACTCGCTGCCCGACCCGTACGCGCCCGTCCAGCCGCTCGACCTGGAGACCGTGCCGCCGGTCCTGGCCGACCCGCCGCTGCTGGAGCGCGTCCTCGCCAACGTGATCACCAACGCGCTGCGCCACAACGCGCCCGGCGCACCGGTCCTGGTCACGGCCAGCCACCTCGCCCGGCCCCCGGGCGGGGGGACGGCCGCGGACCGGGTGGAGATCCGCGTCATCGACCGCGGCCCCGGCATCGCCCCGGAGGACCGCGACCGGGTCTTCCTGCCGTTCCAGCGCCTCGGCGACACCGACAACACCACCGGCGTCGGCCTCGGCCTCGCACTCTCCCGCGGCCTCGCCGAGGCCATGGGCGGCAGCCTGGAGGTCGAGGACACCCCGGGCGGCGGCACCACCATGCTGCTCACCCTGCCCGCCGCGGGCCCCGGCGGACCGCACCCGGACGGACCGCACGCCGACGGACCGCACGCCGATGCGCACCAGGGCGGGCCGCACCCGGAGGAGGCGTCCGGATGAGCGAGATCCTGATCGTCGACGACGAACCCGCGCTGCTGCGGACCCTGCGGATCAACCTGAGCGCCCGGCAGTACGCCGTCCGGACCGCCGCCACCGGCGGCGAGGCGCTGGACCGCGCCGCGCACACCGCCCCCGACGCCGTCCTGCTCGACCTCGGCCTGCCCGACCTGGACGGCATGGAGGTCATCCGGGGCCTGCGCAGCCGCAGCGCGGTGCCGATCATCGTGCTCTCCGGCCGCTCCGGCGCCGCGGACAAGGTGGGCGCGCTGGACGCCGGCGCCGACGACTACCTGACCAAGCCCTTCCTGATGGAGGAACTGCTGGCCCGGCTGCGCGCGGTGCTGCGCCGCCCGCCGAGCGACCCGCCGGCCCCCGCGCCGGTGGTCCTCGGCGACCACACCGTGGACCTCGCCGCCACCACCGTCACCGGTCCGGACGGGCCGGTCCGGCTCACCCCGACCGAGTGGCGGATCCTCGCGCTGCTGCTGGCCAGCCCGGGCCGGCTGGTGCCCGGGCGGCAGATCCTGCGCGAGGTCTGGGGCCCGGCCCGGGAGGAGCGCGGCAACTACCTGCGGGTCTACCTGGCGGGGCTGCGCCGCAAGCTGGAGCGCGATCCGGCCCGCCCGAGCCACCTGATCACCGAGCCCGGCATCGGCTACCGGTACGAGCCCTGAGCCCGCGCTGCGGGCGGGCGGCGTCAACGAGCCGTCAGGAGCGGGCGGCCGGACGACAACGGGGCGTCAAGGGCGCCCGGGAGGCGTCGTCCGTGGGCGTAGCGTCAGCGGTGAGGGAGCGGCCCCGCTCCAGTGGGGGATGCCTGGGGCCGCTCCGCCGCCTCGGCGGCCAGTGGGGGAAGGGGCGTGCGGCCGACACCGCGCGCCCCTGTCACCTTTCCGGACCAGTGCGGGCCCGGCCGTGCGCGGCGGCCACCCGCCGGGAAGGGCGGGCCGAGAAGGGACACCGCCGGGCACGGCAGGATGCGGGGCCCCGGCGGTCACCCCCCGTCCGTGCCGCCCGACTGCCGGGGCAGCGCCAGCGCCACCGTGTCGGCGAACTCCCGCACGGCACTGGTCCGGCTGACCACCCGTCCGCTGTGCACCACCAGCCGGCTGTGCCCGCCCGCCAGCGCCCCCGCCAGGCTGTCGCCGCGGACCGCCAGCAGCTCGGCCGGGAACCCGGCGTCCACCCGCACCGGCGGCAGCCCGAGCGCCGCCCGCGCCTGGTTGGACACCGCGTCGTACGCCGCCTCCACGCTCAGCGCCCCGCCCGCCGCCAGCAGGTACGCGGCCTCCAGCGGATCGGCCCGTCCGACCGGGTTGGCCCCGTCCCGCAGCGAGCCGCTGCCCGCCACCAACGGGACCCGGGCCTCCAGCAGCTCGCGCAGCACCGCCGTCCGCAGCCCCGCCGCCCGGCCCTCCACGCCGGAGCAGCCGCCGTTCTGCGGCAGGCAGACCACCCGGACCCCGCTGCTGGCCAGGACCGCCGAGGCGCCCTTCGCCAGCGACCCGCACGGCCCCAGCACCACCCGCGGCCGCAGCGGCCCGAGCACCCCGGCCAGCCGGGCCAGCTGGACCGGGTCGGCGGCCGTGGTGTGCAGGTCGACGGGACAGTCCGCCTCCCGGGCGGCCTCCAGGAGCACCTGGACGTAGCCCGCCGGGTCCGGGTCCAGCTCGGGGCAGCCGCCGGCCGCGGTGGCGCCCAGCTTGAGCGCGTCCCGCAGCTGGGCCCGGCCGTCCGCGCCGGCCCGGCCGGTGAGCAGCCGGGGCATCGCGACGGCCTGCAGGTCGGCGAGTCCGCGCAGCGCCTGACGGGCGGTGAGCACCGCCTCCAGCCGGCGGAGCCCGTGCACGTCGCCGATCCGGACGTGGGTGCGCTGGGCGGTGGCGCCGTAGCCGAGCGAGGTGAGCGCGGCCTCGGTGACCCGCCGGGTGAGGTCGGTGGGCGTCTCCGGCGGCGGGGCGGGCAGCGCGGCGGAGAAGGCGACGTCGTAGTGGGCGTGCGCCTCGGCCGGGGCCGGCAGCAGCAGGTAGCCGCGGAGGTCGATCCGGGCGCCGGTGGTGACGGTGGGGGCGCCGGGCAGGGCCGGCAGCGGGCCGAGTCCGCCGGAGGTGCCGACGGCCTGGATCCGGTCGCCGCTGATCCGTACGTCCACCACCCGGCCGTCGGCCAGCCGGGCGTCGGTGAGGAGCAGGACGGGGCCGTGCCCGAGCGGGTTGGCCGCCGGGCCGGGTCCGGGGTGCGGCCCGTCGGCGGCTGCGCTGTCCATCGCCCGGCTCCTTTTTGTGCTGGCCCGGCCCGCTGTGCACGGCCCCGGCCCGGTTCCGATCAATGAGCGACGAGCCTACGGCGGGCAGGGCCGGGGCGCGGGGAGGCGGGCAATAGTCGTATCGGGTCGGGCCGCCGTCCGCCGGGGCCGGTCGAACGCCCTGCCTTCGATCGTTCGCCAGTGCAGGCCGTCGACCTGCGGACTTCGCCGCGCGATACGGATTTCACCTCTGGGCGCGGAACGTGTAATCTCTTCCTCGTTCGCCCCTATAGCTCAGTCGGTAGAGCGTCTCCATGGTAAGGAGAAGGTCTGCGGTTCGATTCCGCATGGGGGCTCTGGTGAGAGAGGGCCGGCTTCGGCTGTGCTCAGGATCACCGTGGCGGTGTAGCTCAGTTGGTAGAGCAAGCGGCTCATAATCGCTGTGTCACCGGTTCAAGTCCGGTCACCGCTACCCCGCGTAGTCGGTCGGGAGATCGCACTCCCGGTCGGCTACTCTTGTCTGTGTTCTTATTCATTGTCCAAGGAAGGCACTCCCGTGGCTGCCACCGATGTCCGCCCGAAGATCACGCTGGCCTGCGTGGAGTGCAAGGAGCGGAACTACATCACCAAGAAGAACCGGCGTAACGACCCGGACCGTCTTGAGATGAAGAAGCACTGCCCCCGCTGCAACTCGCACACCGCGCACCGCGAGACCCGCTGACCCTTTCGCAGGGCAACGGGCCTGTGTGAACCAGGTCAACGACTCCGGGCCGCATCCCTCACTGGGTTGCGGTCCGGAGTTTTTTTGTCATCCACCGCGCTTCCGAGGAGTTGCCCATGGCACTCGACCCCTCCTTCATCGGGCGGACCTACCCGCCCACCGATCCGTACGAGGTCGGCCGGGAGAAGATCCGCGAGTTCGCCGCAGCCGTGGGCGACGCCAACCCGGTGTACACCGACCAGGAGGCCGCCAAGGCGTTCGGTCACCCGGACGTGATCGCCCCGCCGACCTTCCCGTTCATGCTCACCTTCCGGGCCGCCGCCCAGGTGGTCCAGGACCCCGAGCTGGGCCTGGACTACAGCCGGGTGGTGCACGGCGACCAGAAGTTCGCCTACACCCGCCCGGTGCGGGCCGGTGACCGGCTGACCGTCGCGGTGACCATCGACAACATCAAGTCGCTGGCCGGCAACGACGTGCTCACCGTGCGCGGCGAGGTGTCGGACGAGACCGGCGAGCACGTGGTGACGTCGGTCATGACCCTGGTGGCCCGGGCCGCCGACGAGAAGACGGGGGAGTGAGCCCGATGGCGATCAGCTACGACGAGGTCGAGGCCGGCACCGAGCTGCCCGCGCAGTCCTTCCCGGTGACCCGCGCCACCCTGGTGCAGTACGCCGGCGCCTCCGGCGACTTCAACCCGATCCACTGGAACGAGAAGTTCGCCCTGGAGGTCGGCCTGCCCGACGTCATCGCCCACGGCATGTTCACCATGGCCGAGGCGATCCGGGTGGTCACCGACTGGGTCGGCGACCCGGCCGCGGTGGTCGAGTACGGCGTCCGCTTCACCCGCCCGGTGCCGGTGCCCAACGACGGGGTCGGCTCCGTGATCGAGGTCACCGGCAAGGTCGCCAAGCTGCTCGACGACCGCAAGGTCCAGGTCGACCTGGTGGCGACCTACGGCGGCCAGAAGGTGCTGGGCATGTCGAAGGCCGTCGTCCGGCTGGTCTGAGCCCGCACCGGGTGGGCGTGGGCGACTTGCGGCCCGGAAGTCGTTTACGCCTACCCTGGGGGCGTGCTGGAAGAACTCGACGCCCCCCTCGCCCCGCTGACCACCCTCCGGCTCGGCGGTCCGGCCCGCCGCCTGGTGACCGCGCACACCGACGACGAGGTGGTCGCCGCCGTCCGCGCGGCCGACGCGGCCGGCGAGCCGCTGCTGGTCCTCGGCGGCGGCTCCAACCTGGTGATCGGCGACGCGGGCTTCGCCGGCACGGTGCTGCGGATCGCCACCACCGGCTTCACGCTGGACGGCACGGCGCTGGAACTGGCCGCCGGCGAGGTCTGGGCCGACGCGGTGCGCCGGACCGTGCTGGAGCACGGCCTGGCCGGCATCGAGTTCCTGGCCGGCATCCCCGGCTCGGCCGGCGCCACCCCGGTGCAGAACGTCGGCGCCTACGGCCAGGAGGTGGCGCAGACGATCACCGACGTGGTCGCGTACGACCGCCGGGCCGACGAGGTGGTCACCCTCACCGGCGCCGAGTGCGCCTTCTCCTACCGGCACAGCCGCTTCAAGGCGGAGCCGGACCGCTACGTGGTGCTGCGGGTCCGCTTCGCGCTGGAGGACGCCGGCGGGCGCTCCACCCCCGTCCGGTACGCCGAGGTCGCCAAGCACTTCGGCGTGGCGCAGGACGAGCGGGTCGGACTGCGCCAGGCGTACGAGGCGGTGCTGGGCCTGCGCGCCGGAAAGGGCATGGTGCTGGACCCGGCGGACCACGACACCTGGTCGGCCGGCTCGTTCTTCACCAACCCGGTGCTGGACCGGGAGCAGTACGCCGCGTTCCTGGCGCTGGCCGCCGAGCGCGAGCTGACCGCCCCCGCCTACCCGGCGCCGGACGGCCGCACCAAGACCTCGGCGGCCTGGCTGATCGACCGCGCCGGGTTCGGCAAGGGCTACGGCAGCGGCCCGGCGACCCTCTCCACCAAGCACACCCTGGCGCTCACCAACCGGGGCGCCGCCAGCACCGAGGACCTGCTGGCGCTGGCCCGGGAGATCCGGGACGGCGTGCGGGCCGCGTTCGGGGTGGAGCTGGTGAACGAGCCGGTGATGGTCGGGGTCGCGCTGTAGGGTCCGCCGGCCCGGGGGCGCGTCCCGGGCGGCCGCGCCGCCTCAGCCCGCCAGCCAGGCGTCGACGTCCGCGAGCAGTTCCTTCCGCACGCTCTCCGGCGCGCACGAGCCGCGCACCGACTGGCGGGCCAGCTCGGCCAGTTCGGGGTCGGAGAAGCCCAGCACGTCGCGGACCAGGCCGTACTGGTCGGCCAGCCGGCTGCCGAACAGCAGCGGGTCGTCGGCGCCGAGGGCGAGCGGCACCCCGGCGTCGAACAGCCGCCGCAGCGGGACGTCCTCGGGGCGCTCGTAGACGCCGAGCGAGACGTTGGAGGACGGGCAGACCTCGCAGGTGACCTGGCGGTCCGCCAGCCGCTGCATCAGCCGCTCGTCCTCGGCGGCCCGGACGCCGTGGCCGATCCGGCCGGCGCCCAGGTCGTCCAGGCAGTCCCGGACCGACTCCGGCCCGGCCAGCTCGCCGCCGTGCGGTGCGGCCAGCAGCCCGCCCTTGCGGGCGATGCCGAAGGCCCGGTCGAAGTCGCGGGCCAGGCCGCGCCGCTCGTCGTTGGAGAGGCCGAAGCCGACCACGCCCCGGTCGGCGTACCGGACGGCGAGCCGGGCCAGCGTCCTGGCGTCCATCGGGGACTTCATCCGGTTGGCCGCGACCAGCACCCGGATGCCGACCCCGGTGGCCGAGGCGGCCTGCTCGACGGCGTCCAGGATCAGCTCCAGAGCGGGGATCAGGCCGCCGAGCAGGGGCGCGTAGGAGGTCGGGTCGACCTGGATCTCCAGCCAGCGCGAGCCGTCCCGCCGCTCGTCCTCGGCGGTCTCCAGGACCAGCCGGCGGATGTCGTCCTCGTCCCGGAGCACCGAGCGGGCCGTGTCGTAGAGGCGCTGGAAGCGGAACCAGCCGCGTTCGTCGGTGGCCCGGAGCTTCGGCGGCTCGCCGGAGCTGAGCGCCTCCGGCAGCCGGACGCCGTGCTTGTCGGCCAGTTCCAGCAGGGTGGCCGGGCGCATCGAGCCGGTGAAGTGCAGGTGCAGGTGGGCCTTGGGCAGGTCCCTGACGTCTCGCGGGTTCAGCAGGCGTTCCATTCACGAATCCTGCCGTACGGAGGGCCCGGACGGGAACCGCCCCCTTCACATCCCCCGAAGGGGTGAAAAGGGGGCGGTCCGGGGAGCCTGCGCCGTCAGTCGCGGGCCTCGGCGAGCAGCTTCTGGATCCGGCCCACGCCCTCGGCCAGGTCGGCGTCGCCCAGCGCGTAGGAGAAGCGCAGGTAGCCCGGGGTGCCGAAGGCCTCGCCGGGGACGACCGCGACCTCGGCCTCGTCCAGGATCAGCGCGGCCAGCTCGCCGGAGGTCTGCGGGCGCTTGCCGCGGATCTCCTTGCCCAGCAGGCCCTTGACGGACGGGTAGACGTAGAAGGCGCCCTCGGGCTCGGGGCAGACCACGCCGTCGATCTCGTTGAGCATCCGCACGATGGTCCGGCGGCGGCGGTCGAAGGCGGTGCGCATCTCGTGCACGGCGGAGAGGTCGCCGGAGACGGCGGCGATCGCGGCGCGCTGCGCGACGTTGGAGACGTTCGAGGTGGCGTGCGACTGCAGGTTGGTCGCGGCCTTGACGACGTCCTTGGGGCCGATCACCCAGCCCACCCGCCAGCCGGTCATCGCGTAGGTCTTGGCGACCCCGTTGACCACGATGGTCTTGTCGGCCAGCTCGGGGAGGAGGGCCGGCAGCGAGGTGAACTCGGCGTCGCCGTAGACCAGGTGCTCGTAGATCTCGTCGGTGAGCACCCAGAGGCCGTGCTCCAGCGCCCAGCGGCCGATCGCCTCGGCCTCGGCCCGGGTGTACACCGCGCCGGTCGGGTTGGACGGCGAGACGAAGAGCACCACCTTGGTGTTCTCGGTGCGGGCGGCCTCCAGCTGCTCGACCGAGACCTTGTAGCCGGTGGTCTCGTCGGTCACGACCTCCACCGGCACACCGCCGGCCAGCTGGATCGACTCCGGGTAGGTGGTCCAGTACGGGGCCGGGACGATGACCTCGTCGCCCGGGTCCAGGATCGCCGCGAACGCCTCGTAGATCGCCTGCTTGCCGCCGTTGGTCACCAGCACCTGGGAGGCGTCCACCTGGTAGCCGGAGTCGCGCAGCGTCTTGGTGACGATCGCCTCCTTCAGCTCCGGCAGGCCGCCGGCCGGGGTGTAGCGGTGGTTCCTCGGGTCGCGGCAGGCCTCGACGGCCGTCTCGACGATGTAGTCCGGGGTCGGGAAGTCCGGCTCGCCGGCGCCGAAGCCGATGACCGGGCGACCGGCCGCCTTGAGGGCCTTGGCCTTGGCGTCCACGGCGAGGGTGGCGGACTCGGCGATCGCCCCGATCCGGGCGGAGACGCGCCGGTCGGCGGGGCGGACGGAACTGTCGGGCTGCGGGGTGGAAGCGCTCATGCCTGCATGGTCGCAGACGGGATACGGCCCGGGCATGGCGGTTTCACGATATGTACGGGACCGTCCGGATGGCGGCCCGGAAAGAAGAGGTTCGACCAAACACCCCCCGACCACGTACACTCACTGCTCGACGGACACCGAACGGACCGGAGCCCTCGCCACCTGTACCTACAGCGGCGGGAGATACGGTAGGTTGGTGGTCGCTACTGGAGCCGAAAAGCTCCGTAGGGCAATAGCTCAATTGGTAGAGCACCGGTCTCCAAAACCGGCGGTTGGGGGTTCAAGTCCCTCTTGCCCTGCTGCTTGATCCGTACTCAGCCCGTTCGCTCCGAAGAGCGAGCGGGCTTGATGCGGAGAGGGCACCGAACAGCACCGCTTTAGCCGGCCGCTCGTGCCCTACCGGGTACGCAGGTGATGCTCGGCAGGACCCGGATTCAGGTGAGGACGAGTGACGGAGACCACGGGCTCCACCGCAACGCCTGAGAGCGGCAACCCCGAGGGGGCCGACGGCGCTGCCGAGACCACGCCCGCCGAGGGCGAGTCGCGCCGCAAGCGCTCTGGCGAGAAGAAGTCCGGCAAGCGCGGCAAGAAGGGCCCCTTCGCCCGGCTCGCGCTGTTCTACCGCCAGATCATCGCCGAGCTGCGCAAGGTCGTCTGGCCCACGCGCAGCCAGCTCGTCAACTACACCACCGTCGTGGTCGTGTTCGTCGTGGTCATGATGGCCTTCGTCTCCGGCCTCGACTACGGCTTCTCCAAGCTGGCCCTCTGGATCTTCGGCTGACAGGGCTGCCGCACCTTTGAAACAGCTTCCCGACCCGGGCCGGTCCTCGGCCCGGGTCGAGCTGTCTGCGTCGGAGGTACGGGGCCGCTACCGTTGACTCGGTACTGTTGAAGTCTCCGAGGCGAACTTCCGGCGCCCGCGAGAGCGGAGCGGCGCCGGTACCGCCACGGAGCGCGCCACCTTCACCATCTCCAGGAAAGAAGCAGCCACCGTGTCTGAGTCCCCCCTGTACGACGCCGACGAGACCGTCCGCGAGGCGGATGTCGCCGCCGAGCCGGACGCGGCCGAGCTGGCTGACGACGTCGAGGCCGCCGAGCAGATCGTGGACGCCGCGGACGGCGACGAGGACGAGGTCGAGGCGTACGACGAGGCCGAGGCCGGTGAGCCGGCCGAGGAGGCCGCGCTGCACGAGGAGTCCGACGAGGAGTCCGAGGCCGCCGCCGAGGACGAGACCGAGGACGAGGACGCCGTCGAGGCCGAGGCCGAGGAGGCCGTCGAGGTCGACCCGGTCGCCAAGTTCCGCGAGGACCTGCGGTTCATGCCGGGCGAGTGGTACGTGATCCACACCTACGCCGGCTACGAGAACCGGGTGAAGCAGAACCTGGAGCAGCGCGCCGTCTCGCTCAACGTCGAGGAGTACATCTTCCAGGCCGAGGTGCCGCAGGAAGAGGTCGTCCAGATCAAGAACGGCGACCGCAAGACCATCCGCCAGAACAAGCTCCCCGGCTACGTCCTGGTGCGCATGGACCTCACCCCGGAGTCCTGGGGCGTCGTCCGCAACACCCCCGGCGTCACCGGCTTCGTCGGCAACGCCTACGACCCGTACCCGCTGACGCTGGACGAGGTCGTCAAGATGCTCGCCCCGGACGTCGAGCGCCAGGCGGCCAAGGAGGCCGGCAAGCCCTCCCCGGTCAAGCCCAGCGAGATCCAGGTGCTCGACTTCGAGGTCGGCGACTCGGTCACCGTCACCGACGGTCCGTTCGCCACGCTGCAGGCGACCATCAACGAGATCAACCCCGACTCGAAGAAGGTCAAGGGCCTGGTGGAGATCTTCGGCCGGGAGACCCCGGTCGAGCTCTCCTTCGACCAGATCCAGAAGAACTAGTCCCACGGTCTCCGGATCCGGGGCAGGGTCGAGAGCCCTGCCCCGGATCCGTTTTGGTCCAGCGGCGCAGAAGCGTTAGCCTGGTCCGATGTGTGTGCTGGCGACCGGGTGTCGCCCCGGTTCCGCACGCACCAGCAATCACCTCTCGGAAGGACCCGGAGAGACATGCCTCCCAAGAAGAAGAAGGTCACGGGGCTCATCAAGCTCCAGATCAACGCCGGTGCGGCCAACCCCGCGCCGCCGGTCGGCCCCGCGCTGGGCCAGCACGGCGTCAACATCATGGAGTTCTGCAAGGCCTACAACGCTGCGACCGAGTCGCAGCGCGGCATGATCGTGCCGGTGGAGATCACGGTCTACGAGGACCGCACCTTCACCTTCATCACGAAGACGCCGCCGGCCGCGCGCCTCATCCTGAAGGCTGCGGGTGTCGACAAGGGCTCGGCCGAGCCGCACAAGACCAAGGTCGCCAAGCTCACGGCCGCCCAGGTCCGCGAGATCGCCACGGTCAAGCTCCCCGACCTGAACGCCAACGACCTGGACGCCGCGTCGAAGATCATCGCCGGCACCGCCCGGTCGATGGGCATCACCGTCGAAGGCTGATCAGCCCCTTTCGTCCCTGTGGTAGGGCCTGCGCAGGCCCGTGACACCACGACTCCCATCACCATTCAGGAGCAGCAGTGAAGCGCAGCAAGGCTCTGAAGGCCGCGGACGCCCAGGTCGACCGCGACCGCCTCTACGCCCCGCTTGAGGCCATCCGCCTCGCCAAGGCGACCAGCACCACCAAGTTCGACGGCACCGTCGAGGTCGCCATGCGTCTGGGCGTCGACCCGCGCAAGGCCGACCAGATGGTCCGCAGCACCGTGATCCTCCCGCACGGCACCGGTAAGACCGCTCGGGTCCTGGTCTTCGCGACCGGCGAGCGTGCCGAGGCCGCGCGTGCTGCTGGCGCCGACATCGTCGGTGCCGACGAGCTCATCGACGAGGTCGCCAAGGGCAAGCTGGACTTCGACGCCGTCGTCGCCACCCCGGACCTCATGGGCAAGGTCGGCCGCCTCGGCCGCGTGCTCGGTCCCCGTGGCCTGATGCCGAACCCGAAGACCGGCACCGTCACCCCCGATGTCGCCAAGGCTGTCAACGACATCAAGGGCGGCAAGATCGAGTTCCGCGTCGACAAGCACTCGAACCTGCACTTCATCATCGGTAAGGCCTCCTTCACCGACGAGCAGCTGGTCGAGAACTACGCCGCCGCGCTGGACGAGGTGCTCCGCGCCAAGCCGTCCGCCGCCAAGGGCCGCTACATCAAGAAGACCGCGATCTCCACCACCATCGGCCCCGGCATCCCGGTGGACCCGAACCGCACCCGGAACCTCCTCGTCGAGGAGGACCCGGCCGCGCTCTGATCGCAGCCGCAGTCCGTACGGCGGGCCCGCACCCCCTTCGCCGGGGGTGCGGGCCCGCCGTCGTTTCCCGATCGAGACCCCTGCAGGGGGGAACTGTCGACCGGTCCGTCGTACGCTCGGCCGGACCGATCACGCGCCCCGACCGGGGCCGCCACCAGCCCGACCGCCGGAGTGTGCCGTGCCGTCCGCCCCTCGCCCCGCCGCCAAGGGGGCGGCCCTCCTGCTGCTCGCCGCCGGCCTCACCGCGTGCAGTGTGCTGGCCGTCTCGGGGGAGCGCACCCCGGACAGCGGCCGCCCCACCGTCCGGCCGCCCCGCGAGGTGCTGCTGTCCGCCGCCCAGCGGCTGGACGACGTCGGCGGCGCACAGGTCCAGGTGGTCGAGGAGGGGCCGGCCGGGCGGCGGAGCGCGACCGGCACGGTCTCCTGGGGCGCCCGCGACACGGCCGAGCTGACCGTCACCGACGAACTGGGCACCGGCCTGCTGCGCGGCCGGGACGGTGTCCTGGACCTCGGCTACCCGGGCGCGGCGCCGAAGCGCGCGGAGCGGGCCGGGGTCGAGTCGCTGGACCCACGCGCGGCCGCCGCCGGCACGGCCGGCTGGGCCGGCGGGTGGATGACCGGACTGGTCTCCAACCCCGGCGGCCCGGCGCACGCGATGGCGCTGGCCGGCAAGCTCACCTCGCTCGGCGGCGAGCAGCTGAACGGCGGGACGGTGGCCCACTACCGGGGCACCGCGCCGGTGGAGGACTTCTTCGCCGCCGACCAGGGGCTGGGCCCCGAGCGGCTGGCCGAGGTGCTCGGCTACTACCGGCAGCGGGGGGTCACGGCCCTCGGCTACGACTTCTGGGTGGCGCCCGGGGACCGGCTGCTCCGGGTACGGTGCACCGTCCAGGGCACCGCCGGCGCGGTGGTGACCACGACGGAGGTCGCCGAGGCCACCGAGCCGACCGCGGAACCGTCCCCGGCCGCGGAGTCGTCCCCGACCGCGGAGCCGTCGCCCGCCGCCGTCCCGGTCGGCTGACGCCGCGCCGCAGGGGGGCGCCGCCGGGTGCGCGCGCGCCGGGTGGCAAGGTGGCGGGGAGCGGGCGGCCCGGTGAACGGGACCGCCGGGCGGGGAACCGGTGTGAAGCGGAGGCGGGGATGGCGGTGCGGCAGCGGCTGGCGGCGGTGGTGGCCGTCGCGGTGCTGGCGGGCGGCCTGACCGGGTGCGGAGGGTCCGACGGCCCGGCGCCGAAGCCGACCGCCTCCGGCGCCGCGACGCCGACCCCGAGCAGCGCCTCGCCGACCTGGCCGGCCAAGCCGACCGACCGCTCGCCGCACGGGGTGCTGCTCTCCGCGCAGCTGGCCATGCAGACCGCCCGCCGGGCGAAGGTGAGCTACCGGCTGGGCGCCGACGCGGGCTCGGGCCCGCTGTTCTGGCAGCCGAAGACCGCGTTCCAGGTCAAGCGGTCCACTCCGGCCGACGCCGAGCAGCTGATCGTCGTGGACACCGTCGCCTACCAGGGCGGGGACGCCGCCACCGCGGCCCGGCTGGGCGGGCGGCACTGGGAGCGGTTCGCCGGGGCGCCCGGCCCGGACGGGCACCGGGAGATCCCGTACGCGGGGCTGATCGACCTGCTCAACCCGGTGGTGGCGCTGGCCGCCGCGACCGCCGACGGGGTCACCGCGCAGTACGTCGGCGAGGAGAGGTTCGAGGACGGCACGGTGGAGCACTACCGGGCCGTCACCGACGCCGCGCGCTACGCGGCGGCCCAGACCCAGCTCGGCCAGGCCCGCCGGGACGGCCTGCAGGCCGCGCTCGCGCCCGGCGGCTCGGCCTCGCTCACCCTGGACCTCTGGCTGAACGACAAGGACCAGCTGGTCCGGCTGCAGCGGACCGGGACGGGCGCGAGCGGCCGGGTGGACGACTCGGTGCTCTACACCGACCCGGGCGGGGCGCTCTCGGTGCAGGCGCCGGCCGAGGCGGACACCGTGGACACGGGCGTCCGGAGCACCTCCCCGCTGGCCCGCTGAGCCCCCGGCCGCGCCGGGCCGGCGGGGCGCCGCGCCCGCGGGGGGCTTCGGGCAGGTGGGCGATTTGCCCCGGACGGCGGCGCCCGGCTACTGTGTCGGAAGCCAAAGACCGCTGGTTGTCGCCGTGCTCCCGCAAGGGGGTGGGTGACCGAAGGACCTGTGCCTCGTGCGCAGGCGGCCCGCGCAGGATTGTTTGGAGCTTGGACTTCCGGTCCGCGTGCCCCGTGCACGCGCCCGTCGAGGTCGAACTGAGCCCCGTGCGCCTGCGCACCGGGGCTCATCTGCATTTTCCGCAGGGTTTCCTTCCGTCCGGTGGTCCACGGCCGAATGGTCGACTTTCGCGGTCGGCCGGACTTCGACATCACGGAAGGAGGCGTAAGCCTATGGCTAGGCCCGACAAGGCTGCTGCCGTCGCCGAGATCACGGAGCTTTTCCGTGGCTCGAACGCGGCGGTGCTGACCGAGTACCGCGGTCTCACGGTGAAGCAGGTCAAGACCCTGCGTCGCTCGCTGGGTGAGAACGCCCAGTACGCCGTGGTGAAGAACACGCTGACCAAGATCGCGGCCAACGAGGTCGGGATCACTGAGCTCGACGACCTGTTCGCCGGTCCGACGGCTGTCGCCTTCGTCACCGGTGACCCGGTGGAGTCGGCGAAGGCTCTGCGTGACTTCGCCAAGGAGAACCCCGCTCTCGTCATCAAGGGCGGTGTCCTTGACGGTAAGGCGCTTACCGCCGACGAGATCAAGAAGCTCGCGGACCTCGAGTCCCGCGAGGTGCTGCTCGCCAAGCTGGCGGGTGCCCTGAAGGCCAAGCAGTCCCAGGCTGCCGCGCTCTTCCAGGCCCTGCCGTCGAAGCTCGTCCGCACTGTGGACGCGCTGCGCGACAAGGTCGAGCAGGGCGGTGCCGGTACGCCGGCTCCCGCCGCCGAGGACGAGGCCGCCGAGTAGTTCGGCAGGCTCACGCCTCGCTGCGGGCCCGTGCCCGCCCAACCCGTACATCCGGCACCACCTGCCGATTTAGTGGAAGGACGCCATCATGGCGAAGCTGACCCAGGACGAGCTGCTCGCGCAGTTCGAGGAGCTCACCCTCATCGAGCTCGCTGCCTTCGTGAAGGCCTTCGAGGAGAAGTTCGACGTCACCGCTGCCGCTCCGGTCGCCGTCGCCGGCATCGCCGGTCCGACCGCCGCCGCTGAGGCCGTCGAGGAGCAGGACGAGTTCGACGTCATCCTCGAGGGTGCCGGCGACAAGAAGATCCAGGTCATCAAGGAGGTGCGCACCCTGACCTCCCTCGGCCTGAAGGAGGCCAAGGACCTCGTTGACACCGCTGGTGCCAAGGTCCTGGAGAAGGTTGCCAAGGACGTTGCCGAGAAGGCCAAGGCCGCCCTCGAGGGTGCCGGCGCCAAGGTCACCGTCAAGTGATCTCGCGCCCCCTCCTCTGAGGGGGCCTGAGGCCGGGCCGATCACCCTTGCGGGTGGTCGGCCCGGCCTTTTCGCGTTCCCGGCTCCTGGTGGGCCCGCAGGCCCGTGACGCGGCCGGCCGGGCGGGACGTACACCGGAGTGGCCGAACGTCCACTCGGCACTGTCGGTGCGGGCGGGTATGGTGATCGCTGTCATCGCCTGTGGCTCCCACCACGGCTTCTGTAACGCCGGGGCGGCCGGGGCCGATGAACGGGTCGAGGTCCGCAGCCGGAGGCGGGCCCTTGACGAACCAGGCAGGGCGCGCGATTCTCAAGGCGCGAGTCCGCCCCGGTTGGTCCGCCGCTGGATGCATAACCAGTGGCTCCGGCGGGAAGTGACTCCACGTGAGTCGTGGGCCCGGCGAGTCCGGGCCGATGCAGTACCCGTCGGACGTTCGCGTCCGACGGCTACCGGGAGGAGTCTCCGATTCGGTCTCCGAATCAGAGCTGGACAGCAGTGTCGCCATTGGCTACACTGTCCCTTTGCGCTGCCTGTTAGCTGCTCCGTGACTCGTCGCCCGGAGTTTGCGTTGCCCTGAAGGGGTCTGGCATCGCCTCCGCAAAGCGGCTCTGACCTGGGGTTTCACTCCCGGCAGAGGCCAGTGGCGAGGGAGGCGGGACCAAGCCCAAGCAGGCCCGGCTGGTACGCGCGTAGTGAGCTCCGAGCCCTCGGAAGGACCCCCCTCTTGGCCGCGCCGCGCAACGCCTCGAACAATTCCGCCGCATCCACCGCCCCGCTCCGCGTCTCGTTCGCGAAGATCAAGGAGCCCCTCGAGGTCCCGAACCTCCTCGCCCTGCAGACCGAGAGCTTTGACTGGCTGCTCGGCAATGCGGCCTGGAAGTCCCGGGTCGAGGCGGCGTTGGAGAGTGGTCAGGACGTCCCCACCAAGTCCGGTCTGGAGGAGATCTTCGAGGAGATCTCGCCGATCGAGGACTTCAGTGGGTCGATGTCGCTGACCTTCCGCGACCACCGTTTCGAGCCGCCGAAGAACTCGATTGACGAGTGCAAGGACCGCGACTTCACGTTCGCGGCCCCGCTCTTCGTCACGGCCGAGTTCACCAACAACGAGACCGGTGAGATCAAGTCTCAGACGGTCTTCATGGGCGATTTCCCGCTCATGACCCACAAGGGCACGTTCGTGATCAACGGCACCGAGCGTGTCGTCGTCTCGCAGCTCGTCCGCTCCCCGGGTGTGTACTTCGACTCCACCCTGGACAAGGTGTCCGACAAGGACATCTACTCCTGCAAGGTCATCCCCTCGCGTGGTGCCTGGCTGGAGATGGAGATCGACAAGCGCGACATGGTCGGCGTCCGCATCGACCGCAAGCGCAAGCAGTCCGTCACCGTGCTGCTCAAGGCGCTCGGCTGGACCAACGAGATGATTCTCGAGGAGTTCGGCGAGTACGAGTCGATGCGCGCCACCCTGGAGAAGGACCACACCCAGGGCCAGGACGACGCGCTGCTGGACATCTACCGCAAGCTGCGCCCGGGCGAGCCGCCGACGCGCGAGGCCGCGCAGACGCTGCTGGAGAACCTGTACTTCAACCCGAAGCGCTACGACCTCGCCAAGGTCGGCCGCTACAAGGTGAACCGCAAGCTCGGCAACGCCGAGTCGCTGGACTCCGGCGTGCTCACCGAGCCCGACATCATCGGTGCGATCAAGTACCTGGTGAAGCTGCACGCCGGCGAGGTCGAGTGGAGTGACGAGACCGGCCGCGACATCGTGGTCGAGGTCGACGACATCGACCACTTCGGCAACCGCCGCCTGCGCAACGTGGGCGAGCTCATCCAGAACCAGGTCCGTACGGGTCTCGCCCGTATGGAGCGCGTCGTGCGCGAGCGCATGACGACCCAGGACGTCGAGGCGATCACGCCGCAGACCCTGATCAACATCCGGCCGGTCGTCGCCTCCATCAAGGAGTTCTTCGGCACCAGCCAGCTGTCGCAGTTCATGGACCAGACGAACCCGCTGTCGGGCCTGACCCACAAGCGCCGTCTGTCCGCCCTCGGTCCCGGTGGTCTCTCCCGTGAGCGCGCCGGCTTCGAGGTCCGTGACGTGCACCCCTCGCACTACGGCCGCATGTGTCCGATCGAGACCCCCGAAGGCCCGAACATCGGTCTGATCGGGTCGCTGGCCTCGTACGGCCGGGTCAACGCGTTCGGTTTCATCGAGACCCCGTACCGCAAGGTCATCGAGGGTGTCGTCACCGAGCAGGTCGACTACCTCACGGCCGACGAGGAGGACCGCTACGTCATCGCGCAGGCCAACGCCCCGCTGACGGCGGAGCTGACCTTCGCCGAGCCGCGTGTCCTGGTCCGCCGCCGTGGCGGCGAGATCGACTACATCCCGGGCACCGAGATCGACTACATGGACGTCTCGCCGCGCCAGATGGTGTCGGTCGCGACCGCCATGATCCCGTTCCTCGAGCACGACGACGCCAACCGCGCGCTCATGGGCTCGAACATGATGCGCCAGGCGGTGCCGCTGCTGAAGAGCGAGGCCCCGCTGGTCGGCACCGGCATGGAGTACCGCTGCGCCGTCGACGCCGCGGACGTCATCACCGCCGAGAAGCCGGGTGTCGTCCAGGAGGTCTCGGCCGACTACGTCACCGTGGCCAACGACGACGGCACGTACACCACGTACCGCGCCGCCAAGTTCACCCGCTCCAACCAGGGCACCGCCTTCAACCAGAAGGTGCTCGTGGACGAGGGCGCCCGGGTCGAGGCCAACCAGGTGCTGGCCGACGGCCCGTGCACCGACGAGGGCGAGATGGCCCTCGGCAAGAACCTGCTCGTGGCGTTCATGTCGTGGGAGGGTCACAACTACGAGGACGCGATCATCCTGTCGCAGCGCCTCGTGCAGGACGACGTCCTCTCCTCGATCCACATCGAGGAGCACGAGGTCGACGCCCGTGACACCAAGCTCGGCCCCGAGGAGATCACCCGGGACATCCCGAACGTCTCCGA
This sequence comes from Kitasatospora sp. NPDC042419, assembly GCF_056437345.1. Classification (NCBI taxonomy): domain Bacteria; kingdom Bacillati; phylum Actinomycetota; class Actinomycetes; order Kitasatosporales; family Streptomycetaceae; genus Kitasatospora; species Kitasatospora sp. NPDC042419. Next base: position 471,465 of record NZ_JBWKAW010000002.1, read on the forward strand.
GGAGGTCCTCGCCGACCTCGACGAGCGCGGCATCATCCGCATCGGCGCCGACGTCGTCACCGGCGACATCCTGGTCGGCAAGGTCACCCCGAAGGGCGAGACCGAGCTGACCCCGGAGGAGCGCCTGCTCCGCGCGATCTTCGGTGAGAAGGCCCGCGAGGTCCGCGACACCTCGCTGAAGGTGCCGCACGGTGAGTCCGGCAAGGTCATCGGCGTCCGCGTCTTCGACCGCGAAGAGGGCGACGAGCTGCCCCCGGGCGTCAACCAGCTGGTCCGCGTCTACGTGGCCCAGAAGCGCAAGATCACCAACGGTGACAAGCTCGCCGGCCGCCACGGCAACAAGGGTGTCATCTCCAAGATCCTGCCGGTCGAGGACATGCCGTTCCTGGAGGACGGCACCCCGGTCGACATCATCCTGAACCCGCTGGGTGTCCCGTCCCGAATGAACCCGGGACAGGTCCTGGAGATCCACCTGGGCTGGCTCGCCAAGCAGGGCTGGGACGTCTCCGGCCTCGCCGACGAGTGGGCCCAGCGCCTCCAGGCGATCGGCGCCGACGCGGTCGAGGGCGGCACCAACCTCGCCACCCCGGTCTTCGACGGCGCCCGCGAGGACGAGATCACCGGTCTGCTGGACCACACCACCCTCACCCGTGACGGTGAGCGCCTGGTGAACTCCACCGGCAAGGCCCGGCTGTACGACGGCCGCTCCGGCGAGCCGTTCCCGATGCCGATCTCGGTCGGCTACATGTACATCCTCAAGCTGCACCACCTGGTCGACGACAAGCTGCACGCCCGCTCGACCGGCCCGTACTCGATGATCACCCAGCAGCCGCTCGGTGGTAAGGCGCAGTTCGGTGGTCAGCGCTTCGGTGAGATGGAGGTGTGGGCCCTTGAGGCATACGGCGCGGCCTACGCGCTGCAGGAGCTCCTCACCATCAAGTCCGACGACGTTCTCGGCCGCGTGAAGGTCTACGAGGCCATCGTCAAGGGCGAGAACATCCCCGAGCCCGGCATTCCCGAGTCCTTCAAGGTCCTCATCAAGGAAATGCAGTCGCTCTGCCTCAACGTGGAGGTGCTGTCCTCGGACGGCCAGTCCATCGAGATGCGGGACTCCGACGAGGACGTGTTCCGCGCCGCCGAGGAGCTCGGCATCGACCTGTCCCGGCGCGAGCCGAGCAGCGTCGAAGAGGTCTGACGGAGGCTGGGCCGGCCCGCTACCGGGCCGGCCCGCCCCCAGGCCCCCCTCAGACCACATGAACGACTCTCGACTTACGAAAGAGGGCTTGACGACCAGTGCTTGACGTCAACTTCTTCGACGAGCTCCGCATCGGCCTGGCCACCGCCGACGACATCCGCCAGTGGTCGCACGGCGAGGTCAAGAAGCCGGAGACCATCAACTACCGCACCCTGAAGCCGGAAAAGGACGGGCTCTTCTGCGAGAAGATCTTCGGCCCCACCCGGGACTGGGAGTGCTACTGCGGCAAGTACAAGCGCGTCCGCTTCAAGGGCATCATCTGTGAGCGCTGCGGCGTCGAGGTGACCCGCGCCAAGGTGCGCCGCGAGCGGATGGGCCACATCGAGCTGGCCGCCCCGGTCACCCACATCTGGTACTTCAAGGGTGTGCCGTCCCGCCTCGGCTACCTGCTGGACCTGGCGCCGAAGGACCTCGAGAAGGTCATCTACTTCGCCGCCTACATGATCACCTGGGTCGACGACGAGCGCCGCCAGCGCGACCTGCCGTCCCTGGAGGCGCACGTCTCGGTCGAGCGCCAGCAGATCGAGAACCGTCGCGACTCCGACCTGGAGGCCCGCGCCAAGAAGGCCGAGACCGACCTGGCCGAGCTGGAGGCCGAGGGCGCCAAGGCCGACGTGCGCCGCAAGGTGCGCGAGGGCGCCGAGCGCGAGATGAAGCAGCTGCGCGACCGCGCGCAGCGCGAGCTCGACCGCCTCGACGAGGTGTGGGCCCGCTTCAAGAACCTCAAGGTCCAGGACCTGGAGGGCGACGAGCTGCTCTACCGCGAGCTGCGCGACCGCTTCGGCACCTACTTCTCCGGCTCGATGGGCGCGGCGGCCCTCAAGGACCGCCTGGAGACCTTCGACCTGGCGGAGGAGTCCGAGCGCCTGCGCGAGATCATCCGCACCGGCAAGGGCCAGAAGAAGACCCGTGCGCTCAAGCGCCTCAAGGTCGTCTCCGCGTTCCTGCAGACCACCAACAAGCCCAACGGCATGGTGCTGGACTGCGTCCCGGTCATCCCGCCGGACCTGCGTCCGATGGTGCAGCTGGACGGTGGCCGCTTCGCGACCTCCGACCTGAACGACCTGTACCGCCGCGTCATCAACCGCAACAACCGCCTGAAGCGGCTTCTCGACCTCGGTGCGCCCGAGATCATCGTGAACAACGAGAAGCGCATGCTCCAGGAGGCCGTCGACGCGCTGTTCGACAACGGCCGCCGCGGCCGGCCGGTCACCGGCCCGGGCAACCGCCCGCTGAAGTCCCTCAGCGACATGCTGAAGGGCAAGCAGGGTCGTTTCCGCCAGAACCTGCTCGGCAAGCGAGTCGACTACTCGGCCCGTTCGGTCATCGTCGTCGGCCCGCAGCTCAAGCTGCACCAGTGCGGTCTGCCCAAGGCCATGGCGCTGGAGCTCTTCAAGCCGTTCGTGATGAAGCGCCTGGTCGACCTGAACCACGCGCAGAACATCAAGTCGGCCAAGCGCATGGTCGAGCGCGCCCGCCCGGTCGTGTGGGACGTCCTCGAAGAGGTCATCGCCGAGCACCCGGTGCTGCTGAACCGTGCGCCCACCCTGCACCGCCTCGGCATCCAGGCCTTCGAGCCGCAGCTGGTCGAGGGCAAGGCCATCCAGATCCACCCGCTCGTCTGCACCGCGTTCAACGCGGACTTCGACGGTGACCAGATGGCCGTCCACCTGCCGCTCTCCGCGGAGGCGCAGGCCGAGGCCCGCATCCTGATGCTGTCCTCGAACAACATCCTGAAGCCGGCCGACGGTCGCCCCGTCACCATGCCGACCCAGGACATGGTGCTCGGTCTGTTCTTCCTGACCTCGGACCGCGACAACGTGAAGGGCGAGGGCCGCACCTTCTCGTCGACCGCCGAGGCGATCATGGCCTTCGACGCCCGCGAGCTGGACGTCCAGGCCCCGATCGAGCTGCGCCTGCCCATCGGCACCGTCCCGCCGCGCGGCTGGACCCCGCCGCTGGACGAGGACGGCCAGACCAGCTGGTTCGAGGGCGAGTCCTTCCGCCTGAAGACCACCCTGGGCCGCGCGCTCTTCAACGAGCTGCTGCCCGAGGACTACCCGTTCGTCGACTACGAGGTGGGCAAGAAGCAGCTCTCCGCGATCGTCAACGACCTGGCCGAGCGCTACCCCAAGGTCACCGTCGCGGCGACCCTGGACAACCTGAAGGCGTCCGGTTTCCACTGGTCGACCCGTTCCGGTGTCACCGTCTCGATCTCGGACGTCATCGTCCCGCCGAGCAAGCCCGCCATCCTGGAGGGCTACGAGGCGAAGGCGGAGAAGGTCCAGAAGCAGTACGAGCGCGGTCTGATCACCGACAACGAGCGCAAGCAGGAGCTCGTCGGCATCTGGACCCAGGCGACCAACGAGGTCGCCGACGCCATGGCCGCGAACTTCCCGAAGACGAACCCCATCTTCATGATGGTCGACTCGGGTGCTCGTGGAAACATGATGCAGATGCGCCAGATCGCCGGTATGCGTGGTCTGGTGTCCAACGCGAAGAACGAGACCATCGCGCGCCCCATCAAGGCGTCGTTCCGTGAGGGTCTCTCCGTGCTGGAGTACTTCATCTCCACCCACGGTGCCCGTAAGGGCCTCGCGGACACCGCCCTCCGTACCGCCGACTCCGGCTACCTCACCCGTCGTCTGGTCGACGTCTCCCAGGACGTCATCATTCGCGAGGAGGACTGCGGCACCGAGCGCGGCCTGAAGCTCGCCATCGGCAACGTGGGCGCCGACGGCGTGCTGCGCAAGACGGACGACGTCGAGACCAGCGTCTACGCCCGCATGCTCGCCGAGGACATCACGGTGGACGGCAAGCTCCTTGCCACCGCCAACACCGACCTCGGTGACGTGCTGATCGACGAGCTGATCCGCCACGGCATCAGCGAGGTCAAGACCCGCTCGATCCTGACCTGTGAGTCGGCCGTCGGCACCTGTGCCTTCTGCTACGGCCGCTCGCTGGCCACCGGCAAGCTGGTCGACATCGGTGAGGCGGTCGGCATCATCGCCGCCCAGTCCATCGGTGAGCCCGGTACCCAGCTGACCATGCGTACCTTCCACACCGGTGGTGTGGCCGGTGACGACATCACCCAGGGTCTGCCGCGTGTCGTCGAGCTCTTCGAGGCCCGTACCCCCAAGGGTGTGGCCCCGATCTCGGAGGCGCAGGGCCGCGTCCGCATCGAGGACACCGAGAAGACCCGCAAGATCGTCATCACCCCGGACGACGGCACCGACGAGATCGCCTACCCGGTCTCGAAGCGTGTGAAGCTGCTGGTCGGCGAGGGCGAGGCGGTCGAGGTCGGCCAGAAGCTGACCATGGGTGCCACCAACCCGCACGACGTCCTGCGCATCATGGGCCAGCGCGCCGTCCAGATCCACCTGGTCGCCGAGGTCCAGAAGGTCTACAACTCGCAGGGTGTGTCGATCCACGACAAGCACATCGAGATCATCATCCGGCAGATGCTCCGCCGCGTGACGATCATCGAGTCGGGCGACGCCGAGCTGCTCCCGGGCGAGCTCGTCGAGCGCGGCCGCTTCGAGCAGGAGAACCGTCGTGTGGTGTCCGAGGGCGGTCACCCCGCCTCCGGCCGTCCGCAGCTGATGGGTATCACCAAGGCCTCGCTGGCCACCGAGTCCTGGCTGTCGGCCGCCTCCTTCCAGGAGACGACCCGGGTCCTCACCGACGCGGCGATCCACGCCAAGTCGGACCCGCTGCTGGGCCTCAAGGAGAACGTCATCCTGGGTAAGCTCATCCCGGCCGGTACGGGTCTGCCCCGCTACCGCAACATCCGGGTCGAGCCGACCGAGGAGGCCAAGGCCGCGATGTACTCGGCCGTCGGCTACGACGACTACGACCTGTCGCCCTTCGGCGCCGGCTCCGGCCAGGCGGTGCCGCTGGACGACTACGACTACGGCCCGTACACCGGCTGAGTCCACGGTTGGACCGCAGGGCGGTCACCCCTCACGGGGTGGCCGCCCTGCGGCGTTCCGGGAGTTCCGGGCGTGTTCCGGGCGCTCCGGGTGGGGGTTCTCCGTGGGCCGGGGGAGAGCGATTAGGTTTCCCGGCCGATGTCGCGTAACGTCGTGTTCACCGACGCGGGGTGGAGCAGCTCGGTAGCTCGCTGGGCTCATAACCCAGAGGTCGCAGGTTCAAATCCTGTCCCCGCTACGAAACGAAGGGCCCGGAGGCATCAAGCCTCCGGGTCCTTCGGTGTTTCCGCCTCCCGCGGGGGGCGGGCGGGAAACCGATTAGGGTTCCCGGCCGAAGTCGCGTAGGGTCGTGTTCACCGACGCGGGGTGGAGCAGCTCGGTAGCTCGCTGGGCTCATAACCCAGAGGTCGCAGGTTCAAATCCTGTCCCCGCTACGAAACGACG